>NZ_JBEUOQ010000004.1:0-527987 GCF_040489275.1 Rhodococcus baikonurensis | reverse complement strand
ATTTTGCCCGCGGCGTTGTTCGGGGATTTCGTATTCTAATCACATTACATAAAACAAGACGGGTGGCCCCATATTATACCCGGGGGGCTTAAAAAACCGCCCCACAGCAGGTTCAGCGAAGGGCGTACTTCTTCGCCACGTCGGCGTTCTTGGTCGCGCGCTCGGTGAGGAAGGCAAATGCCAATCCGAGTACGAGCCACAGCGTCGCCTGTGTAGCGAGCGAGGAAAGCCGGAACTCCCACAGCAGAGTTGCCGGGAAATCTTCACCCACCTCGTTGATGCCGGGAAGCGAGACGTAACCGATCGCGACGATCACCAGGAACGCGGCCACCGGAGCAGCGATGCGCACACTGAGGAACTCGTGTCCGGAAACTGCCTTTGCTGCCGCTGCCGCTGCGGTGACGGACAGCAGTCCGAGAATCACGGCGGCCAGCCACAGCAGTGTGCGCTGATTGATGGTGTCCGGATCTCCGACGGCAGGCGGATTGGCCGGGTACTTGAAGAACGGCACGGCCTCGATGGCCAGCCAACCGCCGACGGCGATGGTGATCGCCAACAACGGTCCGGACATCCCGGTGAGTCGTCGCGCGTAATTCGCGACGACCGAGAAGATCGCGCCGAGTGCCAGTCCGGCCAGCGCTGTGGCCAGGAACAACCCGGCGCGCTGCCCGTCGCGGCTCACCAGTGGTTCTTCTTCGTCCCCGTGTGAATGCCCAGCGGCTTCGCCGGCAGCCTCACCGGTGGCGCTGTTGGCTTCTTCGATCGCAATGGCAGCATTGACGTGCGGTTCACCCAGCACGAACGCAACTCCGCCGGCAAGGATGCCCGCGATCAAACCAGCCAACAAACCACGAATGAGAAGCTTCGTGAAATTGTCGACTAGTGGCACGGCAGGCCCATCAAGTGGCGACCGTCGTGCATCAGTTCATGCATGTACATACCGGTGCGAGAGATAGCGCCCTGGTCGAATCCGACCAGGTAGAGAGCGAGCATCGCGAACAGCACTACTGCAGCGGCAAGGAAAGCCAGACGAGTCGAGTCGATCGACGTATCGGGAGAATAGGCGAGAGCCATCGAAGCCTCCTGGGATTTTCGCGTCCCCTAGGTCCATGCGATGGCCGAAGTGTCTGGCTGTCGAAATGGTCGTGCCGAAAAGACACTTCACCTCGAATTACAGTGGCGCGACCGCTCCGGGCTTTCACCGGATTCCTGTCGGACCATCGCGTTTACATGCGAACTTTTGCACTACTGCCCGCACCGTGTCAACGCGTGAAGCCGAGTTGAGCAGGGATTGCGCCCGTCGCGGCGAGCGCAATCCACGAAATCAGCTCTTGGCGGCTACGTCCAGGACAACTTCGAATTCCAGCAACGACGCACCCGAAGCGACAGGCTTCGCGCGCTCACCGGAGTGTGCTTCGCGGGCAGGGCCGTCACGCCAATCGGCGAATGCCTGCTCGGACTCCCACTGCGTCACCACGAAGTAGCGGCTCTCACCTGCGGTGGGGCGGAGGAGTTGGAATCCGAGGAAGCCCGGTGAGTTCTCGACTGCATGAGCGCGTGCTGCGAAGCGCTTCTCCAGTTCGGGGCCGGCTCCCTCGGGGACCTCGATTGCATTGATCTTCACGACTGCCATGCAAGCGACATTACCCGCGTACCTTCACCGCGTACCGTGACACTCGTGTTGCATGACGAAGGTGGAACGGGACAACCGATTCTGTTGTTGCACGGCCTCATGGGCAGCTCACGAACGTGGCGTCGCCACGTGCCGTGGATCCGCGAGTTCGGCCACGTCTACACCTTCGACGCCGCCGGTCACGGCAGGCCTGCGCCTGCTGAACTGACCACCGAGGCATTCGTCGAGGACCTGGCGTCTGCTGTTGCTTCCGTCGACGGTCCGATGATCGTGATCGGGCATTCGATGGGGGCGCTGCACGCCTGGTGCTTCGCCGCCGCGCACCCCGACAAGGTCGGTGCCCTCGTCCTCGAAGACATGGCTCCCGATTTTCGCGGACGCACCGCGGCGGATTGGGCTCAGATGATCTCGGCGTGGCCGCAGCCGTTCGCTTCCGAGGACGCGATGAAGGAATTCTTCGGCCCCGTCGCCGGCCAGTACTTTCTCGACTCTTTCGACCGCCGCGACGACGGGTGGTACCTGCACGGCGAGGTGTCGACCTTTCGTGACATCTCGGAGGAGTGGGGTACGCGGCATTTCTGGGATCAGTGGAAGGCGATCGAGGTGCCGGCCTTGCTCATCGAGGGGGAGTTCACCATCACCCCGGAAGGACAGATGCGTGAGATGGCCGAGAGGCCGGAAACCCGGTACGTACGTATTGCCGATGCAGGTCACCTGGTCCACGACGATCAACCGCAGCGTTACCGTGACGTGGTGACGGAGTTCCTTCAGACAGTGAGTTGACTGCGGATCGACGCGCCCACCTGCTCCAGTTCGACGGCTCTTCTGGCCAGAAGTCCGGCAGCGAACTTAGCCTTGTCGCCGCGATGGCGTGGGACGACGTGCAGGTGCGAGTGGAACACGGTTTGGCCCGCGGCGCGACCGTCGTTGACCAGAAAGTTGACTCCGTCAGCGGCGATGTCGCAGCGGCGAAGGGCTCCGGCGATGAGCGTCCCGACGCGGAACATCTCAGCGCCCTCGTTGCTTTCGAGAGCATCGAGGTTTTCTGCATGGCGTTTGGGAACCACCAGAGTGTGTCCCCGACTCACCGGTCGGGCATCGAGGAATGCGAGAGTCGTCTCGCTTTCGTGAACGAGAATTGCCGGCTCGGTCAGTGCGACGATCTTGCAGAAGACGCAGGTATCGGTGCTCATGCCTACAGAATGTAGTCCGAATCAGTTCCGAACCGGGACTACAGCAAGCGCAGCTGACGTGCCTTCGTGATCGCTTCGTTTCGATTGTGCGCGTCGAGCTTCTTGTAGAGGGTGCGTAGTTGAGTCTTGACGGTGTTGACGGACACGTACAGTTTGTCCGCCATCGCGGCCGACCCCATTCCCAGTGCCAGGAGTGAGAGGACCTTCTGTTCGCGTTCGGTGAGCTCGACGATGCGAACGATCTCCGGAAAGGATTCAGCAGGACGCTTTTTCGCGAACTCGGCGAGTGCGGGCGAATTCGTTTTCGCCATCGATTCGAGCTTCTCGACATCAGCCGATGCGATGGTCGCGAACGAACGCAGAAGTCCGGTCTGATCCGCGATACTGCACGCTCTGGACCATTCCTGCGCCGCGAGGCGCGGTTCACCCAACTCGGAGTGTGCAACCGCTTGCACCAGAAGCGATTCCATCTGTGCTCGCGGATACGACTCGCCGGACCAGTCGAACTGGTGACACAGGGCGACCGCGGCTTCGTTCTGGCCGATCCGCTGTCGTAGGCGTGCCACCGACGTGAGGGTCCACGGGTTGGTCGCGGGATCGATGATCTCCTTGGCCAGTGCTGCGGCCTTGTTTCCCTCTCCGAGAGCGAGCAGGAGATCGATCTCGGCGGATTGCAGCAGCGGGAGCGCGAAAGAGGAAGCCGTGTACTGCATGGAATGCGCTTCGATCGCATTGTGGAGCAACAGTAGTGCCGACGTTCGGTCGCCGGAGGTCAAGGCGAATTGGCAGTGCGCATAGATGACGAATGCCCACAGTTCCTCGGTGTCGGAAGGTAGACCGAGTTCGGTCAGTGTCCCGCGTGCGTCGTCGAAGTCGAGTGTGTCGAGGGCCTCGAGCACCCGTGCCGTGAGGCCGGCGATCTTGACCACAGGTTCCAGCCAACCGCCAGGGTCCGGGTGCTTTTGCTCGAGCTCGAACCAGTATGCGGCCTGGCGAGGTTCACCCGCCAGCGCCCAATTCAGTGCGGCACTGCCCGCAGAGTTGCGAGCGATGAAGTCGACTCCGTGAGACAGTGCGCCGTGGTAGGCCATCCGGGCCTTGATCGTGGATTCGGTGAGCCTGCCGCTCAATTGAAAATTGATCGCCCATTGAAGTCGCATGAGAGGGAGTTGCGCGCTGACGGCTTCCGGGTTGTTCTCCAGCGCACTGCGACTGAGGTGAGACAGGCGCCTGGTGGTTTCTGCTGCGAGCCCGTACTCGCCGGCCATCCTGAGCATGATCGATTGAACGCAGGCAATGCTCAAGGCGTCCTTCGCGCCGGCCTCGCTGCCGAGCTCCCACAGTTCGGTCGGCGATTCGGGTAGCAAGTCGACGACCGCCGAGCGCTCGCTCGGATGCATCGTGAATAGAGCGCGCCCCGCCTCCACAGCAGAGTGTTTGTCTGCAGCTTCCATCGGAATCCGTTGGAGGGCAGAGCGAACCGAGTCCAGGTTGTGGACGATCATCGTCACCCAGTGTTGCTCGACGATGTCTACTGCCAGTGTCCAGTTCTTTGCCTCGACAGCGTAGTCCAGTGCTGACGCGTGATGACCGTTGTCGAGTCGATTGTGCGCGAGGAACGAAAGACGTTGCGCTGGATCGATTCCAGCGCGAGTGTGGCGCGCAAGTATCGATCGACGAATTGCGGGCGGCAACTCCCAGGTTTCTTCTGCTTCGGTCTCGACCCGCGACACCAATCCGGATGTCTCGAGTATCGCCAGGCGCGCGCGAATCTGATGAACGGTCTCGGCAGCGTCCGGGCGTTGGGACTCGAACAGCATTGCGGCGATGTCGACGGTGATCGATCGCGCAAAGGCCGTCGCGAGCAGGAACTCGAGTTGCTTCACGTGCTCAGCGGTGGTGAGAACGGAATTGTTCACGTAATCGTCTATCGCCCGCGCGATGTTCTTTTCGATCATCTGCCCGCGGTTGCCGGTGCCGGTGCTGGTGCCGGAGACGCGGACGGCGGGAACGGCGACGCGAACCAGTACGGGCAGTCCACCCGTCAAGGATGTGATTTGTTCGGAATCACCGTCAGTCGGTTGTACGCCGGCCTGTTCCAGCACATGGGCGGTATCGGCTGTCGTGAACAACAGCTCACTCGCACTTATCACCTCGTGGTCGGTGTCGAGCAGGTACGGCTCGGAGAACATGCCGAAGCCCGAGAGCGTGACCACGAGGTCCAGATTGTGGCAGAGGGTGAGGAGTTCGATCAGTTGATCGTCCAACTCTGGTTCCGCTGTCAGATCCGGCCTGATCAGCACGAGCAGCACGGGGCGGCTGAGGGCGTTCAGGGATTTGGCGACAGCGGTGAAAGGATCGGCGAGATCGTCGATGTCGGGCAGTGCGATTCCGGCGGCATGGATTCGATCGAGGACAATGGCCCAGAAATCTTCGAGAGTCGACGAGGGCTGTGGGGCCGAGACCCAGACGAGTATTCGTTCGGATGCCAGATGAGCGCGCAGCCACGATGCGATCAACGACGATTTCCCGTGACCGTTCGGTGCACGGACGATGGTCAGCGCGGCACGCCGGTCAAGTTTCGAGAACAGTGCCTGCCGGGGAATCGACGTCGCGAGAGTGCGCCTTTCGGGAATAGCTGCCCAGTCATGGCCGTCCATCCCGAACATCAGCGCGGACCCTTTCTGCTTTCGCGCCCCGCAGTAATTGAAGAGTTTGGGCGGATTGTCTCGATCCATCTATCTACAGGGAGGAGCGTAGCTGGTGCGAATCCAGAGCGTGCGATCCCGGGCAATTCACCCGGGACTTCACCCTGGGTGAGAGAAGTTCACCCGCACAATCATGCCGTCACCATTGGCTTTCGCGGCCATCGAGCGACTTCTATTGAACGTAGCTCGGGATTCGCCAAATGTGGCCGCGAGTGCCTGTCGGGAGCCCCGAGAGTCAGACATCGAAGGAGCGTCGTGAGAACTCGTCTGTCAGAGGTGTGGTCGAAGGCCGTTGTCGTCGGACTCCGACCGAGGGCGTGGCGGAGAGGAGTGCGAGGTATCGGCGTCGTTGTCGTGACCGGAGCTCTGGTGGTCGGCGCTGCTGCGCTCGGTGTGCTTCCGATGCAGTCGGATGTTCGATTGGCAGCCGAGGGAGAGTTCACGCCTGCCTTCACCGTCGGGTTGACGGCCATCGACGGTGCGCCGCCCTTCGATCCAGCCGACGGCCCGGGCCTCGATTCCGGACCGTCCAACGCGATTGTCCGAGAGGGTGATCCGGTGACGTACGTCGTCGACATCGGTGTCCGGGGCACATCGCTCTCGGACGTGGTCGTACAACTTCAGGTGCCCCGAGGTTTCACTCTGCCGTCCCTGCCGGGCTACTGCGGAGTCGGCTCGGACATCGACGAGGCCGGGTTACTGTGCTTGGTAGGGGATCTGGAAGCGGATCGATTCTTCACACGAACTGCGACGATGATTGCGGGCAAGCGGGAAGATACCGACGGTCTACCGACAGCAGTAGTGGTCACTGCCGATAGTGGTGCGGTTCGCGTGCGGTCGAACGACGTCACTGTGCGCGTGTCGACTGGACCGGGAGTGTGTGATCCACAAGGAAATTCCGTCAACGGACAGACGGTTCAGGAGGATCCGGTAGCTGCGAACGGGCAGATCTCGGGTCTGGTGACGTCCGGCACCACGCAGACAGTGGCGATCATCGGTATCGATCAATGCGGGCACGCGACAGCGCGGACAGTGACACCGTTCGAGGGTCACTTCTCGTTTCTCGGACTGTTACCGGGGACGTATCGCGTCACGGTCGACGGCCGAGCGCCGGTGGACGTGGTGCTGGAACCAGGTGCAATGGCGGTCGATGGCCTGACGTTCTGATACCGCTTCGCAGTGATGGCAGCACCCGTAACGGCAACAGTCTATGGAGGATCCAGTGCGTGAAAGCCTGGGCGTTGTATTCGAAAACGAGTCAATTTCAACAGCTCTCGTAGATGCGGACACACCCCTTCTGGGCTCGATCGACGAGTTCCGTCACCCCTGGGGTGCAGACGGGACCGTTCCCTCTCCGCAAGCGTCGGCACGCGCGCTCGCGTCCGCTGCCGAGGTCGCCACCGGCCGGGCCCTGCGCTCGAATCTGTGTCCCACAGTCGTCGGGGTTGTGTGCGAGCGTGCGGACGTGCGTGACCTCGTTCCGGATTCGTTGTCCTCCAGTTCTTTCGAGAACGTGGAGTTGGTCAACGGTCTCGACGCTCGGCTCGCCTACCTGCGGGCGGTCGACGCTCTGAATGGTGTTTCGCCGATTCTCGTGTTCTGGCCGGACGGCGGTGAGACCGTGATCGCGGCCGTCGACCCGAGTGCCGGTGTCGTGGACTCGGCGCACCGTTACGACACCGCCGAGTTGCTTGCAGACAGCTCGACATTTGCTGCGACATTGGACCTCCTCGTCGCCGAACGAGACCCGGTGCCCAAGATGCTCGTCGCGATGCTCGTGAAGGAAGAGTCTCGGCAGCCGTCCGCCGAAGCCGCTGAACTGGCAGGTCTCGGCTTCCTGTTTCTCGGCGAGCGGACCCAACTCGCGATTGGCGCTGCGCTGGTGGCGGCCGATCGGGGAGCTGACGTTCGGTCCGGTGGCGGCATGGCTGTCCGGCCCGTCAACAGGATCCGGTGGGCGGTGGCAATAGTCCTGCCACTTCTGCTCATGCTGACGGGGTTGCTGATCGCGCTGTCTCCAGACGGGTCGCGCGCGGTGTCCACGGATCGCCCGAACGTCGGCGCGGAGCCGGCGACCTCGACCAGTGGACCTCCGCCCAGCGCCGCCCTACCGATTCCGGCTCTGACCCCTTGCGACCCGGCGGTACCTGCCGTTCCTGCTGCACTTCGGCGTTCTGATCCGGACGTCGCACCGCCTCAGGCCGACGAACCCGCAGCCGAAGAATGCAACCCGATGCGAGTCGGTTAAGCCGTACCCTCTCCGGCAAGCGCAAACAGGCCGTCATCCGTCTGCTCGACCAGTCCGTCGACGAGCAGGGAATGCAGTGCGCGGTCACGCTGACCCGGATCGTTCGGCCAGACGATGTCGAGTTGCGCGCGTTCGACCGGACGGTGACTCTCACGAAGAACGGCCATCAATTTTCCACGTACCTGGCGATCGGTTCCCGCGAACTTCTGCACCTTCTTCGGCGGTCCGGTGTGTGCCGGTTTGCCCGAAGCGACCCAGGCGCAGTTCGGCAACGGGCAGTTTTCGCAGTTCGGCGTCCGCGCAGTGCAGATCAGTGCGCCGAGTTCCATGAGAGCTGCGCTGTAGGTGGCTGCGCGCGCTCGCGTCCGCGGCAGCAGCGCCGCGACATCGGCCAGGTCGCGTGTGTTGGACGGATTGCCTGGTTCGGCGTTGCCATGGACGGCTCGTGCGACAACGCGTCGTACGTTGGTGTCCACCACCGGCACTCGCTGTCCGTAGGCGAAGCACGCCACGGCGCGGGCGGTGTAGGAACCGATCCCCGGCAGCGAGAGCAGGATGTCGACATCTTCGGGCACCACGTCACCGTGCTCGGCAGCCAGGACGCCCGCGCATTCGTGAAGCCGCAGCGCGCGTCGTGGGTAACCGAGTTTGCCCCAAGCGCGAAGCACTTCTGCCTGACTCGACGCCGCCATCGCCGACGGAACCGGCCAGCGCTGCACCCACTCTTCCCAGATGGGCGCGACACGCACCACCGGCGTCTGCTGGAGCATGATCTCGCTCATCAGGATCTGCCAGGCACTGACGCCCTCGCGTCGCCACGGCAGATCACGGGCCGTATCGGAGTACCACTCGAGCAGCACCGAAGATTCCACTGCCACCGCTACCGACACACTCCTCGAACCTGCGCTCCCGGTCGACGAAGGACACGTCGACGTCTTGAGGTCACTTTATCGGCAGTGACCGACAGTCATTTCTCGTGCCCGAAAACCGGGAGGGAGTGGCATCGAGACCACTCACCCCCCGGTTGAATCACGATGCGTACTGAGCGTTCGCAGTCTCCACTCGTGTGCCTACGACTGGCGAGCGTCCGGAGTATCGGCGAACGATCACGTAGAGGCAGATCAATCCGATGGCACCGGCAGCGGCGAGGAAGGAACCGACTTTCCATGCGTTGTCCGGATTGCCGTTGATCAGCATCACCATGATCATCGGCGCGAAACCCCCGATGATTGCGGAGATCTGATAGCCGAGTGAAGCGCCCGAGAATCGAATCTCCGGTGGGAACAGTTCAGCGAAGAGCGTTCCCTGCGTACCGGTTTGGAGGGACATTGCCACCACTCCGACGATAACCGCGACGGCAAACGGCCAGATCGTGTCCGGGCTGGACCCACCGATCATCAGCCACATCGGGATACCCCAGAGCATCATGGCTGCGGTGCCGAGGCCGAAGACGAGTTTGCGACCGTAGAGGTCGGACAGGTATCCCGCCAGCGGAACCAGGGGAATCTGTATTGCGCATGCGATCAGGATGTAGGTGAGGACCGTCGACCGCGGTATCTCCAGGTAGGTGGTCGCAAACTGAACCGACCCGGTGATCATCGTGTAGAAGAAAATCACGCCGATGGCATTGGCGCCCGCTGCAGCGAGGACGGTGCCCGGGTTCTTCTTGAGAACTTCGAGGATGGGGGATTTCCGAACTACCGGCGATTCGGCCAGTTTTTCAGCGAGCGCTTTGAACTCGGGCGTCTCTTCGAGATAGCGGTGGATGAGGAATGCCACAGGAAGCATGATCAAGCTGATCCAGAACGGGATCCTCCATACCCACGAAAGGAACGAATCAGCCGCGAGAGTTGCTGTCAGAACCAGGAACACGATATTGCCCAGCACCACACCGATCGGAACACCGAGTTGGGCGAAGCTACCGAAGAGCCCGCGGCGGTTTGCCGGTGCGTTCTCGGTGGCAAGCAATACGGCTCCGCCCCACTGTGCTCCCACGGCCAAGCCCTGACAGATTCGCAGCGTCACGAGGATGGCCGGGGCAAGCCACACGACATTGGTGTTGGGTACGAAACCGACCAAGGAGGTTGCCACAGCCATCAGAACCACGGCGGCAACGAGCACGGGCTTTCGTCCGTACCGGTCACCGAAATGACCGGCGAGCACTCCACCGATGGGACGGGCGATGAATCCGACTGCGACGGTGGCAAACGAACTCATTGCAGCGACCACCTCGCTGTCGGTGGCGAAGAACGTCGAGTTGAACACGAGCGCAGCGGCAGTCGCGTAGATGAAGAAGTCGTACCACTCCAGGGAAGTGGAGATCGCGGCTGCAAAGGACGCGCGCCGAGATCTGCCCGGGCGCTCCACCGCAGATTCGGTGTTGTTGGTCATCGCGATTCGCTCTCTGTGGGGTCGTTCAGGTGAGTTCGGTCAGGACGTGAGTTGCGGCAAGTTCGGTGTGCAGACGACGCAATATCCAAGTGCGAGTGCGATCTTCGATACGAGAAGTCATATCTCGCCATCGTTGCCCTACGGGAGGCGCTCGGACATTCGGGTGGCGAAGGCGTCCACCTCGAGGCAGTCGGCGAGGTGCGCAGTGTCGCGCGTGGCAATGCGGAGGTGCTCATGTTGCCCGCACTCCTTCGTTCCAATTTGCCAAACGATCGTTCGGCTGCGAGCCATCATTGACCTAACGATCGTTAAATGTCAATAGTCGAGAAAAGTGCACTTTTGCAGCGGATTTCTCCGGATGTGCCGTGCGATCCGGAATCTGTTGCCAAACGATCGTTCGCCTGAGATGATGATTCGTCAGTGATGTAGATCTCAGGAATGGGGATACCGATTCGAGCAGTGGGTGTGCGGACGCACGTCGAGGCGCGCTGGTCTCGCGCATCGACAGCATTTCGTGGCTTCGGCCCTGCGGCATTGCAGCCCTACGTGCTTTCAGCCCTTCTCGGCGAAGGTGTCGCCCAGCTCAGCTTGATTCGACCATCGCGGTCGCCAATGCGCAGTAGCGAGACGCGATATCTTCCGCATTCATCGGTCCGTCGACGCGCCACCACACACAGACCTGCTGTCCCATGTTGATAATGGCGCGCACGGCATCCCGGGGAAATGGCGTGTGGAAAGTACCTTCTTCAATTCCGCGCTCGATGACGTCGCGAAACATGCTTTCCTGCTCGTCACGCAGGGTTACGACCAGACGGTGCCCCGATTCGTCCAAGCTGCGCAATTCGGTCGCTCCTACGAGGGCGTCTTCGCGCCTGGTCGTATGGAACATGACCCAAGCGCGGACGAGTGCTTGCAGTTGGTCTTTCGGATCGCCGCCGGAGCGCAGCAGTGCACTACGGGTCATGCTGTTGGCGTCGTGCAGCGCCCGAATCATGATTTCCTGAAGTATTTCCTGCTTCGATTTGAAATGGTGGTAGATGGACGCGACAGTGAGATCGGCGCCGGCGGAGATGTCTCGCATGGACGTCCCGTGATAGCCGCGCTCGTTCATGTTTCGGACAGCGGAATCGAGTATGAGTTGCCGGACAACGACAGTCTTCGCCCCACTCATTGTTCGGTTCCTTCTCATTTCCTCGGTGCCTGCGTCCTGCCCAGCTTAGAGCCGAACAGTCGCGACACACACCCGATGGAAAGAAACCGCCTTGAACTGCGTATATGGGCAGAACTGGCGATTATCGTTCGCTAATCGCCACCAAGAGAAAAGAGGGACCTGTGGAACACATATCGATGAGTATCGAAGACGGTATCGCCGTGATCACCCTTGATCGACCGGACAAGCTGAACGCATTCACCACCACGATGGAAAACGAGCTCATCGAAGCGTTCGACGCCACCGACGCGAACGACGCTGTGCGTGCGGTGATCCTGACGGGAGCGGGCCGTGCGTTCTGCGCGGGGGCAGATCTGTCCTCGGGAGCAGAGACGTTCTCCGAATGGAGCGCCGAGACGAACGGAAATGACGCGAACGGTGACGATCTACGTCGGGACGGTGTCGATCTACGTCGGGACGGTGGCGGACGCGTTGTCTTGCGAATGTTCGATTCATTGAAGCCGATCATTGCGGCCATCAACGGACCGGCCGTCGGCGTGGGCATCACCATGACTCTTGCGGCCGACTTTCGCTTGGCCGCCGACGACGCCAGGATGGGTTTCGTCTTCAATCGGCGAGGACTCGTGCCCGAGTCGTGTTCGTCGTGGTTGCTGCCGAAACTGGTTCCGCTCCAGCGAGCCCTCGACTGGATCTACTCCGGACGGATCTTCACTGCCGCGGAAGCATTTTCGGCCGGGTTGGTCTACCGACTGCATTCGCGCGAAGATCTTCTCGGGGAGGCGACGGCGCTCGCTCACAGCCTGACCCGTGACACCGCGCCGGTATCGGTTGCCCTGTCGCGTCAGATGGTCTGGCGCATGCTGGGAGTCGAACACCCCATGGTCGCGCATCGCGTCGAGAGCATCGGAATCAATGCTCGCGGTGCTCAGGCTGACGTTCGTGAAGGTATCGCGGCGTTTCTGGAAAAGCGAGAGGCGGTATTCCCCGACCGTTGCAGTGACGCAATGCCGGATCTGTTCTCGTCCCATCTCCCACGCCCCCGGTGGTGAGCCGCTACGACCTTCGAACCGTCGGCGTCGTGGCTCATGCGGTCAACCGCCGCGGCGGGTAAGTTCCCTCCGCTTCTTCAGGGGCGTTGTGGAGAACCAACGCCTACAGCTTCGAGTGAGGGTGCTCGGTTCGGAATAGCCGAGTTGGCGTGACACTTCGGAGAGGGACACGTCTTTGTTCGAGAGAAGACTGCGAGCGAGTTCGCGTCGTGAATCGTCGACGAGCGATTCGAACGCCTTGCCTTCCAACGCCAATCGTCTCTGCAGTGTTCGTGGGTGCAGCATCATCAATGTCGCGACTTGCTTCAGCGTGGCTGCACCCGCAGGCAGGGAACGCACGATTACAGCGGACACCGCGTCGTGGAACGCCACATCCGGATCTCGACCTGCCATGAAACGCACGGCTAAGTCGTAGGCCATCGGATCCACCCGGGGCAGGTGGCGATGCATGACTCCGCGCGGAAAGGTCAACAGGTTCCGATCCGAGCTGAACTCGACAGAACAACCGAAAAACTCTACGTACCTGCGCAGCTCGGAGATGCGTGGATGTTGAAACGAGATGTGCGTCGGATGGAAGTCCGGGCCCGCCATCATCCGGAACGTCTGAAGTGTCACGCCCATCGCCAGTTCCACGACGTGGGACCGATACGGAAGTCGATGCAGCACGGTATCGATCCCGTAGGACACCTCGGTGTCGCCGACTGTCAGATCTACCGCCAACGCCGGGCTGTACACGTGCGCGTATCGGGCGACGTCGTGCAATGCATCTCCGATTGTCTCGGCACTGCGGGCCGCGATGGCGACCGGACCGAGAATGTCCGGGTCCTGTTTACCGGCGAGTCTGAGTGCGAAGTCCGGCGCCTCCAACTCATCCGCACAGAGTCCGAGCAGTGTGGACAAGGCACTGAACGGCAAGAAGTGGTCGTACGCGCCGATGACGGTCGGATCGACGCCCACACGGTCGAGGAATTCGTACGGATCTCCGCCGAGTTCGGAGATCAACTCGGGCAGTCGTGTCAGCGACGAGGCGCTGATCAGATCGGCCATGTGTCGAAATGTAAATAAATTGGCGCATCATGTCAATTTTCTCGTCGGTTGGGCAGTGATGATCAACACAGGTTGGCTGGTTCAACGTCGAGCGCCATCCCTGGAGGAGCCACAATGACAACACTCACCGACCGCACTGCACTGTTCATCGACGGACTGTGGAGAGCGCCGGACACTTCCGAAATCATCCGAGTCGTATCACCTTTCACGGAGCAACAGATAGGCTCGTTCCCCGCATCCGTATCGACGGACGTCGACGCAGCTGTATCAGCGGCTCGAAAAGCATTGCGACGGAACGACTGGTCCGATCTTTCCCCTGTCGAACGTGCGCGTGTCATCCGCAGGTTCGCCGACGAACTCGAGAAACGATCCGAGGACCGCGCGGCGACGGTCACTCACCAGAACGGCATGCCCATCGAGCTCGCCCGTTTCGCCGAGGGGGCAGCGCCCGTCCAGCTTTTGCGCTATTACGCAGGCCTCGCCGAGTCGATGCCTACCGAAGAACGACGGGCCAGCCAACCGATGCCAGGCACGACAATCGTGCGACGCGAGCCGATCGGTGTCGTTGCTGCCATCGCGCCCTGGAACTTCCCGGCTGTGCTTTCGATGTTCAAGATCGCCCCGGCTCTTGCTGCGGGATGCGCCGTCGTTCTGAAACCCTCTCCCGAAACCACCTTGGACTCCTACATATTGGCCGAGGCCGCCATTGCGGCAGAACTCCCCGAGGGTGTCATCAACATCGTGACTGGCGGACCGGAGATCGGTCAGTATCTCGTGTCGCATCCCGGGATCGACAAGGTCGCGTTCACGGGATCCACTGCGGCCGGTCGACACATCGGCACGGTGTGCGGCGGAATGCTTCGCCCCGTTACCTTGGAATTGGGTGGCAAGTCGGCGGCCCTGGTCCTCGACGACGCGGATGTCGAGGAGACGGTAACCGGTCTGGCAACTGCATCCCTGCTCAACAGTGGACAGACGTGCTATATGTCGACTCGAATCTTGGTTCCCCGCAGCCGTAGTCGGACGTACGTCGACGCCATCACCGCGATGGCGGAGGGTCTGCAGGTCGGCGATCCGATGGAACCGTCGACGTTCGTCGGCCCGTTGGTGAGCGCGAGGCAACAGGACCGTGTGCTGTCCTTGATCGACCAGGGACGCTCGGAAGGCGGAACTGTCACCACGGGTGGCGGACGCCCCGCCGACCTCGACACCGGATTCTTCGTGCAGCCCACGGTGTTCGCCGATGTCGACAACGGCAGCACCATCGCACGGCAGGAAGTATTCGGGCCGGTGCTGTCAGTCATTTCATACGACGACGTCGATGAGGCTGTCGCGCTTGCCAACAACTCCGAGTACGGCCTCGGTGGGACTGTATGGACCTCCGACGAGGAACGCGGTATCGCAATTGCTCGACGCGTCGAGACAGGCTCGTTCGGTGTCAACACCTTCAACCTCGACTGGGGTTCACCGTTCGGTGGCGTCAAAGCCAGCGGCTTGGGTCGTGAACTCGGTCCCGAAGGGCTTGCGGCGTACCAGCAACTCAAATCCATTTTCCTCGCATCCTCGTAAGAATCGAGCCACCATGTCCGACGCAGGACTCGCCGGCGCTCGTGCGCTGGCAGAAAATACCGTGAAGATAGCCGAGCAATTCGGGACTACCGAGTGGGAAGCGGACACTGCGTGCCACGGTTGGCGCGTCCACGACCTCATCGGTCACATGGCGTTCTTCTTCAACTTCATCGCCGACCCGGATCTGGTGTTCCCGTCGAACCCCAGTGGAAAGTCCGAGCGGCTCAACGACGCTGCCGTCCGCGAGCGTGCCGATCTACCGCACGAGCAGATCCTGGACTACTACCGGGAGCAATCCGAAGCGGGGCTCGCGACGTTGGCCGCGCTGCAGACAGAGGAGCTTCGCAACAACACACTCGAGATGCTCGACCTCGGGACTTATCGCCTGCATCAGCTCAGTGACGCGGTGTCGTTCGACCATCTCGTCCATTTGACGTCGGATCTTCTGGCGCCGTTCGGACCGATTCCTCACGGTGAGATCGACGTGGCGGCCGCAGTCGATCCGGCGATCGACTGGATGGTTGCTGGGCTCCCGCAGATGTGCGGCGAAGCTGTCGCCACCGCGTTGACATCGCCTGTGGCACTGCGCCTCAACGGCGCCACCGAGCGCACTTTCGTCATCTCCCATGGCGATGGGGGAGTGACCGTCACCGAATCTGACGACGTGCCGGAGAACGTCGCGACCACCCAAGCCGCCGAATTTCTGCGGTGGGGGACCACCCGATCTGCATGGCGGTCTGCCGTCGAGGTTTCCGGCGACCGCAAGACCGTCGCCGCAGTCCTCGATGCCATCGACATCGTCTGACCCACGAACCCGAAATCCAGAACAAGAGGAAACAGTTATGTCTCAGTACTTGCAGGACAAGGTCATTCTCATCACCGGTGCAGGGGGTGGGTTCGGTCAACTCATCGCCGAGAAGGTGGCTGCGCAGGGCGCGAAAGTCGTCGGCGTGGACATCAACGAGGCGGGCCTGAAGACTGTGTTCGGCGGTATCGCGGCCGCGGGATTCACCGGCACCTACAAGGTTGCCGACGTCACCGACATGGATCAGGTCATCGCCGCGGCGCAGCACGGCATTTCGGAGTACGGAGCGCTCGACGTACTCGTCAACAATGCGGGCGTCATGCCTCTCGCATATTTCGCCGATCACGAACGAGCGTGGCAGAAGTGGCACAAGGCAATCGACATCAATATCAAGGGCGTCGTCAACGGAATCTCTGCGGTATACGACCAGATGATCGAGCAGGGTCGCGGTCAAGTCGTCAACATCTCGTCGATCTTCGGAAACGCCGGCGTCGACGGTTCCGGCGTCTACAGCGCAACCAAGGCTGCAGTCACCACGATCTCGGATTCACTGCGAATCGAAGCCAAGGGCAAGATCAAGGTGACGACTGTCAAGCCCACGGGTGTGACAGGAACGAACTTGGCGAGCTGGATCGTCAACGAGAACGCGATCCTCGGTCTCACCGGTCAACGTGCGGGTACCTACATGGAGAACGTCGGGCACCTGGCCGACGGCACCCTCAGCCCCGGGCAGAAGAATGTCGACTCCATCGAATACTGGCTGATCAAGCCCGACGACCTGGCCGACGCTGTCGTTCACATCATCGATCAACCGTGGGGTATCAGCATCAGTGACATAACCGTCCGCGCCAGCGGCGAGGATTACCTGTACTGACTACCTGATCGAAAGCCGCGCTCTGCCGGTGTGGCTGCGCAAACCTCGCAGAAGACTGCAGTCCGGGACGTTCCGTGGTCGAGCGCCATTGCCATGGCATTGCCTGCCGTCGTAGAGTCTTACTTAACGATCGTTAAGCTGTTGCTGTGGAGGGCTCCGTTTGCCGAGGAAGTCGCCGGAATCAGTCCGAGGAGTTTGAATGAGAGCAGTCCACTTGGTGGAGGCGACGGGGCCCGAAGGTTTGTCGTTGGTCGATGTCGACGAACCTGTCGATCCCGCACGGGTGGTAGTTGATTTGCACACCGCCGGCGTGAGTTTCCCTGATCTTCTCCAGACCACGGGCGGCTACCAAATGGTGCGCGAACTACCGTGCGTACCAGGGATTGAAGGTGCCGGTACCGTTCGGAGCGCGCCGCCAGGGTCAGGCTTCGTGCCCGGGCGGCGCGTGGCCGTGCTGACGACCGGGGAAGGCTCGTGGCAGCAGACCGTTGCGGTCGAGCCGTCCAATGTCTTCGCTCTGCCTGATGTGGTCTCGCTCTCGGCCGGTTCGGGATTTCTCCTGAACTATCTGACCGCGCACTTCGCCCTCGACGAACGTGCGCGATACCGTGCCGGCGAGACCGTCCTGATTCACGGCGCGGCCGGTGGGTTGGGTACTGCCGCGTTGCATGTCGCGTCTGCGCTCGGTCTGGAGACGGTCGCTGTCGTGAGTACGGGCGAGAAGGAGAAGATCGCCGCGGAGTCCGGGGCAACGCACGTCGTGTCGGTCGACGGGTGGAAGGAACGCGTCCAACGGATTACGAATGGGCGCGGTGTCGACATCATTCTCGATCCGGTCGGTGGTGACCGCTTCACGGACAGCTTGCGCAGCCTTGCGCCGAACGGTCGCCTGGTCGTTTTGGGATTCACCGGCGGTGATATTCCCACGGTCAAGGTGAATCGACTTCTCCTGAAGAATATTTCGGTGACGGGTGCAGGATGGGGTGAATATCTGAAAACCGATCCCCGGTATCTACAGCGTCAATGGCAGGAGCTCTATCCCCTGCTCGGGTCGGGAGCTCTGAGGGTGCCCGAGCCCACCCTCTACCCCTTGGCGCGTGCTGCCGATGCACTGACGTCGTTGAGCGAGCGCACGGCGGTAGGAAAAGTCGCGCTTTCTCTCGAATGATCTCCGCACGAACAACTTTGTGAACAAGACCTCAGCGAACGAACCTTGGAGTAAACCATGTATCCCGGAGCGTATGTTGCGACAAACCCGGACAAGGCCGCAGTGATCGTTGCCGAGACCGGTGAAGCGGTGACGTTCGCGCAACTGGAATCGAATTCGATTCGGATTGCGCGAGTTCTCCACGGACTCGGGTTGCGGCGGGGCGACAACCTGGCCGTACTCGCCACCAATAACGTTCAGGTCTTCGACATCTACTGGGCGGCTATGCGCTCCGGTGTCTACCTGACGATGGTGAACTGGCACCTGACCGCTCCGGAAGGTGCATATGTCGTCGAGGACTGTGAGGCAAAGGTAGTCATCGTCGATGCTGCTCTGAGCGAACTGGCCGCGACATTGTCCGAACTCGTTCCCCGGCAGGTGACCAGGCTTTCCTTCGGCGGCCAACTCGACGGATACGACTCCCTCGACCGGGCGGCTGACATGGAGTCGGACGTCCCGCTCCCGGATCAGCCGCGCGGCGCCGACATGTTGTACTCGTCAGGAACCACCGGCCGTCCCAAGGGCATCAAGCCGGCTCTACCGAATCGTCAGATACAGGATCCCGGCGATCAGATGACGGCGATGAACCAAAGTGTTTGGGGTGTCACCGAAGACGACATCTATCTGTCCCCGGCGCCCCTCTATCACGCCGCTCCGCTCCGGACGTGCGCGTCGGTCCAGGCGCTGGGCGGAACCGTTGTGGTGATGAATCGGTTCGATCCGGAGAAGGCTCTGGAATACATCGAGCGTTATCGCATCACGTACAGCCAGTGGGTGCCGACAATGTTCGTGCGCCTGCTCAAACTGCCACAAGAAACGCGCGACCGTTACGACATGTCGTCTCTGCGACTCGCCGTCCACGCGGCCGCACCGTGTCCCGTCGATGTGAAGCGAAAGATGATCGATTGGTGGGGGCCGATTCTGGACGAGTACTACTCCTCGACGGAACTCAACGGCATGACCATCGTTCACTCGGACGAGTGGCTGCGAAAGCCGGGCACGGTGGGGCGGGCCGCCCTGGGAGTGCTCCACATATGCGGGGAGAACGGCGAAGATCTGCCCCCCGGCGAGGTGGGTACGCTGTACTTCGAACGTGACGAGTTGCCATTCAATTACCACAATGCGCCCGAAAAGACCCAGGAGGCACAGCATCCCGCCCACCCGACCTGGACGACTACGGGTGATGTCGGCTTCGTGGACGAGGAGGGTTACCTATTTCTGACCGACCGTAAGTCCTTCATGATCATCTCGGGCGGTGTGAACATTTATCCGCAGGAGATCGAGAACGTGCTGATCGAGCATTCCTCGGTATTGGACGCGGCGGTGATCGGGTTGCCCGACGACGAGATGGGGGAGATAGTGATGGCTGTCGTCCAGCCAGTCCCCGAAGCCGAAGCCGGCGATGCGCTTCGCGACGAACTGCTTTCTCATTTGCGCGCGCAGATCGCCAAGTACAAGCTGCCGAGGCGACTCGTGTTCAGTACGGATCTACCTCGAACTCCGACCGGGAAATTGGTCAAAGGAAAACTGCGCGATCGCTATTCAGGCAAGGTTTCCATCGGATGAGCGGCCCGTTGCACGGTGTTCGAGTGCTGGAACTCGCGGGGTTGGGTCCGGGGCCGCACGCTGCGATGATGCTTGCAGATCTCGGAGCGGACGTTGTTCGAGTCGAGCGTCCGTCCGGTGGACTCGAGATCTCGCCACGAGAGCAGGACCAACTTTTGCGTGGGAGACGGTCGGTGGAAGCCGACCTCAAGACCGAGTCAGGCCGAGAGTTGGTGAGGGCCCTCGTCTCGAAAGCCGATGTGTTCCTGGAAGGTTTTCGGCCCGGCGTGACCGAGCGGTTGGGTTTCGGCCCCGACGTGTGCACCGAACTCAACAGCCGGCTGATCTACGCACGTATGACGGGATGGGGTCAAGACGGCCCACTCGCGCAGCGGGCGGGACACGACATCACTTACCTGGCGCTGACCGGAGTCCTGCACGCTATCGGTCCGGCCGAGAAACCCACGGTTCCGCTGAACCTCGTCGGAGACTTCGGCGGTGGCTCCATGTTCTTGATCCTCGGAATCGTCTCTGCGTTGTACGAGCGAGAGCGTTCGGGCACAGGACAAGTGGTCGATGCCGCAATTGTCGACGGAACTTCGGTGTTGGCGCAGATGATGTGGTCGTTGCGAGGGAGCGGACAGTGGAGTGACTCACGTGCAACCAACCTCCTGGACGGTTCTACGCCGTTCTACGACACATACGAATGTTCGGACGGCAAGTTCGTAGCAGTCGGTGCCCTCGAACCGCAGTTCTACGCGGCGCTCCTCCAAGGCATGGATATCGCGCCGGAATCGTTGCCCGATCAGATGGATCGAAGTGGCTGGCCCACAATCCGAGAACGGTTCACAGAGGCGTTCTCGTCGCGCACGCGAGACGCCTGGGCAGCGCTGTTCGAATCGACGGACGCTTGTGTTGCTCCTGTCCTGAGCCCCGCCGAAGCCGCGCTGCACCCGCATCTTGCCCAGCGGGGAACTCTTGTCGAAGCCGACGGAATAGTGCAGGCGGCACCCGCGCCGCGGTTCTCCCGTTCCAGGACTGTGCAGCCGTCAGGTGCCCGGCCACCCGGGGTCGATACCACCGCCGTGACGAAGGAGTGGCTGGGCGACTGAGTGGCAGATCAACTTTTGTAGCACAACTCGATCGAGTCTGACTGACAAGGAATTTCAATGACCGAAACGCGACCGGATGTCTACGCGAGCCGACACGGCGGAGTGCTCCGCATAGTCGTCAACAGGCCAGCGCGAATGAACGCGTTGACTACCGAAACCCTGGAGAGTCTTGCCACGATCTTCGTCGAGCACGCACAATCCTCGGATGTGCGGGTGGCGGTTCTCGAAGGAGAGGGCAAGGCCTTTTGCACGGGCGCGGACCTCGCGGACGTGACGTTGTCCGGTCCGCCGTCGGCGGACACGATCGATGCCGCCAATGCCTTGGTGCAGACCATTCGAGAGTTTCCGTTTCCGGTGGTCGCTGCGGTACGAGGCCCTGCGGCAGGTGTGGGTGTTTCGCTGGCTTTGGCGTGCGACCTCGTGCTCGCAGCGGAGTCGAGTTACTTTCTGCTCGCGTTCACAAAGGTGGGATTGATGCCGGACGGTGGAGCCACCGCACTGGTGGCAGCGTCGATCGGTCGCGCGCGCGCCATGCGCATGGCACTGCTGGCCGAAAGATTATCCGCTCGAGATGCTTTCGACTGCGGCCTGGTCTCACACGTGTGCGAGGACGACGCTTTCGCGGTGGAGTTGGCAGACCTGACGCACCGATTGGTCGCCGGGTCGTCCCCTGCATTTCGGTTTACCAAGAAGGCGATCAACGACGCTACGCTCACCGAACTCGGTGATGCGTTCACACGCGAGCGCTCAGGCCAGATCGACCTGTTGGGCAGTGGTGATTTCGCCGAAGGTGTTGCGGCGTTTCAGGAAAAGCGCGCAGCAGTCTTCGGATAGACGAAGCGAGAACGGTGCTTACAATGACCGTGGTCCCGAACACAGGATGTTCGGGACCACGGTCGTTCTCGGTGCTGATCAACTCTTCGCGATGTCGCGGCCGATTATCTCCTTCATGATTTCGGTGGTTCCGCCGTAGATGGTCTGGATTCGGCTGTCTACGTAGGCCCGGGCGATCGGATACTCCATCATGTAGCCGTATCCGCCGTGTAGTTGTACGCAACGATCCACGACGCGCTTCTGAAGTTCGCTGGCCCACCACTTCGCCTGTGCCGCTTCGACTGCTGACAGCTGGTCGTCGTTGATGGCCAGGACTGCGTTGTCGACGTATGCCTGTGTCACGTCGATCTCGGTCAGCATCTCGGCGAGGGCGAATCGAGTGTTCTGGAAGTCGCCGATCGGCTTTCCGAAGGCGGTGCGGTCGAACGCGTAGCCTTTGGTCCATTCGTAGGCCGCACGCGCGCAACTGATTGCGCTCACTGCGATCGACAGGCGCTCACGGGGAAGGCGCTCCATGAGATGAATGAGGCCTCCACCCTCCTCGCCCAGGAGGTTGCCTGCCGGGACTCTCACATTGTCGAACGACAACTCGGCTGTGTCCTGACCCGCGAGCCCCACCTTGTGGAGTTTGCGACCGCGGGTGAATCCGTCCATCCCACGTTCGACCACGAGGAGGCTGAATCCCCGCGACCCGGCTTCGGGATCGGTGCGCGCTGCAACGATGACGATGTCGGCGTGAATACCGCTGGTGATGAAGGTCTTCTGTCCGTTCAAGATCCAGTCGTCGCCATCTCGAACAGCCGAGGTCTTGATGCCTTGCAGATCGCTGCCGGTACCCGGCTCGGTCATCGCGATGGCGCAGATGAGTTCGCCGGCAGCCATACCCGGTAGCCAACGTGCCTTCTGCTCGTCTGTGCCGAGGTCGGCGATGTACGGAATGACGATGTCGTCCTGAAGTCCGAGTCCGGCGCCGAACGAGGTGGTACCGGTACGGGCGATCTCTTCGGCGACCACATACCGGTACCGGTAGTCGAGTTCACCCGAGCCTCCGTATTGTTCGGGGACGGCCAGACCGACGATACCCATCTTGCCGGCGGCGAGCCACGCCGATCGGTCGACGAGCCTGGCTTCCTCCCAGCTGTCGTAGTGAGGCGTGATCTCGCGGGCAATGAACTCGCGCACGGTCTCTCGGTAGGCATCGTGGTCGGCTGTGAACAGTGTTCGACGCATGGGGTGGTCTCCTGTCCTAGACGGAAACGCGTTCGGTCATCGAACGCAAGCGTGCCCCGATGATGTCCTCTGCTTCGGACACCATGCGCTGGACCAACTCGTCTACGGTGGGGATGTCGTGGATCAGTCCCTGTGATGTGCCGACCGTCCAGATGCCGGCGTCGGGATCACCGGTTTCGTAGACGGTTCGCCCACGCGCTCCTGCTACCAGGTCGCGCACATCCTCGAATTGTCCGCCGCGGGAGAGTATGTCGACTACCTCTCGGCTGACGGTGTTGCTTGCCACGCGTGCAGTGTTGCGGAGTGGTCGGAAGATCAGTTCGGTCTGTGTTTCGTCTGCGGCGACTATCGCTTCTTTGATGTTCTGGTGGATCGGAGACTCGGTGGTGCACATGAATCGTGTACCCATGTTGATGCCGTCTGCTCCGAGTGCCAGCGCGGCGACCAGACCGCGTGCATCGGCGAAGCCGCCGGAAGCGATCATGGGTATCGAAATCTTCTCTGCGGCAGCTGGAATCAAGACCAAGCCTGCGACATCGTCCTCCCCTGGATGGCCGGCGCACTCGAATCCGTCGATACTGATTCCGTCGACACCGAGATCCTGTGCCTTCACCGCATGCCTGACTGTTGTGCACTTGTGGAGCACTTTGATGCCGGCGTCATGGAAGATCGGCAGGTGAGGTGCGGGATTGGAACCTGCGGTCTCGACGATCTTCACGCCTGAGTCGACGATCACCTGGCGGTACTCGTCGTACGGCGGTGGCGTGATCGACGGCAGAATTGTGAGGTTGACGCCGAACGGTTGGTCGGTCAGGTCGCGGCATCGGGCGATTTCGTTCGCCAGGTCGGCCGGCGTCGGCTGCGTGAGTGCGGTGATGAATCCCAAGGCGCCGGCATTGGCAACGGCTGCGACGAGTTCTGCTCTGCCGACCCACTGCATTCCACCTTGGACGATGGGGTGGCGAACGCCGAACGTTTCCGTGAATGCTGTCGAGATCATGAAAATCCTTGTTGTTCTCTCGGGACGAATGGTCAGAGGTGGGCGATTCCGGCGAGGTCGCTGACGTATTCGCGTGCCCTCGTCGGATCGAAGGAGCGTGAGATCTGCAGTTTCTCGGCCTCGAGCGATCCTTCTGCGTGCGTAGCCAGGACTGACTGGTATCCGCCGTAGTCGCGGGCGGTCAAATCCGCAATGAAGTTCAACAGACGGAGACGCTTTTCGGCAGGAACTGCTGCAGCGTAGTATTTTTCGAGAACTGCACGAATTTCGGGATTGTCCCAGTCTTCACCGCCGGGGCCGGTGGCGAGGAGGCCACCTGAGAGATCGGTGAGGATGGCGACCGCGTTGTGGAATCCATGTGCGAAGTGGTATTTGGCCATGTTGACGGCAAGCGGATCTGGTTGCCGGACACCGTGTGCTCCTGGCTTCGATCGAACGGCGGCGAGTTGAGCCAGTCCACGGACGGTCTCGCTCCAGGTGATCAGTTCGGTGATCTTGCCCTTTACATGGCCTGCCTTGCTGATGCCGTTGGCCTCGGCGATCAGTGAAGCTGCTCCGACCATGATGTCGAGTAGGGGCAACTTGTAGTTGATGGCGGTGAAGCGGTGGTAATCGACAAACGCCAGCGCGAGTGGCCCGGCAAGTTCGGGTTGACGGTTGAGGAAGACTCGATTCTTCGGTACTCGGACATCGTTGAAGACGGTGAGCGATTCGAGGAGTTTGTGTTTCGTGGAGATCGGAAATTCGAAGGAGTTGCGTTCTCCGGCAGCGTAGGGAGAGACGTACAGTTCGAGACCTGGTGTGTCGATCGGGATGGCGAAGGACACTGCGTAATCGGCGTCTTCGGGGCCCATCGCGCGGGTGGGCAGCACGATCAACTCGTCGGCGTTGGCGGAGAACGAAGTGTGGCACTTCGCGCCGCGCACGGTGATGGAGTCGGCGTCCTCGTCGACGATGTGCAGGTAGAGGTCTGGGTCTGCCTGTTGGCGCGGTCCAAGTGACCGGTCACCCTTGACGTCGGTTTGCGCGACGGCGAGTGCGAGATCGCCGTCGCAGACCCGCTCGTAGAAAGCGCGCGCATTCTCGAGACCTTCACCCGTGGTTGCACGCAGAAGGGCGAACAACGCATCGCTACCCACCTCTTTGAGGACGATGGTTCCGCCGCCGCGCCGCGATACTTCCTCGATCAGGGCGCCGCGTCGAATCAGATCGTCCGCAGATGTCGGCGCCACGTAGAACGCGCTGACTGGGTCACCGTCGACATCGGTGACCGCGAGGTCGGGTCGATCGTCGGCGATGTCGTAGCACAATGCCGAATGATCGACTGCGAGAGTCAGTTCGGGTTCGGCGTAGACATCGGAAATCTTCTTGCCTCGGTAGAAGACTCGACGATCGTCGCTGAGCCCTTTTCGATACTGGTCACTGGATCGCACGGCCACTGGATACTTCCTTGATCTTCTGTCGCGGTTACTGCATTGAACCTAGCTTAACGATCGTTAAGTAAGTGTGCAATCGTCGTGTGCTCGACGATTTCCGGGCACTCATGGCGCAGGTGGCGAATCAGGCCGTGGTGAAGATCGATTTGGTCTGGAAGTATGCGGCCAGGCCTTCCGGTCCGAGCTCGCGACCGATCCCGCTCGCCTTGGTGCCTCCGAACGGTGCTCCGAAATCGAGTGTGTAGCCGTTGATCCCGAACGAACCGGTATCGACTGAGCGGGCTATTTCCAACCCGCGATCGAAGTCGGCAGTCCACACGGTTCCACCGAGGCCGTACTCGGAATCGTTGGCGATTGCGATGGCCTGTGCCTCGTCGGTGTATGGAATGACAGAGAGGACGGGGCCGAAGATCTCTTCGGTTGCAATCGTGTGGTTCGCGGAGACGTTACCGAAAACGGTTGGCTCCAGGAACCATCCGCGCTCGAGTGCGCGCGGTCGTGATCCGCCGGTCGTGATCCGTGCGCCTTCCGCAGTGCCCGTGGCGATGAAGGACTCGACACGTTCGCGCTGCCCGGCGCTCACGAGAGGGCCGATGAAGGTGGTGGGGTCCAACGAGTCGCCCACCGGTAGCGACTCGACCATTGCGGTGACGGCATCGAGCACCTCCTCGTAGCGTCCTTCGGGTGCGAGAATTCTTGTCGAGGCGTAGCAGGTCTGGCCGGTGTTGATCAACGATGCCGTCGCCAAACCTGCCATCGTCGCGTCGAGGTCCGCATCGTCGAGAATGACTGCGGCGGACTTGCCGCCGAGCTCGAGCGAGACCGGTCGCAGTAGTTGTCCGCAGGTTGCTCCGATGTGTCGCCCTGCAGGTGTGGAGCCGGTGAAGGCGACCTTGTGCACGCCCGGATGAGCGACGAGGTACTTGCCGATGTCGGGTCCTCCGGTGACGATGTTGAGAACACCGGCAGGAAGGTCGGCCTCCATTGCGGCCTCGGCCAGGACGAACGCGTCGAGCACGGTCTCGGGCGACGGCTTCAGTACAACGGTGCATCCTGATGCGAGCGCGGGGGCGATTTTCATCATTGCGAGAAGCGAAGGGAAGTTCCACGGTGCAATCGCGGCGACAACACCGATCGGCTCTTTCCGAACAATGGTGGTTCCCGTTCCGGCCAGCGCGTTACGGTGTTCTTCGAGCTCGGTCGTGCGGGCAAGCGCGGCGTAATAGCTCAAAAGCCCCGAAGGTCCTTGTCCTTCGGCAACAGTGGAGATCGAGATCGGCATTCCGTTCTGCTGGCTGACCAATCGAGCTGTGAGATCCGCGCGACGCCCCAGGGCTGCGGCAAATCGATCCAAGGCGTCGGCTCGGTCGGCAGGCGCGAGTCGCGACCACGTCCGGAAGGCTCGGCCCGCCGCCGCGACGGCAGTATCGACGTCGTTGGGTGCGCTGTCCGGCACACTGCCGATCTTCTCCTCTGTGCTGGCCGAGTGCACCGAGATGGCGTCCGGCGTCGTCGGTGATTGCCAGGTTCCGTCGATGTAAAGGGCGGAGTGAGTCAGAGTCATGGAGGCTCCTTGCGGCCGAAGGGTGGGCGGGGATCGGGGTGGTCACGGGACGTAGGCGGACCGCCACGCTCATAGACTTAGCGATCGTTATATAAGCGATAGGATTTACAAGCTATGTTGCTCCGTCTGCGGATGTCAATGGTCGAGGTGTTCGGCCGTGCATGAGAGTGGTGACCCGATCGGCGGCTTCCCGCACGAGTTTGCCCAGTTCGGCGATCCGCTCCCCGGTCAGTGGTGACGGGGCATCGACCAGGCAGAGGATCAGTGCCGGTGTCGAGTCCTGGGCGAAGGCGACGGCATTGACGGACAGCAGTTGATAATTGGCGTCGAGGTCGAGTGTTCCGACCGCTACATCCGCAGACAGAAGACGTCGTGCTTCTCTCAGTGCGAGTGCGGCCCTCTGGCCGCCGACTCCCGGCCCGCGCATCTCGGTGACGGCGTCGGAAATTGAACGTTCTTGTTGGCGAAGGCATTCCACGGCGAAACCGCGCTCTCGAATGGCCATGAGGATCGGCTCGTACTCCGACCGTAGAAGTGTGGCCTCCGTGTCCAATGCTTCCTTGCCGAGGAGAAACCATTCGTGAAGGTCGTCCTCGTCGAACCATGCGGCAAGGCCTGCCCCCAGTGGAGGTGCCATCAGTACATTGTCGCCGATGCGCAAGCCGAGAGTTCCGCTGCGTTTGGAGATCGGTTGAATTGCCTCGGCGACAACGAGGTCGGCGCCGGATCGGATGAATCCGAGACAGGCCAGTTCGGATGTGTCGGCCAGCTCTTGCATGACGGTACGGGAAAGATCGACGACATCGATTGCGCGGGAGGCGGCTTGGCCGATGGGAACTAGTGCCGGGCCGAGTTGGTAGGTCTTGCGGATCGGGTGACGTACGAGCCAGCCGGCCTCGGTGAGAGCGACGACCATGGGGTAGCAGGTCGCCTTTGCGACGCCGAGGTGTCGTGCGATGTCGGCGAGGCTCCGCCCCGTCGTGGGGTCGGATGCCAGCAGTTCGGTCAACATGACGATTCGATCGGTTTGGGGGGAATTTCGTGCCATGTGTTCGCATAATGCCACTCTGGCGTCGCACTGTGACCCACGATACAGTGAAATGACTTAGCGATCGTTAATCAAGCAACGAGATTCGGAAGGAAATACATGATTGTCAACGGTGGCGAACTACTGGCCAGGGCACTAGCCGAAGCGGGCACTACCGAGGTCTTCACCCTCCATGGAGGGCATTTGGATGCTTTCCTCGTAGCTTGTCGGCGATATGGCATTCGGCTCACCGACACCCGACACGAAGCCACTGCGGGACACGCTGCGGATGCATACGCGCGGGTGACGGGCAATTACGGCGTTTGTGTGGTCACCTCCGGCCCAGGCTTCACCAATGTCTACACCGCGCTGACCAATGCACTCCTCGATCGCACTCCGACTGTCTTCGTCGTCGGTGCTCCGCCGATGCGCGAGACCGAGACGAATCCGCTTCAGGGTGGTTTCGATCAGATTGCCGCGGCCGTTCCAGTGACCAAGTGGGCATATCGCATCACCGATCCGGCGCGCGTTCCCGAGATAGTTGCTCTGGCAATTCGTAAGGCGACGA
This sequence comes from Rhodococcus baikonurensis, assembly GCF_040489275.1. NCBI lineage: Bacteria > Bacillati > Actinomycetota > Actinomycetes > Mycobacteriales > Nocardiaceae > Rhodococcus > Rhodococcus baikonurensis. Next base: position 499,776 of record NZ_JBEUOQ010000004.1, on the reverse strand, counting down.
CCGGAATTCCGGGGCCCGTGTTGCTGGAAGTGCCGATCGACGTGATGTTCGGTGAAGCCGACGAGGACACCGTGAGGTTTCCGGTGAACTACACCCTGAGTGCGAGGTCGGGTCCGACTGCCGCGGCGGTCGAGGCCGCTCTCGATCTGCTCGGTGAAGCGACGAACCCCGCTATTGTGATCGGCGGCGGCGTCACTTTCTCCCACGCGAGCGAGGCACTTGTGGCGTTCGCGGAAACGGTGGATGTGCCGGTGTTCTACCCCGGGAAGTCCGATGGAGCAGTACCCGCAAGCCATCGCCTCGCCGGCGGCGGGTTGCTGGCAATCGGTTCATTGCCTGCCCTCGGGCAGCCGACGCCCGACGTGGTGTTCGTTGTCGGGGCCCGCGCCGGAATGTTCACCGGCGGACGCACCAGTTTGTTCCCCGGGGCGCGGTTGGTTCAGATCGACGTCGACGCGTCCGAAATCGGACGTATGCAGGATGTGGACGTTCCGATACTTGCCGACTGTCGAGAAGCGCTAATCGCGTTGAAAACTGCTGCTGAGCAACGTCAATGGCCCGATTGGAGTGCTTGGGTCGATGCCGCCACCAGTGCGAAACACGCGCACCGGCATGGTTTCGAGGACCAAGCGACGGAAAGCGGTAAGGCGCATCCGTACTTCGCAGCGCGCGCGATCGTCGAAGCCTGCCCGCCTGGTACGACTTTCGTGATGGACGGTGCCGAGGCCCCGTCGTGGGGTGAATTCTTCACGACCACCGAAGTAGTTGGTGGTGTCTTGAGGCTCGGCTACCTCGGGTGTCTGGGTGTCGGGCCGGGTTTCGCAATCGGCGCACATCGAGCACGACCGGAATCACCGGTCGTACTCATTACGGGTGACGGCGCCGCAGGATTCCACATCCAGGAATTCGACACGATGGCCCGTCACGGAATACCGGTTGTGACAGTGATATTCAACAATGCAGTGTGGGGGATGTCGATCCACGGCCAGGAAGCGGTGTACGGGGACGAAGGAATTGTCGTGTCCGAACTCGCAGACAGTGCATACGAGAAAGTTGCCGAGGCCTTTGGTGGATATGGTGAGCGTGTGAAGGACGTCGCCTCCATTGCCGACGCTATGAAACGTGCGTTCGACGCGGGGGTTCCTGCATGTATCAACGTCGAGGTGGACCCGCACGTGGTCCACCCCATCACGACGATGATGCTGGGCGACGTCACGAGTACGGACGAAATCGTTGTCCCGTACTACGAGAACATTCCTCGCTGATGCCCGGGCGAATGGAAGGTGCGGTAGCCGTCGTCATCGGCGGCGCCTCCGGTATCGGTTGGGCAACAGCGCAATTGCTGGCCGCTGGAGGGGTGATCGTCGTGATCGGTGACATCGACGTCGAAGGCGGGCGGAAACGCGCCGTAGAACTCGGTGGGCGAGCTGAAGCAGTCCGGGTCGACGTCGTCGACGAAGAATCGGTCAAGGCGATATTCGAGGGGGCGAAGGCGCAGCACGGTCGGTTGGATATCGCGGTCAATTGTGCAGGGGTGAATCTGCCGGGCTTCATCACGGATTTGGAGGCGCAAACTTGGCAGCGAACCGTTGACATCTGTCTCACCGGAGGTTTCTTCGTGATCAAGCATGCTGCGCGTGCCATGACTGCCGGTGGATCGATCGTGTCGATCACCTCGCTGAACGCACGACAGGCAGCAGCAGGTTTTGCGGGATACTGCTCCGCGAAAGCGGGCCTCGCCATGCTCACCGAGGTGGCGGCACTCGAACTCGGAGACCGGGGGATACGCGTCAACGCGGTTTCGCCAGGTCTTGTCGAAACGCCTCTTGTCGAGGGTCTCACCGGTGTTCCGGCTATTCAGGCGGACTTCACGGAGAACACTCCGCTCGGCCGTAACGGGTTGCCTCGCGACGTTGCCGAAGCGGTGTTCTTCCTCGCCTCCGATGCTTCTTCGTGGATCACGGGTGAGGTTCTCGATGTCAACGGCGGTGCTCACTTGCGTCGGTACCCGGACGTGATGAAACACATCGAGGCGATGCAATAGCTCGTCGAGAGTTCGTCGGTTAGACAGCGCTCGGGCGTCGTGCACACGCCTGGGCCGGAAGTTACGTCCAATCCAGAAGGGGATTTTCACGATGTGCTCACAATATCGCCTTGCCGATGAGTCTCGACGCCACGCTGCTGCGCGACCGGACGCCCTCGCGTTGACAGGTCGAGACGGGTCGATGACGTTTGCCGAGCTCGACCTCCGTACCAGTCGGCTGGCCAACGTTCTTCTCGACCTGGGTTGTAGCTCGGGAACCAGGGTGGCCGTGGTGGACAGAAGCTCGACTCAAGTCGTCGAGATCGTACTTGCGGCAGCAAAGATCGGGGCAGTGGCAATCCCGATCAATTGGCGGTTGTCCGGCGCCGAGGTTGCCGAGGTGCTCGCCGACGCGGACGCTCGGGTGTTGTTCTTCCACAGTGAATTCGAGGGCGTGGTGTCGGCGGTGCAGGCATCGGGAGTCACGAAGCTGCGCGTTGTGAAGATCGACGGTTCCGAGGAGTTCGACTACGAAGCTCGATCGGCAGGCGCAAGTTCGGTCGATCCGGGATGGCGCGGAAGCCTGGACGACGTTGTACTGCAACTGTATACATCCGGAACCACGGCAAAACCCAAAGGCGTTCTCACGTCCAACAGGAACCTGGAAGCATGCACGCGAACCGGTGGGCCATGGGGATTCGACGAATCCTCGGTCAGCTTGTGTGCGATGCCACTGTTCCACATCGGCGGATTGGGTTGGGTACTCGTGGGACTCGCGAATGGAGCCCACAACGTCGTTCTCCCGGAATTCACACCTGACGGTCTGTTGGAAGTAATGGAAGGGATGAGTATCACCAATACCTTCCTCGTGCCTTCCGTCATCGGGATGCTGGTCGACGTGCCAGGTGCGCGAGAGCGCAATTTCGCAACTCTCCGATCCATCGCCTACGGTTCTTCCCCGATCACACCGTCGGTCTTGAAGCGAGCTCTCGAGACGTTCCGCACGCCCCTGTTCCAGGTCTATGGGCTGACCGAAACGCATGGAGCAGTAACGCAACTCGATTCTTGTGACCATGCAGTGGACGGCGAAAACGTCGGACTGCTGCGCTCGGTGGGAAAACCGTACCCCTGGGTGGAACTGAAGGTGATGTCACCGGAAGGCGAGGAAGTTGCGATCGGCGAGGCCGGCGAGATCTATGTCAGGTCTCCTCAAACGACCGAAGGCTACTACCGACGTCCGGAAGAGACTGCCGCTGCGATAGATGCCGACGGGTGGTTCCATACCGGCGACGTGGGACGGGTCGACAGCGAGGGCTACGTCTACATCACCGATCGGATGAAGGACATGATCATCACGGGTGGAGAGAACGTCTATCCCATCGAAGTCGAATCGGTCATCGCCGATTATCCGGGAGTATCCCAAGTCGCCGTCATCGGAGTGGAGGATCCATTGTGGGGCGAGGCGGTCAAAGCCGTCGTAGTTGCTGCTGCAGGACATCAACTCGATACCGACGTGATTTCGGGTTTCGTCCGAAGCCGACTTGCCGGTTACAAGTGCCCCAAGTCCATCGAGATAGTCACCGAACTCCCGTTGGGCGCTACGGGCAAGATCCTCAAGCGTGAACTTCGGGCGCGATACACGACGGTGTGAGAATCAACGTGCACGCTTGCGGCTGGGTTTGCATCCAACCGTGTTCAGTGCGATCACGGCGTACTTCTGAGCCACCTCTGCCGGGGTGAGTTCTCCCTCCGCGTGATACCAACGCGGAATCGACTGGCACATCGCGAGCAGCGCGCGCGTGGTCTCGGGTATGTCCGCCACCGAGAAGACGCCTCGTTCCGCGCCTTCCGTCACGATGCCCAGTACCAGTTCCTCGACACCCTTTCGTACGACGCGGTATCGCTGGCGGTTTTCGGGGCTGAGGTACCGCACCTCGCCCTCGAGAGCCGCAAGGCGTGACCGGGTGGTCATGCGAAGGACGATCGCTTCGACGACATTGGTGAGCTGTTGCCGGGGGTCGTCTCCACCGTCGGCGTAGGCGGTGTGTGCTCGTGCGAGCACGTCGCTGGTCGAAACTTCCAGGAGAGCAAGAAGAATCCCTTCCTTGCTCTGGTGGTGGTAGTAGAGAGCGGGAATAGTGACACCGACACGACGCGCGATCTCGCGTACCGACGTTCCGTGGAATCCGTTGTCGTAGAATCCTTCGAGGGCGGCTTCCAGGATAGGAGTCAGCTCGAGCGGCTCGATCCGTCGCCAACTGGCTGTGGCGTCCTTCGCCGAATCTTTCGTGGCCATACGGGTCCCCTAGCTATCGCTCGATAATGCTCGGGGAGATACTACGCCGTGACGAGGTCACAACAACTGCACGTTGCTCAGTTTCCACTCGCCGTCCTCGCGGACCAGCGACAGTTGCATGCGGTTGCGGTCGATCCTCGGATCCGGGGAGTTGGTGTTCGTAATCGTCTGATCGAGGAAAACGAGCACCTCGGCATTGTCCCGGTCGCTGCTCGCCAGCCCGGCAGAAATGATCTGAGCGGACGAGGTCGCCTGATACTGCACGATCATGTTCTGCAGATTGGCGGCCACCTGGGCGTACTGGCCGGCAAACTCGCCGACGGAGTTGTCGCGCACCACGGAGAGGTTCTGATCGAGGTTCTGGAAGTTGTACGTCGCAAGATCAGTGGCGAATTGCCGTCCGCTGTCCAGTGCGCTGGTGCGGGCGTCTTCGTCGATCGATCTCTGCCAGGTCGCGAAGGCGCCCCAGCCGAGCGCCGCTACGACGACCAAGGCGCCGGCAACGATCAGCAGGGTCTGCTTGCGAAGGCGCGTGGGCTTCTCGACGACTGTGGGTGTTGGACTCTCGGAGATCTCGGGCTCGGGTGTCTCGGACTGGGGTGTCTCGGTCATTGCGTTCCTTGTACTAGTAGTGCGGCAAACGAGTTGTCACCGAGAACGGTGTTCTGACCACCGTTGAGGCCCAGACGAATCGACGTTCCGTCACCGGCCGCAACCGTTCCGAGGGCAGGATCGTATTCGGCAACCCCGTCGATCGTTCCAGTTCCGGTGGGGACGTTCTGTGAGCCGCGATTCTGGATCCGGCCCGACTGGTCCGCGCAGTGTTGGTTCTTGTCGAGCGTGGTCGGTGAGGTGTCCTGTACCGATCGCCGGGGCGTGTCGTAGATACAGACCGGTCCGAGTGCTGTGATCAGATCAAGCTGTGCCCGTCCGTCTTTGACGATACTTCCGAACTTCTCGAAACCTTTGGGTACCACCACCAACAAGGCATCGACCGCGGGCATCCGTGCGGTGACGATCTGAGTGGAGACGAGAGAATTGGCCAACAGCAGACTGAACGGCTCACGACTCTGTTCGATGAGAGGCAGTATCTGATTGTCGAGAACACTCGGGCTTCGATCGAGGAGAGTGCGCAGTTGCGGATCGGAGTTTCGTACCTGATCTGTCAATTGGCGAAGTGTGAGTGCAACTTCGGGAAGAGCGTCGACATTCTCCTCGTTCGCAGCAAACAATGAGCGCGAGTTCTCGACGAGCGTGTTGATACGGGGCTGATCGGCTTGAACGGTGCGCGCAAGCACGTCGAAGTTGTCGACGAGCGCCTGCAGATCCGGACCCAATCCGTTCAATCCCTCGCCGAGTTCGTGCGAGAGTGTCCGTAGGTCTGCCGGATCGACAGTGTCGGCAGCAGCGTTGAAGTTCGCTATCACGGTTCCCAACGCGACCGGGATCGATGTGCGCTCAGTCGGAACAACTGAGCCTTCATGCAGATACGGGCCGCCGTCGGTCTGCGAAGACAACTGAACTTTCAGTACCGGGACTGCGGTGTCCTGGCTGATGGCCGCATGCGAATCGTCGGGGATCTGTTGGTCGGCGGCGATGCTCAGCGTCATCACGACGAGGTCCCGGGCAGAGTCAACCTCCACCGACTCGACGTCGCCGACGGTGACTCCGCGATAGGCCACTTCCGAACCCGGAGCGATTCCAGCCGCGTTCTCCAATTCGACGGTGACCGAGAATGTTCCGGTGAAGGGATCGCCAGCACCTACTTGTCGGAGCACATACGTCGTGCTGACCACCGCGATGAGGAGAAAGGCGACGATCTCGAAATAGACGGTTCGGTTCTTCATCGCGTTCCTCCTTGCAGGGGTGTCGTCATCGGCAGTTCCCGATCGGAGTCGGGCAGAGGTGGCAGTGGCGGTGCGGCGCCCGGAATTATCTCGTTGAGCACTCCGGTCACGGTGCCCTCGACATCGACGTCGAGGTCGATGTTCACGTAATCACCCGGGCTGGCGCGCTCGAGGAGCACTCTCGCGTTGTCCAGGTTGGCCATCGTCTCACCCAGTGTCGGGCCCATTGCCGAGAACTGGTCGAGGATAGGTGACAGACGTCCGGTTATCTCTGATATCTGGTCGGCCGACTGGTCGAGTACGGAATTGGTTGCGGTACTGAGTCTGTCGGTTTCGTCGAGTAGATCGAGGAGCGGTTGTCGTTGGTCGGCGATCACGCCCAATGCGGGTGTGAGTGTGCGCAAGCCTTCGTCGATGGTGGCGCTCTCGTCGCCGATGAGAGCGCTCAGCCGATTCAGCGAGTCCAGCGCCGAGTTGATCGATTCCTTTCGGTCTTCGAGTGTCCCGAGAAAAGTGTCCAGGCGCCCAAGTAGATCGCGGATCGTCTCTTCCCTGCCGTCGAGAATCTGATCAGCCTCGCTCACGATGGTCTTGACCTGTGCCAACCCACTGCCGTTCAACAAAGTTCCGACGGCGCCGAGTAGTTGTGCGACGTCGGGTCCGCGGACGGTCTCCGAACGCTCGATGGTGGAACCTGGTACGAGCATGGGGCCGGTTGAATCGACCGGAACTTCGAGGTTGACGAACGCATCGCCGATCGGGGTGGACAACTCGATCCGAGCGCGGGTGCCGGTGGGTAGTTCGATATCGGATTCGATCTCGGTATGTACCACGGCTGCAAAGGTTTCCGCGCTCATCGACGTGACTCTGCCGACCACTGCCTGACCGATACGCACCTCGCCGCCGACGGGAAGCAATGACGCATCGACGAATTCCATGTTCAGCGGGTACGACTCTCCCGGCAGAGAGCGCCCGAGAGGGAGGTGCTGGAAGTTGAGACTGCAGCCGGTCAAAGGCGCCGCGATGGCGAGTGCCACGACAACGCTCACTACGGACTTGTTCGACGCCATCAGTTGCCCCCACCGAGGATGCGTGCCAGGTCGGAGCTGCCTACCGAGGGAAATTCGATGGGATTGACGATTCCGGGCCCTGTGCACAGCGGAATCGGCATCTTCTCGCACAGTTCTCGTGTCGTGTCGAACTGTGAGAGATCGGTGGCGACGTTCAACCGTGCTCTGGCTCGGCCTTCTTCGGTGACGAGGTTGGAAACGTTCTCGAATCCCGTTGGTGCCGTTTCAATGATCTCGCGCAATTGGTCCTGTTTGGTCGCGACTGCGCCGGCCAACTGTGCAAGCGTACCCAGATCGGCGGTGACCGCCTCGCCGTGTTCGGCGAGTAGCGCTGAGACCTGTCCGAGCAACGTGGTCAGGGAATCGAGCGCCCCGCTGATGTCTTCTCGCTGGGTACCGAACGCGCGTGCCGTGACGGTCACCGAGTTCGACAGCGAGTCGACCTGGGTCTGGTTGTCCGCGATCAACTGCACGAGGGTGTTCAGGTTCTTCACCAGTTCGGAGATGTCAGGACTCGCGCCGGCCAGTACCGAACTGGCCTGTGAGATGGACTGCACGGCATCGTTGAATGCTTGCCCGTTGCCGTCCAACGCGTGAGCGCCTTCTCCGATGAGGTCACCGATCCCACCGCCGTCGGTGCCAGGGCCGAGCGCGACCGTCAGTTCGTTCACCGATGCGGTGAGCTGGTCCCATGTCAGCGGGGAGTGAGTTCGTTCGAGAGGGATCACTGCGCCGTCCGCGAGGAATTCACCGCCCTCGTAGCCGGGGCCGAGTTCGATTGTGCGGTCACTGATGACCGAGGGAGAAAGGACCCAGGCCTGCGCGTCGGCCGGTATACGTGTTCCGGATGGCAGGCTCAGCGCCACTCGAACCCGGGACCCTTCCGGCGTGACGCTCTCGACCCTTCCGCTGGGAACTCCCAGAATCGTCACCGTGTTACCGGTGAAGATTGCGTCGGTCGAGGTGAATTCGGCGGTGAGAGTGAGTCGGTGTTCGTCACGCGTGACGAACAGGACGGCACCGATCGCGCAGATCACTATCGCTGCCAGCACGGCGAGTTTCTTGACGGTCGTAGTCATCGACACCCCTGAACAAGCCCGACGACGCACAACCAGTTGTCCGGGATGAGTGTGGAGGGTGAGTTGAGATCGAGCCAGTTGCCGTTGCCGGTCGCGTTCGTGACGTACCGAACGCTGGGTGCGAAGTTGTCGAGCAGCGTGGTCAGTGATTGTTCGTTCTCGGACAGAACTCCCGTCACCTCGTGGATGTCTCCCAAGACCGAGTCGACCAATGCCTGATTGTCACCGAGGAACTGGGCAATGGTGGTGCTCAACTGATTCAGGTCTTGTACGAGCGCAGTCAGCACATCTCGCCGGTCGGCGATCGTTGACATCACCAGATCCGCATTTCCCAGAAGGGTTTCCAGCGTGTCCCTCTGCTCGATCAACGTTGTGGTCGTCTGCTGCGCGCCGGTGAGAAGGGAACGGAGTGCATCGTCGTTGTCGTTGACTACTCCGGAGAGTGCGTCGATTCCCTCGAGTGAGCGGCGAATGAGTTCGGGATCGTCCGGTGAGTTGTCGGACACCACGGTCAGGATATTTCGCAGTTGTTGCAGATCAAGGTTTTCCGAAGTGGTTTGTGCTCCTCGTCCGAGATCGTCGAGAGTGAACGGAACACTCGTGTTCTCGATGGGAATGGTCGAACCTCCGGGGAGCGAGCGCGATCCGTTCGGAGTGATGTCGAGCGAGCGTCGGCCGAGCAGAGTCGAGATCTTGATGTCCGCACGGGAGTCTTCGCCGAGTGTGACGCCGTCGTCGAGTCGGAAGGTGACTTCAACGGAGTTGCCGCTGACCGCCAACGAGGTGACCACCCCGCTCGGGACTCCTGCGACGTTGACCGGATCGTCCTGCGTCAATCCGGTGGCGTTGGCAAAGACGGCGTGATACTCGTTGGTCTTGACTTTCAAGATCAGTTGAGGGACAACGAGTGCGGCCAGAACTACACAGACTCCGACGAGAATGCAGATGATTCCGTTGCGGACCGGGTTCTTGACGGTGAGCCAGTTCATCGGCACACCGCCGAACGCTCGGGGCCGCCGAGAGTCACCGACTGGTCCAGCGCGCTGAGTCGGAAGTTGCAGATGTAGATGTTCGCCCAGCTTCCGTAGCTCATCGCGATCCCCAACTGGGTGAACAATTGATCGAACGCGGTGATACCGGTCGCCAGCGACTCACGATTGTCGACGACGACCCGAGCCGATTGATCGACGGAAGTCAGCGCGCCAGCCAACTCGGGTTCCACGCGCGTCACCAGGTCCTGAAGGGAAGAAGTCAGGGAACCCGCGGAATCAACTGCGGCCGAAATCTGTTGGCGGTCCTGTGCCAAACCGCCGACCAGTGTGTCGAGCGTGTTGATCATCTCGACGAAGTTGGGTCGATTCGTCGTGGTGACGGTGAGTACCCGGTCGAGGTTGGTCAGTAGTTGGTCCAATATCGCGTCTCGGGACGTCAAGTTCTCGGTGACGGCAACAGTGCGCTCCAGCAGGCTTTCGATGGTGGAACCTTGTCCTTGGAATACCTGGACGACGTGTGCGGCAAGCTCGTTGACTTCGGTGGGGTCGAGCGCGTCGAACAGAGGACGGAAGCCGCCGAGGATGTCGGTGAGGTCGATCGCGGGCTGAGTCTGTTCGACGGGAATGGTGGCCCCGGGGGAGAGGTAATTGCCGGTTGCGCCCCCGTCTTGCCCTGGTTCGATCGAGATCGTCCGTGCCCCCAACAGATCCGCGTACCTCACCACCGCCCGACCGCCGGTCGGAATACGTTGTGTGGATTCGAGTTCGAAGCCGACGACGGCTTGGTTGTTCACCAACTCGACGCTGTCGACGCGCCCGACTCGGACTCCGGCGATCTGGACATCACTGCCGGTGACCAGACCGGACGCATTGACGAAGACAGCCTGGTACTGCGAGCTCGACCCGGAGACGGGGTTGATCAGGGTGCTCACCACGACGACGGTGGCGAGAATAGACAGTGCGGCAAACAATCCGAACCTGATCAGAGATTTCTTCACGCTCATCTGCCCACCACCGTCGTGCCGCGAAATACCGGCCCCGCCACGAGAGTATCCAAAGCTGTACCGCCCTGGGTGATAGCTGAGATCAGGGATCGTTCGGCAGGGCTGCCAACCGGGCCGACGGTTCCGCCGAACGCGGTCGCGGAGGCAGGACAGTTGGGGCCGCGAGTCCCGTCGTATTGCGGGCAGTCGGTCTTTCCGTACGGATACAGATCTGTGACAGACAACCGTAGGTCGGTGCTGAGCCACGGACCGTGGGCCAACGCGGGCGGAAGATTGATCGTGAGATTGCGCAGGCCGTTGTAGAAGGTGGTGATGTGGTCTGGCCGCGAAGTGATTGCACCGGTGAGGGAATCGGCGTCGTCGATCAAGGTGATCATGCGGTCACGATTGTCACCGATCAGACTTGTGGCGGCAGATCCCGTGCTGGTGCCCGCCCGCAGAAGCCCCGCCAATCCGTCGGATTTCTCGATGACGGTCTTGGATGTGGTGATGGAGTTCTCGAATGCGGCGAGCATGTCCGGCGCACTCGTCGAGAGACTGTCGGCGAGCGTCGCTATGTCGTCGAGGTCGTCGCCGAGTCCGTCGATGACCGGCTGCGCACCGACCAACGCTTGACGGACTGAATCGAGAGACTCGCCGATCTGGTTTCCCTTGCCGCTCATCGCATCAGAGACTGCCGTGATCGCCACGTTGATGTCGGCGGGGTCGAGGGAAGAAACGAGCGAGTAGATCCGTGAGATCGATTGGTAGAGCTGGACCGCGACTTCGGACTGATCGGATACCAACTCGGTGCCCGGTGCGAGAGCAGGACCACGCGAGAGTTCGTCAGGTTGAATGAGGTCTACGAAGAAGTCGCCGAAGATGTTGCGGGGCATCAGCCGCACCTGACTTGTCGACGGTATGTCCTCGAACGCACCCTCGTCGATTGCGAGCGAGATGGTGGAAGCGGTGGTGCCAGGCTCGATGTCGGCGACCGAACCGACGACGACCCCGCGGTACTGAACCGATGATCCGACTCTCAACGCACCGGCGCCGGCGGGAACGACAGCACTGACCTGCGGTGTGGAACTGAACGTGTCCGTGCCCCTGCTGAACAAGAAGACGTAGGCGACGATCAGCAGGACTACCGCAAGTAAACCACGCAGTGCCAGTGCAATTCGACTGGTGTCCGTGACGATCATCCGGTCAACCCGGGAACCTGAGGTTTGAGTCCCCAGAGCGCGATGGTCATGGCGACGTCGGTGAAGGCAAGGAAGACGATGCTGGTGCGCAGCGCTCGTCCGGCTGCTCGGCCGACGCCTTCAGGTCCACCCGTCGCGGTATAACCGTAGTAGCAGTGCACGAGGGTCACGACGACCGCGAACACCATGACTTTTATCAAGGACAACCAGATGTCGTTGGGAGAGAGGAAAAGACTGAAGTAGTAGCCGTATGTTCCTTCCGACTGGCCTTTGACCCGGATCACCGCAAGCGCCGTTGCCATGTACGAAGCGAACAGGCCGACGAGGTACAGCGGGACCACCGCGATGAGCGCCGCGATCATTCGGGTGGTGACCAGGTACCGCAGCGAGGGAATCGCCATGACTTCGAGTGCGTCGATTTCCTCGGAGATCCGCATGGCTCCGAGTTGCGCGGTGAATCCAGTTCCGACCTTGGCAGCCAAGGTGATTGCGGCAACGAGTGGTGCGACCTCACGAGTATTCGCGATGGCGGACATCACGCCGGACAGCGGTGCGAGGCCGACGAGGTTCAGTCCGCGGTAGCCCTCGAGTCCGATCTGGGAACCTGCGAAGAACGAGATCGCGAAGATCACGACGACGCTGCCGCCGCCGGCGAGCAGGGTGCCAGAACCGAAGGCCACCTGGGCGACGAGACGGGCGACTTCACGCCAATATCGCTTGAGGGTTGCCGGAATCGAGGTGATGACACGCGCGTGGAACGTGAACTGATCGCCGAGGCGACTCAGGCCGTCGACGGTGCGCGAACTGACCCGCTTGGCACGAATTGCGATGGGCAGGTGCATCAATAGGCACCTTTCAACGAGACGAACAGCGGGTAGAACTGAGTAATTGCGAGGTTGGCGACAAACACGAGAACGAACGAGAGCACGACGGTCTCGTTGACGGCATCGCCGACGCCTTGGGCTCCACGCTTGACGGTCAGGCCTTTGTAGCAGGCCACGATTCCCGAGATGAGCGCAAAGGCAACGGCTTTGATGCCGGAGACGACGAAATCGCTGGGCTGACTGAATTGAACGAGATTGCGCAGGAAGCTCTGGGCGTTGCCGTCGAGGATCAGGACGTGCACGAAGAGGCTTGCGCCCAAACCGATTACGAGAACTATCGAGTTCAGGAGAAGGCAGACGACCGCGATGGCGATCATCCGCGGGACGACCAGGCGTTCGAGTACCGGCAGTCCCAGCACTTCGAGCGCATCGATTTCCTCACGGATCGTTCGCGCGCCCAAGTCTGCGCAGATTGCGGAACCGCCGACGCCGGCGATGATCAGGGCGCACACCAGAGGCCCGGCCTGTCCGATGATGAGGAACGCGACCACGGCACCGCTGTACGCACCTGCACCGATTTGATCTGCGAGCGCACCGATCTGCAGCGCCACTCCCACGCCGAGGGGAATCATCACCAGCGCCGAGGCGACCGAGGTGACGTGGGCGAGAAACCACATCTGGTCGAGCGCCTCACGCCAGGCGAGACGCTTGCGTCGCAGGGTCGTGATCACAGCAACGCACACGCGAACGGTGAAGGTGAACAGCAGTCCGACTTCGGACAGCAGGTTCGAGAACATGTTCGTCCTGGCGGGGGAGGCGGGTGTTGCGTCCCCGGTTGTTCCAAGTTCGGTGCTCACGCCATCCCCCTTTCCGGCCGCATCGTTCTGGTCGGGTTTCTTCGGTCACATTCGGAAGCTCGAAGTGCTCCAGGTCACGTTCGGAGACGGTATCAGGAAACTGACTCTGAAGTAAGTTCCAATTCGGGCATGCCATCACAAGGCGTGAATGTGGACGCGGAGCTTCCGTTTGCGTCTACGCAACCTTCCCGGCGAGAGCCCGAAATGCGACGGGTGCACAATGAGGGAATGCCACGATCAAGCCCCATTTCCGCTTGGAAGTCCCTTCGCGAAGGCAACGAGCGATTTGTCAACGACGCGTCCATTCACCCCAGCCAGGGAATCGCCGATCGCGCGAAGCTGGTCAACGCACAGCACCCCACTGCGGTGTTGTTCGGTTGCGGTGATTCGCGCGTAGCCGCCGAGATCATCTTCGACCAGGGCCTCGGCGACATGTTCGTCGTACGCACGGCAGGTCATGTGCTCGACGATTCGGTGCTCGGTTCGATCGAGTACGCCGTTCACGTGCTCAACGTGCCGCTCATCGTCGTCCTCGGGCACGACGGTTGCGGTGCCGTGAAGGCAACGCTCGACGCCCTGGACAAGGGCGCGGTCCCCGACGGCTTCATCCGCAGCGTGGTCGAGCGCGTTGCTCCGTCCATCCTGATGGGCCGCAACGAAGGCTTGTCCACCGTCGACGAACTCGAAGGTCGTCACGTCGTGGAGACCGGCTCGTTGATCATGCAGAGGTCGCGGATCATCGCCGACAAGGTGGACAAGGGTGCGTGCGCGATCGTCGGCGTCACGTACACATTGTCCGACGGTCACATGCGTGTTCAGGGCGCTGTCGGCGACATCGGCGAGAGCGTCGAGGGTTAGATCTTCCGGGGCAGTGATCCCTGGCACCGGACAATGGGTACCGACACGCCGTCTCAGCTGACGGTTAGTCGACCCTGAGCCAACTACCGTTGAGTCCGTGTTGGAACCGAATGGACCACTGCCCCCTGAGATCTACTGGCGTCGCCGGGCGCTGGCCATTGGTGCCGCCGTTATTGCGCTGGCGTTGATCATCTGGGCGGCGTCCGCCCTCTTCGGCGGTGGAAGTGATACCCCGGAGGCCGATTCGGCCGCTGCGAGTTCCTCGCTGACAACAGACGTCTCCTTCACCCCCAACCCTTCCGGATCCAACGCACCGGACGGTGGCGGTGGCTCGGGTGGCGGTGCTGCCGGTGGTTCGGGCGGCTCGGGCACGCAGGCTTCGGGATCTTCGTCTTCGTCGTCTTCGTCTTCGTCGACCACCGGGGCTCCGGTCCCGGCCGGTCAGTGTGCCGACTCGTCGCTGGCAGTCAAGGCAACCGCAGACAAGGCGACCTTTGCTCCCGGCGAAGAGCCGTCGTTCACGATCGTCATCACCAACATCGGTTCGGCACCCTGCGATCGAGATCTGGCGGGCGGCCTTCAGCAGGTGCTCGTCTACAGCATCGACGGCAAGACCCGTCTGTGGTCCAACGTCGACTGCTACCCGCAGCCCGCAGCCGACGTGCGCAATCTCGCTCCGGGTGAGCAAGCCGCGTTCAAGGTCGCCTGGTCGGCAACGACGTCGACCCCCGAGTGCGCGACCGCGCAGAACCCCGAGCGCAATCCGGTGGGCGCAGGCGCGTATACGGTTGTCGGTCAGCTCGGCGCACTGCGAAGCTCTCCGGAGCCGTTCAACATCGCGTGAGAGCGAGCCTGACCGGGCCCGCTAGTTGAACGATCCGGTGATCGACGTTTCCGCGAGCCGGGAAAGTCCTTCACGGATGTGACGGGCCCACAGCCCGCCGATGCCCTCGACCGACTGCAGATCGGCGGCCGTAGCGGCCAGCAGCGACTGAAGAGTGCCGAAGGATCCGACCAACCGGTGGATCTGATGGAACTGCAATCGAGGCACCCTCATCAGCACGCGGTATCCGCGAGGGGTCATCGGAGTGTCGAGTGCTTCGATCGTGCCCGGATAACCGAGAACCCGCGCAAGTGTCGTGAGATCGAGGAGGTCGGCGTCGGTGACGCGATCGAGTGCAACGAGGACGTTGTCCATCGCCGCGGTGCCGATCGGTTCGGGACCGGCCAGGTAGTCCCGAACGATCAGTTGGCGTGCAATGTCGTTGTCGCCGACCAGTTCCTCGAGCTGCAATGCAAGCTGGCGACCGTCGGTGCCGAGCTCGAGGACGTCCTGCTCGATCTCGATCGACACACGGCGAACCATTTCGAGCCGCTGCACGACTGTCAACGCGTCGCGCAGGGTCACGAAATCCTCGATCTCGACGACCGACAGTTGCCGTGTCACTTCGTCGAGTCGCGCTTTGTATCGTTCGAGCGTGGCGACGGCCTGGTTGGCACGCGAAAGTATGGTGGCCGATCCGTCGATGACATGCCGGATACCGCCGACGTACACACTGACGATCGACATCGATTGGCTGACCGAGACCACGGGATAGCCGGTTTGAATTGCCGTGCGCTCGGCGGCGCGGTGCCTGGTACCGGATTCGACGGTGGGAATCTTGTGATCGGGAACGAGCTGGACGTTGGCACGCACGATGCGTGTGCCGTCGGTCGAGAGGACGACCGCGCCGTCCATCTTCGAGAGTTCACGCAAGCGAGTCGGGGCGAACTCCACGTCCAGATTGAATCCGCCGTCACACAGCGCTTCCATCTCCTCGTCGTATCCGAGGACGATCAGCGCGCCGGTACGACCGCGAAGTATGCGTTCGAGCCCGTCTCGCAGCGCGGTACCCGGCGCCAACCTGGCGATGGTCTCTCGCAATGCCGACGACGACTGTGTGTCCGCCATCGCACTGATCATTGAGAAACTCCCTGCTGAGGTCGATGTCACTTCGGTCGGGTCCGATGCCTGCGCCGGACTGATCCCCGTTTAGATTACCTATCCATGAGTAGTACCTGGACCCTGCCTGACGACCTGACCCTCCCGGAGCCGACCGAATTCTTTCCGGCCGCCGGCGAGAAGCTGCCTCAGCACTGGTCGAAATGCTTCGGCTGCGGCGACGACCAGCCTGCGGGAATGGCGATGAGTTTCAGGGCCGGCAACGGGCTGGAAGTGACCGGTCGTCTGGAGGTCGCCAAGAAGTATCAGGGCGGTCCCGGTGTCATTCACGGCGGCATTCTGTCGACGGCATTCGACGAGGCTCAGGGCATGGCATGCATGGCTCTCGGCTCGCCGGTGGTGACCGGGCACCTCGAGATCGACTTCGCCCGACCGATCCCGTTGGGATCGGTGCTCGAATTCCGGGCTCGCATCGACGGGGTTTTGCGCCGCAAGGTCTACACCAGCGCGGAAGCAGTGATCGTCGAAGGCCCGACAGCGGATCCGGACACGGTGGTGGGAACCTCCCGAGGACTGTTCCTGACCATCACCCCGGAACACTTCGCCAAGACCAAGGAGTTCGTGGACGGCGAACCGACTTCTCCGTTCGGCACCTCGTCGGTCTGACGCGGTAGTCGGACGCAAGTCGGTCATTTCACCGGAGTGAGCTTGGGGCGAGACGGGGCTTGTTTGCCGCCCATCAATCCGGCATAGGCGAGTGCCTCGGCCAGGTTCGCTACTTCGTTGACGCGCATGCCGGGAATGTTCGGGCCGGAATCGACCGGCACGATGGCGCTGGTGAATCCCAATCGGGCAGCTTCGATCAGCCGCCGGTTGACGCCGGCAACTCGTCGAACCTCTCCGGCGAGTCCGACCTCGCCGAGGATGACGAGCCCTTTGGGGACGGGTTTGGCTTTCACCGCGGAAGCGACCGCTATGGCGAGAGCCAGATCGGCACCCGGCTCGGTCATTCGCATACCGCCGACGGTCGCGGCGTAGACGTCGGCCTTCGAGATCGACACTCCGACGCGGCGCTCCAACACGGCCAGAACCATGGCCACACGGGCGGTGTCGAGCCCGCTGACGGCTCGGCGAGGTGTCGGTAGAGGCGTGGCGGCGACGAGGGCCTGAACTTCACCGAGTAGAGGTCGCTTACCGTCCATCATCACTGTGACGGCAGTGCCTTCCACGGCTTCTTCACGGTGATGGAGGAACAGGCCGGACGGATCGCTGATCTCGTTGATGCCCTGCTCGCTGAGTTCGAAGCATCCCACTTCGTCGGCCGCACCGAATCTGTTCTTGACGCCGCGGACCATGCGCAGGGTGGAGTGCTTGTCACCTTCGAAGTGCAGAACCACGTCCACGAGATGCTCGAGCGAGCGCGGACCGGCGACGGCGCCGTCCTTGGTGACGTGGCCGATCAGAAGCACCGGGATTCCGCTGGCCTTTGCCAGGGAGGTCAGGGCGCTGGTGACGGCCTTGACCTGAGTCACGCCGCCGACGACTCCGTCGACGTCGGCAGCAAGCATGGTCTGTACCGAGTCGACGATGACCAGGGTCGGCTTGACCTGCTCGATGTGGCCGAGAATGGTCGCGAGATCGGATTCTGCCGCCAGATACATCCGTTCGTGGACAGAGTTGGTGCGATCTGCCCGAAGTCGAACCTGACCGGCAGACTCCTCGCCCGTGACGTACAAGGCTCGATCGTCCGCGCTGCGCATCGCCCAGCGGTAGACGACCTCGAGAAGTAGCGTGGATTTTCCGACACCGGGTTCTCCGGCGAGCAGAACCACCGAACCAGGTACGACGCCACCGCCGAGCACACGGTCCAACTCGCCGATCCCGGTGGGCTTGGCCTGCGTCGAGGTGCTGTCGATCTGTGTCAACGGTGTGGCCGGCGTCGTCGGTAGCACGGCGCTTGATCCCGCTTTTGCGAGTGAGGCGCCGGCGCGGCTGGCGACGGGTGCCACTACGGCGACCTCGGTCATCGAGCCCCACGAATCGCAGTCCGGACATCTACCGACCCATTTGGGCACTACCGACTGGCATTCGGAGCAGCGGTAGTTCGATTTCACTTTGGCCACCGGGACAGACTAGAGGCGGGGTCCGACATGGACCCCGCCTCTAGTTCAGTACTGAAGTTGTTCTGCGAAGCGCAATGTGCGCCTTGGTGATTCGGGGCTCAGTGCCCGGCTTCTGCAACGTCAGGCGACTTGTCCGACTCGTTGCGCTCGAGCTGCGGGCCGGCGTCGACAGGCACGTCGACGGTGACCGAACCGGCCTTCTCGAACTTGAAGGTGATCGGGACGGTCAGGCCCGGGCGAACGCCCGCCTTGATGTCCTGGAGAACGACGAGAGTGAGCGCAGCGGGTGCGTCGTCGTTCTCTTCGTTGTTCTTGATCTGGGTCTCGGCCTCGGTCGCGGCACCTTCGCCTGCGGGCAACTGGCCGGCCTGCAGCGACGTCTGCGGCTTGATCGTCAGGCCGCCGACCTCTTCACCTGCGACGACGCGTGCTGCGTAGTCGGTGGTGATGCTGAGGAGCTTGTCCGTGGTCTCGGCGCTGTCGTTCACGATGCTGAAGGCGAGCACGGCGTTGCCGCCCGGCTCGATGCTGTACTCCTCGGACGAGGGGTAAGCGATGTGCACGTTGCGCAGTGCGATCTCACCGAGGTCGGCGCTGTTGCCGTTCACGGCGGCCTGCTGGACGGCGGTCTGGCTCACCTGTCCGGAACCGCAAGCGGACAGCGCGATGGCTGCGCCTGCAGCCAGTGCAATGGCGGTAGCGACTCGACGAGTCGGCTTACGGATAGCAGTCACGATTTGTCCTCCACGGCGTCAGGTTCGCACTCCACTAGGCAGAGTAGTAGATAAGGTCCCGCGGGCTGGCCGTCGGGTCGCCACAACGGTTGTCTGCGTGGGCTTTCAGTCGGTTACGCAGGGGTGCTCCAGACCAGTTGAATGCACGTACAACAAGCCCTGTCAACCCCTACGCTCGAGCAAGGATGCCCCTGACCTGCACAGTTGATGAGTGGTCGGTTCTTTCACGTGTTAAACTAGTGGAATCGAAAGGGGCACGGGACACATGATTTTCAAGGTCGGAGACACCGTCGTATACCCCCATCACGGTGCGGCGCTGATCGAAGCTATCGAAACCCGCACCATCAAGGGTGAGCAGAAGGAATACCTGGTTCTGAAGGTCGCTCAAGGCGATCTCACAGTACGGGTTCCTGCAGACAACGCAGAGTACGTCGGAGTTCGTGACGTGGTCGGCCAAGAAGGCCTCGACAAGGTTTTCCAGGTTCTGCGAGCACCGCACACCGAAGAGCCCACCAACTGGTCTCGTCGATACAAGGCAAATCTCGAGAAGCTTGCCTCAGGTGACGTGAACAAGGTTGCAGAAGTCGTACGTGACCTGTGGCGTCGTGAGCAGGACCGCGGACTTTCCGCTGGTGAGAAGCGCATGCTCGCCAAGGCTCGTCAGATTCTCGTCGGAGAGCTCGCGCTCGCCGAGGGCACTGACACCGAGAAGGCAGAGACCATTCTCGACGAGGTCCTCGCGGCCGCGTCCTGACTGCAACACAACAAAGCTGACAGTGGCAGTAGTAGCCCTGGTACCTGCCGCAGGTCGGGGAGTGCGATTGGGTGAGAAAGTGCCCAAGGCATTTGTCGAACTCGGTGGGTGCACCATGCTTGCACGCGCGGTCGATGGACTCCGGAAATCCGGGGCGATCGACCGCGTTGTTGTCATTGTGCCGCCTGAGCTGGTCGAATCCGTCGTAGCCGACCTCGGTCTTGCAGCGGACGTCGACGTCGTCGGCGGTGGTGACGAAAGAACCGATTCGGTTCGTGCCGGCCTCAGTGCGGCAGGCGATGCAGATTTCGTTCTCGTGCACGACGCTGCGCGGGCATTGACACCGCCGGAGTTGATCGCGCGCGTCGTCGACACCCTCCGAGCGGGCAGCTCCGCGGTCATCCCGGTACTCCCGGTTACCGACACGATCAAGTCGGTCGACGTGCTCGGCGCAGTCACCGGTACGCCTCTGCGTTCGGAGCTGCGTGCGGTGCAAACTCCTCAGGGCTTCTCCACCGACGTCCTGCGCAGTGCGTACGAAGCCGGTGATGTCGCCGCGACCGACGACGCTGCTCTGGTCGAGCGTCTCGGTGTCTCGGTACAGACGATTCCCGGCGACGCTCTCGCCTTCAAGATCACCACTCCGCTCGACCTGGTCCTGGCACGGGCGCTCCTGAGCTCGGGGACAGAGTTGAGCGCGGATTCACAGGACGGAAATTAGATGCGCGTCGGTCTCGGCACGGATGTTCATCCCATCGAGGTCGGTCGTCCTTGCTGGATGGCCGGGTTGCTGTTCGAGGAAGCTGACGGGTGCTCGGGCCATTCGGACGGCGACGTAGCCGTCCACGCTCTGTGTGACGCGTTGCTCTCTGCGGCGGGCCTCGGTGACCTCGGTTCGGTTTTCGGCACCGGCAGGCCCGAATGGGACGGCGTGAGCGGCGCTCGAATGCTTGCCGAGGTTCGCAGACTGCTCGAAGAGAACCAGTTCACCGTCGGCAACGCAGCGGTACAGGTCATCGGCAACCGGCCGAAGATCGGGCCGCGACGCGACGAGGCACAGAGGGTGCTCTCGGACATCCTCGGCGCACCTGTTTCGGTGTCCGCGACCACTACGGACGGCCTCGGCTTGACCGGTCGCGGCGAGGGGATCGCCGCCATGGCCACCGCGTTGGTCATGACAACCGAACACGACAGGTAAGATCGCTGGTCGTGACCCTGCGCCTATACGACACCGGTACGCGGGCCCTTCGGGATTTTGTTCCGTTGGCCCCCGGACATGCATCGGTGTACCTGTGTGGGGCGACAGTTCAGGGTGATCCTCACATCGGACACGTTCGCAGCGGCGTCGCTTTCGACGTGCTGCGACGCTGGCTGTTGGCGCACGGCAACGACGTTGCCTTCGTGCGCAACGTGACGGACATCGACGACAAGATTCTCAACAAGGCCGCCGACGCCGGTCGACCTTGGTGGGAGTGGGCGACGACGTTCGAGCGTTCGTTCACGTGGGCCTACGACCAACTGGGTGTGCTGCCGCCGTCCATCGAGCCACGGGCCACCGGTCACGTGACGCAGATGGTCGAGATGATGGAACGTCTGATCGAGAACGGTCACGCGTACGCGGCGGGCGGCGACGTCTACTTCGACGTGCAGAGCTATCCCGAGTACGGCGCACTGTCCGGCCACAAACTCGACGACGTTCATCAGGGCGAGAGTGCCGCCGAGGGAAAGCGTGATCCTCGCGACTTCACACTCTGGAAGGCCGTGAAGCCCGGTGAGCCCTCGTGGCCGACACCGTGGGGACCCGGCCGTCCGGGCTGGCACCTCGAGTGCTCGGCCATGGCGGAGTTCTACCTCGGGGCGGCATTCGACATCCATTGTGGTGGACGCGATCTCGTCTTCCCGCACCACGAGAACGAAATTGCGCAGGCCAAGTGTGCCGGCGACGATTTCGCTCAGTACTGGTTGCACAACGGCTGGGTCACGATGAGTGGCGAGAAGATGTCCAAGTCGTTGGGCAATGTTCTCTCGGTGCCGAACGTGCTCAAGAAGGTTCGTCCGCAAGAACTTCGGTACTACCTCGGTAGTGCGCACTACCGTTCCAATCTCGAGTACTCGGACGAGGCGTTGGACGAAAGCGCGAAGTCCTACCAGGGGCTGGAGTCGTTCGTCCTGCGCACACACAAGCGTGCGGGTGGCGTCGAACTCGGCACGTGGACCGAAGGTTTCGCGGCGGCTCTCGACAACGACTTGTCGGTGCCGATCGCGTTGGCCGAGATTCACGGCAAGGCGAGCGAGGGTAATTCCGCGCTCGCTGCCGGTGATCTCGACGCGGCTCGGGTGGCTGCCGGTCAGGTGCGGGCCATGCTCGCGATCCTGGGCGTCGACCCACTCGACAAGCATTGGACGCAGTCCGGTGGCGACACCGAGACGGCAATGGAAGCTTTGGACGTGTTGGTGCGGGCCGATCTCGATCGTCGGCAGCAGGCACGTACGGAAAAGAACTGGGCGGTGGCGGACGAGGTCCGCGATCGCCTCATCAAGGCGGGTATCGAAGTAACCGATACTCCCGACGGACCCGAATGGTCCCTTAAGGCAGGGCAGTAACAATGGCTGGAAACTCGAGCAGGCGCGGCGCAGTCCGTAAGGGCGGCACCAAGAAGGGCCAGGTTGCCGGTTCCGGCGGTAAGCACCGTCGCGGTCTCGAAGGGCGTGGCGCTACGCCGCCCGCCGAGGCACGCACCAAGCATCCCGCGGCAAAGCGTGCCGCGCGCGCCGCACGTGCCGACGAGAAGCAGGGCCGCGGTGGCCGTCCGGGTCCGGGCCGCAAGGTTCTCGACGGTCCCGAGACAGTGCTCGGACGCAACCCGGTGGTCGAGTGCCTACGCGCCGGCGTTCCGGCGACGGCACTGTGGGTCGCCGTCGGCACCGAGAGCGACGATCGACTGAAGGAATCCGTTCAGCTCGCTGCGGACGCCGGAATCTCCATCCTCGAGGTGCCCCGCACCGATCTGGATCGCCTCAGCGCCAACGGCCTTCACCAGGGCATCGCCCTGCAGGTTCCGCCGTACCGCTACGCGCACCCGGACGATCTTCTGTCCGAGGCACGCAAGCATGCCGAGCCGCCGCTGCTCGTCGCGCTGGACAACATCACCGATCCCCGCAACCTGGGTGCCGTTGTGCGCTCGGTCGCAGCTTTCGGTGGACACGGCGTCGTGATTCCGGAGCGTCGCAGCGCGAGCGTGAGTGCTGTCGCTTGGCGTACCAGCGCCGGTGCTGCCGCTCGTCTGCCGATCGCTCGGGCCACCAACCTCACTCGTACGCTCAAGGACTGGGCGTCGAAGGGTGTTCAGGTCGTCGGTCTCGACGCCGAAGGTGACACGACCCTCGACGATTTCGACGGCAGCGGTCCCGTGGTGATCGTTGTCGGTTCCGAGGGCAAGGGCCTTTCGCGCCTCGTCCGCGAGAACTGCGACGCGATCCTGTCCATTCCGATGGCAGGTCCGGTCGAGTCGCTCAACGCCTCGGTTGCTGCCGGAGTCGTCCTGGCGGACATCGCCCGCAGGCGTCGTAGCAGCTGAGTTGTAACGGCTTTCAGGTGAGCCTGGCGGGCATCTAGCTCCGTACCGACCAGGCTTCCCAGAGCGCAGCGTAGGAACTGTCCGCGCCGATCAGTTCGTCATGTGTCCCGCTCTCGACTACGCGGCCACCGCTCATGACGAGTATCCGATCGGCGCGGACTGCTTGGCTCAGGCGGTGCGCTATCACCACGGCAGTCCTGCCGCTGACCGCAAGCTCGGCTGCCTGATCGAGAAGACCTGCTGCGGTGGTTCCGGCTTCGGCGGTCGCCTCGTCGAGGATCACGACTGGCGGATCGAGCAGAGCCAGTCGGACGAGGGCTATGTGCTGTGCCTGCGCCGCCGTCAACTGGTACCCGCCGGCCCCGACCCTGGTCTCGAGCCCGTCCGGAAGCTCGTGAATCCATTGAGCTTTCATTCCTTCGACGGCTTCGACGATCTTCGCGTCGTCCGAATCTGGTGCACACAACCGGAGATCGTCGGCGATCGTCCCGACGAATACGTGAACTTCCTGGCTGACCAGGACGACTTTGTGTCGAAGTTCGGCGTCACTCAGGTCGTCAATCGGTGTGCCGTCGACGGTGATTCGCCCGTTCCCGACGGGAATGATTCCGGCAATCAGTTTGGCGAGTGTGGTTTTTCCGGCACCACTGCTGCCGACGACGGCGATTCGTTCCCCCGGCGCAATCGAGATCGAGATCGAATCGATCACCGGGGTGGAGTTGTCGTACGAGTACGAAACCCGGTCCACCTCGACGCCGATGGGTTCGGACCGAGCAGAGACAGGAATGCTCGCGGGACGCCCCGGCATCGCGGTGACGCCGATCAGGCGAGCCAGGCTGGCGCCCGCATCCTGCAATTCGTCGATGTTCGAGAGAAATACCGCGATGGGGCTGAACAGACTGTGGAAGTAGAGGGCAGCGGCGGTAGCGGCCCCGATGGACACCGATCCCGTGGTCACGAGCCAGTAGCCGACGCTCAGGACCGCGGCGAGTCCGAGCAGTTCGGCGCCGTTGAGTTGGGCGAAGAAGTTGGTACGCAATCGAACTGCCTGCATGTCGAAGCTGATGGCATGCTCGGAGGTCGCGGCGATTCTGCCGATGTGCTCGTCAGTTCTCCGCAGGGCAGTGACAGTGCCTGCGCCACCGAGGGTTTCGATGAGCTGCTGCCCTCGCCTGGCCTGCGCGGCGCGAGAGCGTCGGTAGACGGGTCCGGAGCGTCGGAGGAAATGTCGGAGAGCGAAGTAATGAATCGGCGCAACGGCAACGATTGCCGCGGTGAAGCGCCAATCGATCACTCCCACACCGACAAGCGTCAATGAAATCATGAACAGGGCAGACACCGTTGCGGGCAGCACCCGGGCGATGACAGTGTTGACCGCTTCGACATCACCCGAGACCCGAGAAATCAGATCACCGGTTCCGGCATCCTCGACCAGCGACGACGGTTGCGCGAGCGTAGCGGCGAACACGTCTTCCCGAAGATCGGCCAGCACGTTCTGCGCGACATTCGCGAGAAGCTGTGTGCTCCACCAGGTCAGCGCAACTCCGGCCGCCGCTGCACCGAGCATGAACGCGGTGATGCGCAGGAGCGCGGCAAACGGTTTGCCCTCTGTGACCGCATCGACCATGAGTCCGAGCAACGCCGGGGTGGACAATCCGCAGGCTGTGGCGGAGAGAAGTACGACGGTCGTGAGTGCGAGCGCTCGCTTACGTGGCCGAAGCAGTGCCATCAATGCGCGGACGGTCTGCTTGGTCGACGCGATCGGCAGGGCAGATGCAGGCGGAACAACAGATGCATCCGGAAGGGTATTGGTCACAGTGAGTCTCCTCCCCGAGCGTCGTCGTCGATCGTGACGACACGGTCACACGAATGGAGCAAGGTCGGACTCGAGGTGATCACCAGTATGGCCTTGTCGGGAAAGTTTCTCAGCGAGTGTGCAATTCGATGCTCGGTGACAGAATCCACGGAAGTGGTGGGTTCGTGAAGGACCAGGATCGGCTGCGGTTGATGGAGAGCGCGGGCGAGAAGTAGTCGTTGACGCTGACCTCCGGAGAGCTTCTTTCCCTGCTCACCGACCTCGGAGTGGTGGCCGTCGGGCAGATGTGTCAACACGTCGTCGAGCGCCGATGACGTCATTGCCGACGAGTCGACGCTCGGTGCTGCCAGATTGTCGAAGACGGTACCGGTGAACACGGTTCCTTCATGGGCGGAGACGAACACCTGATCGCGAACTGCGTCCGGACCGAGTTCGGTTGCATCGGTGCCGAATACGAAATATCGGTTGCGGCCCAGCGGCGTCTGAAAGGCGAGTTGCAGTGCCAGTCGGTGAGCGGAATCGTCAGCGCGCACGCCCACCACTTCTCCGCGGCGAGCCGAGACGACCGTTCCGTTGTCGGTCGAAATCAGCAGGGCGTCTTCACTTCTGTCGGAGTCGATCGCGGCCGTGGAGTGCAGCGATTCGATCAGGTGTGGCTCGGCCAGCAGTTCGGACAGTCTGCGCGCGGAGCCTCGCTTTGCGGCGAGTTCGGCACCGAAGAATCCCAGCGTTTCCATCGGCCCGGCAATCACCCTGCTCAGTCCGACCACGGTGACGAAGTTGCCCACGGTGATCGTGCCTTGATGCGCCATCCACGCCGCCCCCAAGGCGACCGACGCCAGTACCAACGCCGAGACCCCGGAATTCAGCGCGGTCAGGCTGGACATCGCTCGGACCGTCCGGATCGCTGCCTTCATGGATTCGCGGCTTGCGTGCACGTAGCGCGACAGTGCGGTGGGTTCGGCCCCGAAACCTTTCAGTACCCGCAGGCCCAGCGTGAAATCCGTTGCCAGCGTTCCTGCCTCGGCTGCCTTCTTCTGCTCTGCATACACGCGCTCGTCCAGCGGACCGCTGATCTTGTGGATGAAAGCGAGTTGCGCAGCCGTGATGAGAACGACGATCAGCGCGAGCGGCCAGGAGACGAAGGCAAGCGAAATCACTGCCGCGGCGAGCCCTGCGAAAGCCGAGCCCTGCTCGGCGACAACCCAGGAAAAGCCCGAGACGTGTGAGGCATCCGAGGTGGAGATGGTGAGAACTTCACCCGTCGAACGCTGAGCTTTCATGCCTCTGGCGTCGAGTACCCGTCTGGCTGCATTCAGTCGTAGGTCGTGTTCGCCGTAGACGAAGACCTGTGTGTTCAGGCGAACCGCGATGCGCCACGACAGAGCAAGTCCGACGAACAGAGCACACAGCACCGCAAGCCACACGAGAAGTGCTGTGCTGTCGGACTTTCCGATTGCCCGGTCGACAACGGTGCCGATCAGCACCGGAATGAGGGCTTGAGCTACCTGATACGACGCCTGCCCTGCGACGGCTGCGACCAACCGCGGTCCGCGTCCGGAGGAGAACGATCCGATTTTGATCATCTCGATCGGACCGGTACGAGTTTCGGGCAGCGCTGACACTCGTGAAACTCCTCGCCCAGATCTGAACACTCGTTGTGCAGTTCTACGGTAGAGCCGGTGTGAGTGCGGAAAGTGCTCGCAGATGCCAAGGGCTACGCGGCAGCGGACAGATGGAGCATCGAGACCCCATTACCGGGATCAGGTCTCGATATACCTGCTTGGTCGAAACAAAGTACGTTTGCGAAGAGAGCTGACAGAAGATGAAAAGCACTATCCGAATAGTGGCTGCGGTGGCCGCAATTGCCCTGCTCGCAGGATGCCAGAGCAGCACCGAGTCAACAGCGTCGGAGGACGCGACGCAGTTGGCCGAGGCCGGCGCGCTGCCCGTTACCGTTGATCATGCGTACGGCTCGACCACCATCGAGACCGAACCTCAGCGGATCGTGACCATCGGTTGGAACAGCCAGGATTCGGTCCTCGCACTGGGCAAGACGCCCGTCGCCATGGAGTCGTTCAGTGGGGCAGGCTTGGAGAACGGAATCCTGCCCTGGGACGAAGAATTGTTGGGCGATGTCGAACCCACGTTGCTCGACAGCACTTCCGGTGTGCCGTTCGAGCAGATCCTGGCGTTGGAGCCGGACGTGATCATCGCGGTGGTCTCGGGAATCACCGAAGACGACTATGCACGTCTTTCTCAGATCGCACCCACGATTCCGTTCAAGGAGACCGCATGGGCGACTACGTGGCAGGAGCAGTTGTCGACCATCGGTTCAGTACTCGGACAACCGAAGCGGGCGGCTGAGCTGATCGAGGAAACTGACGATTCCATCGCCGACCTGGCTGCGGGTTCCCCGAATCTGAACGGGAAAACCCTGACCTTCCTGTCGGGAAACATCGACGGCCTCACCAACTACTGCGCTGACGACGGCAGAGTCATCCTGATGTCCCAGCTCGGACTGAAGCAGTCGACCGGAAGCGCCGAGCTGTGCGGCGACACCCAGGGATCGGTGACTGCCTCGCGCGAACAGTACAACGAACTGGACGCGGACGTGATCGTGCTCAACGACGCGAGTGGTCAGGGGCTCCCCGGGTTGATGGGGGACAAGTTGTTTGCCGACCTGCCGGCAGTCAAGGACGGCAGGCTGATTCAGCAGCTCGGTCTGGCACGAGTCATGGCCTTGGCTTCACCCACGTCGCTGAGCGTCAAATATGCCTTCGCCGAACTGGTCTCGAAGATGAACGGGTTCTGACCAGTTAGGCTGACAATTCGCACGCGTCCGAGTAATAGTTCTTCGGTGTCCGTCCGGTGACCTTGCGGAACACGCTGGTGAAGGCGCTGGGGGTTTCGTATCCGACGCGACGGCTCACCGTCGAAACGGGAACGCCCGCAGCGAGATAGGACATCGCGGCGCGGACGCGAACTTGAATTCTCCACTCGGTGAAGGACATCCCCGTGCCCTGAGAGAACACGCGGCTCAGGGTGCGGGGGCTTCCACCGACCACATAGGCCCAATCGGCAAGCCCGCGTTGATCGGCGGGGTCGGCGATCAAGCGGCGTGCAACGGCGAGGGCCCGGGGATCGGCGGGCATCGGCACCGCGACATCGGCCGCCTCGATGGGTGCGAGGGTGTCGAAGACTACTGATTCTGCCCGCAAGCGAGCTTCGGTCGGCATGTTTCGCTGGTGCAGATGGATGAGCATCGTCTTGACCACGTCGTCTATGCCGATGATCGCGGGTTTGGTCCACGGGTGGGGAAACGACTCGGGCCGGAAGTAGGTGAAGCGTGCCTCGGTGGATGCGCCGAGCGTGATGCGACGTGGAGTTCCAGCCGGAATCCACATGCCGACCGTCGGTGGGATCTGCCAACGAACGTCGTCGATATACGCGCTCATCTCTCCGGAAGCGCCCCACAGGAGTTCATGTTCGGGATGGCGGATCTCGCGCCACGCCCGCTTCTGATCGCGCCCGATGGTGGACGTGGTCATGGCGAAGGGGAGCGGTACGTACCGGCCCGCCGGCACAGCCCAGTACGGAAATCCTGTGGAACTCATCGATGGATCATACCGCGAATGACTTAGGTAATGCTTTCCTATCTGGTTGTTCGACGCAGGGCACGACGGAGTGTGATCGCGACAAAAGTTCGAGGGTGGCACCGAGTCCGAAGACTCGATGCCACCCTCGATCACATTCCCCGACGGAGTGTTTACAGGTGGAGCAGGTGAATCAGCTGCCGTTGGCCAGGACACCGCTGATGATGTCGGAGATGAAGCCGGCCGGGTTGTCGAGGATGGAGGAGCCGGCCGAACCGGTTCCGCCCTCGCCGTCAGAAGAGCCGAAGCCCAGATCTGCAGAGCCCGATGCGGCCGCCTCGCCGGGGTTCTTGGCACGGATCTTGGCGTAGACGCCGCTGATGTTCTGCTCGGTATTGAACGTCGAGATACCGATCGAGCTTGACATTTCCTGGTATGAACCGATCGGTGCATCGTCGGCGACGAGGTACTGCGCCTCGATCGTCACGGTCTTGCTTCCGGTGGGTGAGATCAGCCAGCCGGTGCTGGGCACGTTCACGGTTCGGGCGGCAGTGTCAACCGAAGGCGTGACGGATTCGGTCTTCTGACCGCCGATCAAATGCCACGCGTTGACCGTCGCCGTGCCCTGGATGTATTTGAACGTGGCGGGGTATCGATCGACGAACTGGTCGACGTAACGCTCGGGGTGGCCTGTGGTGGAGATGACTGTGCGCACGGTGACTTTGCCGCCGGGCGCAACTTCGCCGTCGCCGACGATGCTCTTGGTGATCCGGACGTTGGAGGAGTTGACCGTTGCCGCGGACGGGTGGGTGGCATCGGCGCTCGCGGTGCCTGCGGTCATCACGAGTCCGCTGGTTGCAAGTGCAGCGATTGCGATTCCGGTGAGTGTTTTGCGCATTGAAAAACGTGACATGAAATTCTCCGTTCGAGGGGTTCACGCTGACGGCGATGGGATGACTCTTCAAAGGTTGCGCCGTGGTAACCATTTAAACCTATCGGACGCTTGCCTATGTGTCAGTTCGGCAGAATTTGCGGAAAAGTCCGAATTGAGAGGACTTTTTCGATGTTGATTGCCTGCTGTTAACTGATTGGCGATCAATTCGGCGAAAAGCTGGGCGAATGTCCAGGTCGACTGTATCGTACTTCGGGAGTCGGGTTGCAACAAGTTCCAGTAATCAACGAATTCGGTTGTCCTGGAACCTCTAAGAGTGGAGATTATTCGTGGCAAAGCTTGGATCGAGGAATCGTGGTCTGTCCACCGTCGGAGCTGGTTTGGGGGTGATCGCTCTGGCCGTGGGTGCAAGCGCGTTGGGCGCGGGAGTCGCGACTGCCGAGACCGCAACTTCTGGTGCCTACACATTTACTCGCACCGTGGACAATGCGTCCCCGAAGATAGGTGACACGATCACCTACACGACAGTGTCGAAGAAGAGCGGAATCGACGGATATATCAGCAGGTTCACCGAGACGCATGCCGCATGCTTGACCTTTGTCCCGGGCTCGGCGAAGGTCACGAAGTTTCACGTCGGTGGGACGATGACCGAAACCACTGAAACGCCGGAACTGACGGCCACGACGCTCGAGGTGACCAGTGCCGGCTGGATCAACAACGGCAGCAAGCCGGTGACCATGAAGACCAGTTACACGGTCACTGCTTCGTGTGCGCCGGGAACCGTGTACGGAAGTGGATTGGCGGTAGGTGCCACGGTGATGGGCAACGGATTCCAGTCGAGTGCGCATTTCGCCAACGTGGGACCGTCCATCACTGTCCGCGCCGCGGATGTGGTCGATCCGGTTGACCCGGTCGATCCCGTTGATCCGGTTGATCCCACTGGCCCCGGAACCGGTGGCGGAACCGGATCGCTCGGCTCACTGAGCGGTGGCCTGGGTTCCCTCAGCGGCCTGTTCGGCTCGAGTTAGCCGAGAATTGTGAAACGGCGGGCCGAGACTGTCGAAGTCTCGGCCCGCCGCGGTCGTTCGGTGATCAGGTGTTCAAATCTTTAGGCGCTCAGCCGAATTCGATGGAGGTATTGATTTCCTCCACCTGGTTGGAGGTCTGCATGTTCGTCGTGTCGGTGAACTGGTTTGCGAAGCTGACGAGGTAGACCGGCGAGTTGTCGTCGGCTTGGTAAGCAACGACTGTCATGACGGCGTAGAGCGGAACGTCCAGGTTTGGCGCTGTCCAGGTTCCGGAGAGGCGGAACCCCTGCTGTCCGTCGACGTCGATCTCGGTGTACTTCACCTCGGTCCATCCGTCGAGGGTGGCTATGGTTTCACGCGCAGCGGCAAGAACCTCGTCTTTTGTTGCGGTGCCTTGGTTTTCGACCGTCACCGTGGTGTTGGGCATGAAACCGCTGGGTTCCTGGCTGTTGCTGGACAACGCATCCGTAACGCCGGCAGGGATGTTCTCGCCGTGAGTCCAGCTCGGCGGGAGGCTGACGCTGATGCTCGGCGCTTCGGGGTCGTCGCCGGTTTCGATCGTCGTCCGTTCACCGATGAACGGTGTCCCGTCCCGCAAGGTTGGCGTCGCGGCAGCGGCAGACGATGAGGATGCAGAACTTTCGGAAGCAGTGGTCTCACTGGTGTTGGTATCACTGGAGACTGCGTCTCCGCTTTCCGAAC
Organism: Rhodococcus baikonurensis; assembly: GCF_040489275.1. NCBI lineage: Bacteria > Bacillati > Actinomycetota > Actinomycetes > Mycobacteriales > Nocardiaceae > Rhodococcus > Rhodococcus baikonurensis. The sequence goes on along the minus strand of NZ_JBEUOQ010000004.1, from coordinate 468,580 downwards.
TGCTGCATCCGGACAGGACGAGTGCAGCAGTGATCAGTGACGCTATTCCGAGAGCAAGTGTGCTGCTCTTAGGGCTCATAGTGTGACAGTCCTTCAGGTTCTGGCGACGGCCGAGCGCCGCCGGCCGCATAGCTGGCGCGGCTGAGACTATCAGCGCTAGGACGGCCGAGTAGTGGCCTTCAAGGTAATGGTGCTGCCGGGCCGCAACTGTGCCAACGACGCAATCCCCGCGTCGGACACCACGGCGATGACCGGGTATCCGCCGGTCACGGGATGGTCGGCCAGAAACACGACGGGCTGTCCGCCCGGCGGCACCTGGATGGATCCCATCACGACGCCTTCGCTCGGCAGTTCCTCGGTGCGAGAGCGATGCAAAGGCCCCTGCCCCTGCAACCGGACGCCGACTCGGTTGGTGTGTTCGGTGACTTTCCATGTGGTGTGAAGGAGCGCGTGAACGGATGCGGCGGTGAACCAGGAATTTCGGGGGCCGAGCGTGATCTCGATCGGAACTGGGCCGAGCGCAGGTGCCGGCGGTGGAATCAATTCTTCGGTGGGCCACGTCCCTTCTTCGGCCCCGAGGAGGAGTAGATCGCCGGCGGCGAGCGGCGGAGGCCCGAGTCCGGAGAGTGTGTCGGTGGATCTGCTGCCGAGTACCTGCAGGACGTCGACGCCACCGCGTGCAGAGATGTAGGTTCTCAACCCGGTTGTGCTGTAACCCAATTCGAGAATGCTGCCACCGCCAAGGTGGATGCTCGCGTAGTCAGGTGCCGGCTGACCGTCGACGGTCAGCGGCACCCGCGCGCCTGTTGCGGCCACCGTCATCGAACCGACGGCCCGCATAGCGAAACCCCCAGTGGTGACTTCGATGGTTGCTGCTCGAAAAGTGTTGCCTACGAGTCTGTTAGCGCTGTCGTGTGAGACCATGTCGACGGCGCCGGATCTGCCGACCCCGAGGGCGCCGTAGCCCGTCCGCCCGCGGTCCTGAACTGTGGCGAGCGGGCCGGTACGCACTACCTCGAGCCAGGCCATGAATCCATTCTCCCGCAACAACGCGGTGAAGACACCAAAATCATGCTTGCACCAAAATCATGCACGGACAAAGGTGACTGTGGTGCCGGGTAGAAGCAATGCCGGCGGTCGACGCTCGGCATCCCACACCGACAGTTCCGTCGTTCCGATCAACTGCCAGCCGCCCGGGGAACTGCGCGGGTAGACGCCCGAGAACGGTCCGGCCAACCCGACTGCACCAGCCGGGACCTGCCTGCGCGGGTCCGATCGACGTGGAACCTCGAGCTTTCTCTCGTTGCTGGTCAGATATGCGAAGCCGGGGGGCGAAACCGATGAACGCGACGGTCCACGACGCAGCCGTGTGAGCATCGATCACACCGTCGACCCCGAGTCCGGTCAGCTTGCCCACCTCTACGAGATCGGCGCCGTCGTAGCGGACCGGAATCTCGACAGCAGGCCCACTCTCATCTGCTGTGAGTTCGATCGGTACTGCCCCACGGACCCATTTCTCCACGAGTTTGTGTCCGGTGATCGCGTTGTCGTACTCGATCAATATGGTTCGCGCCGCGGGAATCAGGTCGATCACTCCGGGGATCCGACTGGCGTCGAGAGCCCTGAAGTTGCCCAGCACGCTCGGCAGTTCGTCGTATTCGACGAGGACTGCGGATTCACCGGCTGGCAGGATCGTGATCATGCGAAGGGCGTAATCTCGACGTCGGAGGATTCGAGGAGAGCGCGGATCGCTGCGGCCATGTCGACAGCTGCCGGGCTGTCACCGTGGACGCACACCGATGCTGCGGCGACTTTCACCGTGCTTCCGTCGACTGCGTCCAACTCGCCGTCGACGACCATCCGCCGAACCCGTTCTGCAACCAGCGTCGGGTCGTGCAGAACGGCGCCGGACTCGGTGCGGGGAACCAGGGTGCCTTCCGCCGTGTACGCGCGATCGGCAAAAGCCTCGGCGACGATCTCGAGGCCGGCCTCTCGAGCCTCTTCCAGAAACACCGAACCCGGTAGTCCGAGAACGGGTAGCGAACTGTCGTAGGCGACGACAGCGGCGACGACCGCCCGTGCTTGCCGACGGTGATGGACTATTGCGTTGTAAAGCGCGCCGTGGGGTTTGACGTACGTGACCCGCGATCCGGAGACACGAGCCAAACCGTCGAGCGCCCCTATTTGATAAATGACGTCGGCGGTGAGGTCCTTCGGGGACATGTCGATGAAGCGTCTCCCGAAACCGGCGAGGTCTCGGTAACCCACCTGCGCGCCGATCCGCACGCCGCGGGTGGCTGCGGATTCGCAAGTCGCCAACAGCGTTGTCGGGTCCCCGGCATGGAATCCGCAGGCGATGTTCGCGCTGGTGACAAGTTCGAGCATGGCGTCGTCGTCGCCCAGGGTCCAGGCTCCGAAGCCCTCGCCGAGGTCGCTGTTCAGATCAACGCTGTAGCCCATACCTCGATTCTAGGTACATGAGCTTCGAGATATGCGTGGCTCTCGGTGTTCAGGCGTGGGCCGGAATCCGTCCGGCATTCTTGCGACGTGCGGATCCGAAGAGTCGGCATATCAGGTAGATCACGAACGAGACCGAGGTGACGAAACTCGAGACGGGAACGCCGGGTGCCAGCGAGAGAAGGATGCCGCCGACGGCTGCCAGTTCGGCGAACACGACGGAGAGGATCGTGGCCTTGAGTGGGCTTGCCGTGACGTACGCGGCGGCCGCTGCGGGGGTGATCAGCAGCGACATCACCAGCAGCGCGCCGACGATCTGCACGCCCAGTGCTGCGGTGATGCCGACCAACACGGCGAACACGATCGACAGTGCCCGAACCGGAACACCGCGAGCTGCAGCAACTTCGGGGTCGGTGCTCGCGAACAGCAAAGGGCGGTAGATGAATCCGAGTGTGCCGATCACGATGACCGCGCACAGCAGCAGAAGTTCGAGACCGCTGTTTCCCGGCGCCACGATCTGTCCGACCAGCAGTGAGAAGCTGGTTCCCGTGCGACCGTCGTATGCCCAGAGGAACAACACCGACAGGCCGAGGCCGAAAGCCATGATCACGCCGATCACCGAATCCCGGTCCCGCGCTTTCGCTCCCAGCAGTCCGAACAGCACCGCGGCGACGACCGAACCGACGATGGCACCGAAGCCGACGCCCACACCGACGAGAAGTGCGGCGGATGCGCCGGTCAGTGACAACTCGCTCGTGCCGTGCACCGAGAACGACATCTGACGGCTCACGATGAGCGGACCGATGATGCCTGCCAGCAATCCGAGGATGGCACCGGCGATCAAGGCCTGTTGGACGAAGTCGTACTGCAGTAGATCGACGGTGGCGGACACGTCGAACATCCGCGACATCGCGTCGGTGAACTTGTTACTCACTGGTGGTGATCCTCATCAGAATGGTGAACGCCTTCTCCCGGGCGTAGTCCGCCGGCGCTGCCGAGTGCGTCGATGGCGTCTCCGGTGCCGATCACGACGAGACGGCCACGAACCTGCAACACTTCGACGTCGGTGTTGTACAGATCCGAGAGAACCTCGGACGTCATCACTTCGGCCGGCGTCCCGATCCGGAATTTGCCGTCCACCAGATAGAGCACTCGATCCACCAACGGCAGGATCGGATTGATCTCGTGCGTCACGAACAGCACCGCGGTGTCATGGCTGCGCCGACGCTTGTCGATCAGCGTCGAGACCAGGTGCTGGTTGGCGAGGTCGAGGCTGAGCAGCGGCTCGTCGCACAGCAGGATCCGCGGGTCGCCGACCAAAGCCTGCGCGATCCGCAGTCGCTGCTGCTCGCCGCCGGACATGGAACCGATGGGAGCGTCGGCAAACGACTGGGCACTGACCTGTGCGATGGCGTCGTCGACGATCTTGCGGCGACGACCCCGACGCAGTAACCCCGTACCCCACTGATGACCGTCGACGCCGAGGCCGACCAGGTCGCGGCCGCGGAGCGGGAGGCCGTCGTCGATGGATTTCTGCTGCGGGATGTACCCGACGTGTGAATTCCCGGCCCGTGCCGGCGTGCCGACGATCTGTGCGCTGCCGCCGCTGAGTTGCAGTTGGCCCAGCAGAATCTTCAGGAGCGAGGTCTTGCCCGACCCGTTCGGTCCGAGTACGGCGATGAACTCACCTGGCTGTACCTCGAGGTCGAGTCCGTCCCAGAGGGTGCGGGCGCCGAAAGACAATCGAGCACCCTTCAGCGTCACAGCGGGCACGGTGTTACCTGAAGGCACGGTGTTTCCTGAAGGCACGGTGTTACCCGGAGGCACAGGAGTATTCGCGGAAGTTTCTGTCACAAGCCGATCGGTTCTTCTCGGAAATGGTGGGGCAAATAATTACTGGGCAGAGAGGGCGTTTGCGAGCGACTCCGCGGTCTGCGTCTGCCACTGAATGTAGTCCAGGCCCTCGGGCAGAGTCTCCGTAACCTCGACGACGGGCACTCCGGCGGTTTCGGCTGTGGTGCGCATGTCCTGGGTCACTTTGTCCTGCGTCTGGATGTTGTAGACCAGTGCGCGGGCCTGCTTCTCCGAGAGGAGCTGGCGCGTTGCGGCGATTGCAGCCGGTGACGGATCGTTGCCGTCTTCGATGGCGCTGGTGAACTCCTCGGGAGTTGCGTCCTTCAGTTCAGCTGCGACCAGGAGGTAGTGCGCGATCGGCTCGGTCTGAGCCACCGGTGCGCCCGCGTGGGCAGCGGCGATGGAATCGGTGATCGCGGTGACGCCGGCGAGCTTCTGGCTGTATGCCTTCGCGTTGTCCTCGTAGGTCGCCGCGTTGTCCGGATCGAGAGCGCTCAGCTGATCGGCAACCGAATGTGCGACGGCGTCGACGGTCGGAATGTCGAACCAGACGTGTTCGTTGACTGCGCCGTGGGTGTGACCGTCATGCGATTCGCCCGCGGTTTCGCCGGCGTGGATGCCGCCGTCGAGCAGGTTGTAGGCGTTGACCGTCTTCTGCTCGCCCTTGCCCGCGTCGAGGACGTCGGTGATGAACTGGTCGTAGCCGCCACCGTTGTAGACGACGAGCGATGCGTCGGTGATCTTGGCGGCATCGGCGGGCGTCGCCTCGAACGAGTGCGGGTCCGCGGACGGTTCGTTGATGATCGACGTCACGGTCAGCTTGTCGCCGGCGACGGCCTGCGCGACGTCGCCCCACACGTTCGTCGATGCGACGACGGTGATGCCCTCGTCTTTCGACGAGTTGGAGCTGCACGCGGTGAGCGCGAATGCTGCGGCGACCGAGACGGCCGCGAGGGCGGTGGCGGTGCGGAATTTCGACGACGAACGCACGTGCTTTTCTCCTGAACAAAGGCTGGGCTAAATGCTATTGGAAACCGTTACCGTTACACATTAGCGCATAGTCGCTGGTAGTTCACCTTCGGTTCAGCCCCAACGCGCCGTCTGCGGGCACTACGGCTAACGTCCGTTTATGCCCCGGTCCCGTCAGCCACGCCGTCAAGCCACTTTGGCGTCGCTTGCCGCCGAGCTCAATGTGTCGAGAACTACAGTCTCGAACGCGTACAACCGACCCGATCAGCTCTCCGTCGAGCTGCGGGATCGAGTGCTCCAAGCGGCCAAGCGACGCGGATACCCCGGACCCGATCCGGTCGCCCGCTCCTTGCGAACTCGCAAAGCCGGCGCCGTCGGTCTTCTGCTCACCGAAGCACTCAGTTATTCGTTCCGTGACCCGGCCGCCATGAGCTTCCTGGCCGGTCTCTCGGAATCGTGTGAGGACGCCGGCCAGGGCTTGCTGCTCATCCCGGCCGGGCCTGGCCGCGACGAGGTGGATGCTGCAGCCGTGGTCCAGCAGGCGGGTGTCGACGGCTTTGTCGTCTACTCCGTGGCCGACGACGATCCGTATCTCGCTGCCGTGCTCGAGCGTCACATTCCGATCGTCGTGTGCGACCAGCCTCGTGAGATCCCCGGTGCGTCTCTCGTGGGCATCGACGACCGCGCTGCCATGCGCAAGGTCGCCGATTACCTCATCGGTCTCGGACACCGTGACATCGGCGTGCTCTGCATGAGGCTGGGGCGCGACCGGATGGACGGCGTGGTCAGCCAGGAACGACTCAAGTCCCCGCACTTCCACGTCCAGCGTGAGCGGATCGAAGGCGTGCGCGACGCGATGGTGGCGGCCGACATGGACCCACTCTCACTCACGGTGATCGAGCGGTACGTCCACACATCGCAGTCCGGGCACTCGGCGGCGGCGGAAGCTCTCGCGACCAACCCTGAGATCACCGCACTGGTCTGCACCACCGACGTGCTGGCTCTCGGCGCCTTGGACTGGGCGCGCTGGCAGGGCATCGATGTACCTGGCCAACTGTCGATCACCGGATTCGACGGCGTCGACGAGGCGCTGCGCGAATCGCTGACAACGGTGCGCCAGCCCCAGGAAGAGAAGGGCCGACGCGCCGGTGCGCTCCTGATGTCGCCGTCCGGATCCGGCGTCCCGATCGTCGAGATGCTCGACACCGAACTACTGACAGGACGAACATCAGGTCGGATCCGGGTGTAGCCGTCAGGGTGTAGCGCTCACGCCAGGAGTTGGGCGCAGCGCAACAATCCCAGATGGCTGTACGCCTGGGGGTGGTTGCCCAGCGAGCGTTCCGCGATGGGGTCGTACTCCTCCGCGAGAAGTCCGGTGGGACCTGCCGCCGCGACCAACTGATCGAACAGTGCCTCTGCCTGCAATCGCTGCCCGATCAGCAGGTAGGCCTCGACGAGCCAGGCGGCGCAGAGGTGGAATCCACCTTCGATGCCGGGCAGACCGTCGTCGTGATGGTACCGGTATACCGTTGAGCCGCTGCGTAGTTCAGCCTCGGTGGCTACGACGGTCGCTGCGAAGCGTGGATCCGTCGGATCGATCAGCCCCGACAGTCCGATGTGGAGAGTGGCTGCGTCGAGATCGGTACCGTCGTAGGCCGCGGTGTACGACTGGACGTCGTCCTTCCAGCCCTTGTGGCGCACTTCGTCGGCGATCTGGTCACGCAGTTCCGCCCACTCGGGCAGAGCCTCGCGAGAAAAGCGGGTTGCAAGATCGACAGCGCGGTCGACGGTGACCCAACCCATCACCTTGGAATAGACGTGGTGACGCGGGTTGTCGCGAATCTCCCAGATGCCGTGATCAGGTTCGAACCAGCGTCGCTGCACCGCCTCGACCATGGCGCACACCAGTTCCCAATCGCGGTCGCTCAAAGGATCGGGGGCACCGGCCTTTTCGCGTGCATTCGCCAGTTCGACGATCAACTCGACGATCGGGCCGAACACGTCCAGCTGAACCTGCTGATTCGCGGCGTTTCCGACGCGGACCGGCCTCGAGCCGGCGTATCCGGGAAGCGAATCGATGACGGCCTCGGGCGGTAGCGAAGTTCCGTAGAGCGTGTAGAGGGGGTGCAGGCGCTCGGGTCCCGGCAGCGTTTCGAGTACGCGGTGGACCCAGTCGAGGTAATTCTCGGCTTCGTCGGTGGACCCGACACTCACGAGAGCTGTTGCGGTGAGGGCTGCGTCGCGCAACCAGCAATAGCGGTAGTCCCAGTTACGGACTCCGCCGATCTCTTCCGGCAGGGATGTCGTCGCGGCGGCCATGATGGAACCGGAATCGGCATGAACCAACCCGCGCAAGGTCAGCGCAGAGCGTTTCATCAAGTCCGGCTTCAGCTTCGGGAGTTCGAGCGTCTTGGCCCAATCGGACCAGTAGGCTTCAGAAGTCCCTCGACGTTCGATCTCCGGAACTTCCGAGGGGCCGATTTCTTCTGTTCCGCAACGCAATTCGAGTACGACGTCACCCTTGGACGGTTCGACGATGGCGTGGGCGGTCTGCTGATTTCCGTCGGTGGCGATGTTCCACAGCACGCCGGGGGAGCGGAGCACGTACGGCTCGTTGGTGCCGAGGACACGAATGCCCTCGTCGACGACCTCGAGCGTGACCTGACCCTGGCCGAACTCGGGGCGGGGTGCAAACGAGACGATCGCGTCTGCCTGACCGGAAATGATGCGGGTCAGGTCGGTTCGTCCTTGTGGGACGTCGTGCGGGAGGTAGTCGGTGACGGACAGGCTCGCCCAGCGGGTCTGAACGGTCATCGTGCTGTCGATGTACTTCTGGCTCAGCGGCAAGGCTGTTCGGCGAGGCCCGACCGAGAAGTGGCCGGCCCCGGTTCCGCCGAGAAGGTGCGCGAAGACCGCCGCTGAATCCGGTTCCGGGTGACACAACCAGGTCAGCGTCGCATCCGGGGTCACCAGAGCGACAGTGCGCGGACTCGCGAGCATCGAGAGTCGCTCGATGGGCGGAGCGTCGGCACCGGAAAGCCACGTACGGCGCTCGTCGAGCAGGAACGCCAGAGCGGCAGCGACATCCTCTGTGCTGTCGACGCGATAGTCGGCGACGGTGTCCCCGCTGCCGACCTTGATTCCGATGTCCGGCCCCTGAAGCCTGCTGAACGCCTTTTCGTCGGTGACGTCGTCCCCGATGAAGACGGCAGCGGTAGCGCCGTCCTGATGGCGAATCAAGTCGAGTGCGTGGCCCTTGTCTGTGGCGATGACCGCCAACTCGACCACCGACTTACCCTCGGTGACCTGAACACCCGGCCAGAGGGCTGACTCGGTGCGAACGGCGATGAGTGCCTTCTCGGCGTCGTCGGCGCTGGTGTTGCGTACGTGTAGGGCGACGCTGGCGGGCTTCTTCTCCACAGTTGCGCCGGGGGTGTCGGCGGCGATTCGGCCCAACTCGGTGACGATCTCGTCGAGCAGTTTCCTGGCGTCGGCGTCGATCGCGTGAACGAATCCGATGTCGAACTCGGAGCCGTGGCTGCCGACCAACTGCACTTCGGCAGGAAGCCGGGACAGTGCAGCCAGATCCTTGAGGGCGCGGCCCGAGATCACGGCCGCCGTCGTCGACGCCAGGCTGGCGAGGGAGCGGAGCGCACGCACCGTTTCCGCGCGGGGATAGGCCTTGTCCGGGTTGGCGACGATGGGGGCCATCGTCCCGTCGTAGTCGGAGGCTACGAGCAGGCGCGGGGTGCGTGCCACGCCCGACAGCGCTCGGCGGAGTTCGATGGACAGATCTTGTGCGCTCACCTCTTCAAATCTAGGTGATGCAGCGACTCCTGGCTCGATACGTTTCTGCCAGATCAGTGCAAAAATGACAGATGCGACAAAGGATGTCTATTCGGGTTTCCGCGTTCCGTCACCGAGCAGCAGTTCAACCGTCAATTCCAGGCGATTGGCGACATCGGTAGCCGAAGAACGTCGCGTGAGCCATGCCACCAAATTGGACAGCCACACATCGGAGATCACGCGCGCGATCGCCAACTGCTCCTCGGTCGGCTCCTCTTCGGTCATCGCGCGTGCGAAGAGTCGGTCCATCAGCTGGCCCACCTGATCGACCTCTGCCGCTGCGGAGGCGTCGGCGAACATGAACGCGCGAGTCATGGCTTCGGTGAGGAGCGGATCGCGCTGCATCGCGCGGGTGATGAGGCTGAGGATCAGCTGCATCCGCTCGAGCGGGCTGGTTCCAGGTGGGATCTTGCCCTTGGAGTCGATCTTCTCGAACTCGCGTGCCAGAGCGGACACCAAAAGGTGAACCTTGGACGGGAAGTAGCGATAGAGCGTTCCGACTGCGACGTCGGCGCGCTCGGCCACGGCGCGCATCTGGACAGCCTCGTAGCCGCCCTTGGACGCCAAGGCGAGTGTTGCGTCGAGAATCCGCTTGCGGCGTTCACGTTGCGCGTTGGAGCTGAGATCGTCGTCCCCGAGCGTTGCAGAAGCAACCGCGTTGGAGCGGGATCGGGATGTTGTGGTCATCGACAAATTCCTTCGCGCCTTGACTCTTGGCCAGGTGTCATATTAGAACACGTTCTAAACAATTGTGTCACTTATCGAGAGGCGGGAACCAGTTGTGACAATCGCCACGACCGATGAACAGCGGGCGGTCCAGGAATCGATAGAGGCCTGGGCGCGCTCGGCCACGCCGATGGACATGGTACGCCGTGGACCAGCAGTTTCGTGGCGGGAGAAATGGTCCGAGTTCGCGTCTCTCGGGATCTTTTCGGTCGCCGTTCCTGAAGCGGTAGGCGGAGCCGGAGCCGAAATCGTCGATCTCGCGGCCATGCTCGAGCAGGCGGCAATCGAACTCGTGCCGGGTCCTGTTCTCACGACTGCGCTGGCCGCTCTGGTGGTGGGGCGTAGTTCGTCGCCCGCTGCCAAACGGTGGTCCGAAACGCTCGCCGACGGTGCGCTGCCGTGTGCCGTCGTATTGGACGAAAGTCCAGTTACGGCAACGGCGAATGCGTCCGGCGGCATCGAGCTTCATGGCGAAGGAGGTTACGCCTGGGGTGCAGATTCGGGTGTATCGGTACTCGTTCCGGCGGGCGTGGTGTCCGGAGCCGACGGTTCGCGTGTCGTCTGGGCTCTCGTCGACGGTGACAGCGAAGGCGTGACCTACGAAGCGGTCGACACCATCGACAAGTCGCGACCACTGGCACGAGTCTCGTTCGACCGAGTGACAGTCGACGCCGACCGAATCCTCGATGACATTGCCCCAGGATCGGTTTCCGATCTCGCGGCGGTGCTGGGGGCTGCCGAAGCGGCCGGAATCGCGGCGTGGAGCCTGCGTACTGCGGTGGAGTACGCGAAGATTCGCGAACAATTCGGAAAGCCCATCGGCTCGTTCCAGGCGATCAAACACATCTGTGCCGAAATGCTGTGTCGCGTAGAGAATGCCGGAGCCGTCGCCTGGGACGCCGCGGTCGCTGCAGAGTCGGGCGACGAGCTTCCGATCGCGGCGGCGGTGGCGGCCGCGGTGTCTCTGGACGCCGCTGTCGAGACGGCGAAAGACTGCATTCAAGTGCTCGGCGGCATCGGATTCACGTGGGAGCACGAGGCGCACTTCTACCTTCGTCGAGCACTGTCACTCCGGCAGATTCTGGGCGGATCATCTTTCTGGCGCGCACGCGTCGCGGAATTGACGATCGGTGGCGCACGGCGTCACCTTCAGATCGACTTGAGTGAACTGGAATCCGACCGGTCCGACATTCGCGAAGAGGTAGCGCAACTGGTGGCGCTACCCGAATCCGAACAGCGCAACGCGCTGGCCGAATCCGGCTACCTTGCACCGCACTGGCCGAAGCCGTACGGCCGGGGCGCCAAGGCCGCACAACAGATTTTGATCGAAGAAGAGTTGGCGGCCGTCGGTATCGGCCGACCCGATCTCGTGATCGGCTGGTGGGCCGTTCCCACCATCCTCGAGCACGGCAGTGCGGAGCAGATCGAAAGATTTGCGACTCCGACGCTCAAGGGTGAGATCACCTGGTGCCAGCTCTTCAGTGAACCCGGTGCAGGTTCGGATCTTGCGGCGCTGCGCACGACCGCGGAAAAGGTCGAGGGTGGTTGGAAGCTGAACGGCCAGAAAGTGTGGACTTCGCTTGCGCGTGAGGCGGACTGGGCCATCTGCCTTGCCAGGACCGATCGCGATGTTCCCAAGCACAAGGGCATCACGTACTTCCTTCTCGACATGAAGACGGCTGGGATTCGGATCTCGCCGCTGCGTGAGATAACAGGCGACGCCCTGTTCAACGAAGTCTTCCTCGACGACGTCTTCGTGCCGGACGAGTGTGTCGTCGGCCAACTTGGCGGAGGCTGGAAACTGGCCCGCACGACCCTCGCCAACGAGCGAGTCGCGATGAGCGGAGGGTCTTCGCTCGGCGGTGCGATGGAGGAATTGCTCGAGCTGGCCGGCGATCCCGATCCTGTGGTTGCAGACAAGCTCGGTGGGCTGATCGGAACCGCCATGGTGGGCTCGTTGCTGGAATTGCGTACGACACTGCGGCAGTTGGACGGTCAGGATCCGGGCCCGGCGTCGAGCGTCCGCAAGCTGGTAGGCGTGCGTCAGCGTCAGAATGTCGCAGAGTTCGCCATGGAATTGGGTGGGCCGGCCGGATGGGTGGAGGGTCCGCTCTCGCGTGAGTTCCTCAACACGCGATGCCTGTCGATTGCCGGCGGAACCACGCAGATTCTGTTGACCGTCGCCGCGGAGAGAATTCTAGGCCTGCCGCGTGACTAGACGGCGTGAGTAGAGGCCTTTAGAAATGTCCACGTTGGTGATACAACTAGAACACGTTCTATATCAGAGACAGGATTGCCAGCGTGGACTTCACTCCCGATGAAACCCAGGAAGCGGTAGCCGAGGTGGCTACCGCGCTCCTTGCCCGTGAACTGGAGCCGGACGCGCTCTGGGCGGCATTCGCCGAAGCCGATCTGCTCACGTTGGCATTGCCCGAGCGTCTGGGCGGTGAGGGCCTCTCGGTGACCGACGTCGGTTCCCTCCTCGTCGAGGTCGGCCGGGCCGCTGCACCCATTCCGGCTCTCGCGACCCTGGGCTTCGGCGTACTCCCCATCGTTGCTCTGGGGACCGACGCGCAGCAGGACGAATTGCTCACCGGAGTCAGCGATGGCCGGGTGTTCACCGCGGCCCTCGGTGAACCGGGGCAGCAGTTCCCGAAGCAGCCGTCGACTACCGCGCAGCAGTCGGGCGACTGGTATCGCGTCAGCGGGACCGTGCTTGCGGTGCCCTTCGCGGCGAGCGCACACAGAATTCTTGTGCCCACCGACGCCGGAGTCGTGCTCGTCGATCCGACCGCTGCCGGCGTCGCATTGACGCCGACACCCAGTGCGTCCGGCAGTCCGGAGTTCGCAGTCACCATGGACGAGGCAGTCGGTGAACTTCTCGGTGCCGGCGAGGAAGCCGTCCAGACGCTGTACCGGATCGCTACGGCGAGTATCGGAGCCGTTGCAGACGGTTTGGTGTCCGGTGCCGTCGATCTCACTGCGGCACATGTCGGCTCACGCGAGCAATTCGGCAAGCCGCTCGCCACGTTCCAGGCGGTCTCACAGCAGATCGCCGACGCCTATGTCACCTCGCGGACTCTTCACGTCGCGGCGTTGTCGGCGTCCTGGCGCGTGTCGGAGGGCCTGGATGCCCAGTCGGACCTCGACGTCATGGCGTACTGGATCGCCCAGGAAGTACCCGCCACGATGCAGGTGCTTCACCACCTGCACGGCGGTCTGGGCGTCGACGTCACGTATCCGCTTCATCGTTACTACTCGACTGCAAAAGACTTGGCGCGCCTGCTCGGCGGCGCTTCGCAGCGACTCGACCTCGTGGGGGCCCGGTGTTCATCGATCTGACCGACAGTCAGCGCGCATTGCAAGCTGAACTTCGACGCTACTTCTCGACGCTGATCTCGCCCGAGGAGGCCAAGATCATGCGTGTGGAGCGGCATGGCCCTACCTACCGCGAGGTCATCCGTCGTATGGGCAAGGACGGCTGGCTCGGCGTCGGCTGGCCCGTGGAGTACGGCGGACGTGGGTTCGGCGAGGTCGAGCAGCAGATTTTTGTCAACGAGGCTGTGCGGGCAGATGTCCCACTGCCTTCGGTCACACTGCAGACCGTCGGCCCGACTCTGCAGAAGTACGGCAGCGAGGAGCAGAAGCAGAAATTCCTGCCCGCAATCCTCGCCGGTGAAGTGCATTTCGCGATCGGCTACACCGAACCGGAGGCCGGCACCGACCTTGCAGCGCTGCGTACCTCGGCAGTTCGAAGTGGAGACGAGTACATCGTCAACGGTCAGAAGATCTTCACCACTGGCGGGCATGACGCCGATTACGTGTGGCTCGCCGTGCGAACAGGTTCCGCTGATTCGCGGCACCGCGGCATCTCGATCCTGATCATGGACACCAAAGATCCCGGTTACACCTGGACGCCGATCATCACCTGCGACGGCGCGCATCATGTCAACGCCACCTACTACGAGGATGTTCGCGTTCCGGTGAACATGCTTGTGGGTGAGGAGAATCAGGGTTGGCGCCTGATCACGACGCAGCTCAACCACGAGCGCGTCATGCTCGGCCCGGCAGGTCGTGTCGCAGGGATCTACGACCACGTCTTCGATTGGGCCAAGCGTGAAAACCTGCTCGATCACGTCGACGTACGGCGCGCGCTCGGCGAGATTCACGCGACGTATCGCCTCAACGAACTGCTCAACTGGCAAGTGGCGTCGAGTGATTCGGATTCGGTGGACATCGCCGACGCTTCGGCGACCAAAGTGTTTGCGACCGAACGCATCCAACGAGTCGGTCGACTGGCGGAAGAGATCGTCGGACGGTACGGAAATCCGATCGATCCCGAAACGGCTGATCTCATGGAGTGGCTGGACATGCAGATCAAGCGCAACCTTGTGATCACCTTCGGCGGTGGAGTCAACGAGGTGATGCGCGAATTGATCGCTACCGCCGGCCTGAAGCTTCCCCGCGTTCCGAGATAGGAAACAAATCGTGTCAGATCCCATTCTCACTGCTGCCGAGCGGGTTCGAGAGGACGGGCCGAGCGCTCCTCGCACCGGCCGGGACCCCGTGAACCTGCCGATGATCCGCAACTGGGTCGAGGCGATCGGTGACGAGAACCCGATCTACGTCGACGAATCGGCCGCCCGCGCTGCCGGGCACGACGGAATAGTCGCACCGCCGGCGATGGCGCAGGTATGGACGATGCGCGGTCTGGGGGCGGTTCGAGAAGCCGACGATCCGTTGGGCCGGATGACGGACATTCTCGACGAGGCCGGATTCACCTCCGTCGTCGCGACCAACTGCGATCAGATCTACCACCGCTACTTGAAACCAGGTGAAGAAGTCACCATCTCCTCGGTGTTGGAAGACGTTGTGGGACCCAAGAAGACAGGTCTCGGCGAAGGATGGTTCTTCACTACCCGCAGCTTCTGGCGGGTCGGCGAAGAATTGGTCTCGGAGATGATGTTCCGGATCTTGAAGTTCGCGCCGCCAGTCAGCGAGTTGCCTTCGACTGACGTCCCTGCTGACCTGGACGCATCGCGGATGCTGCGCCCGACGCCGTCTCTCGACACACAATTCTTCTGGGACGGTGTTGCCGCACACGAGCTGCGTATTCAACTGCGTTCGGATGGTTCGGTGCAGCACCCGCCGGTGCCCGCGATCTGGAAGGACAAGTCGGAGCAGACCGACTACGTGGTCGCGTCCGGACGGGGAACGGTCTTCAGTTTTGTCGTTCACCACGCGCCCAAGGTTCCTGGTCGGTCGTTGCCGTTCGTCGTTGCCCTGGTCGAACTGCCCGAGGGTGTGCGGATGCTCGGCGAATTGCGCGGTGTCGATCCCTCGAGTGTGTCGATCGGAATGGAGGTGGAGGCGATCTACCTCGACTTCCCCGGAGACGACGAGACCGGGGGAACTCCCTGGACCTTGTACGCGTGGCAGCCGGTTGATGTGTCTGGGGCTTCTGCGGTTTCTGCGGTGAAGGAGTGACGATGACTTTGACGACGGATATCACTGTGGGAGAGGTTCTTCCGCAGCTCTCGATCTACGGCGACCCGACGTTTGTGGTCTCGGCAGCGCTCGCTACCCGCGACTTTCAAGATGTTCACCACGACCGTGATCTCGCACAGAAACGCGGCTCGAAAGACATTTTCGTCAACATCCTCACTGATACCGGCCTGGTGCAGCGATTCGTGACCGACTGGGCAGGACCGCGGGCAGTACTCACGTCGATCAAGCTCCGCCTCGGGGTCCCCTGGTACGCCTACGACACTTTGACGCTCTCCGGAACGGTGACCTCCTACGACGAGGATCTCGTTTCGCTCGCGGTGGTCGGCAAGAACAGTCTGGGAGATCACATCACCGCGCAGGTCACACTGGCATTTCCGGCGTCGGGTTCGAATGGAGACATTGAAAACGGAGACATTGAATGAGCGCACTGTCCGGCAAGGCCGCGATCGTCGGAATCGGAGCCACGGATTTCTCGAAGGACTCCGGTCGCAGTGAACTGCGCCTGGCCGCCGAGGCTGTTCAAGCCGCGTTGGACGACGCCGGTCTGACACCCGCTGACGTCGACGGTCTTACCTCGTTCACCATGGACACCAACACCGAAGTCGCAGTAGCTCGTTCGGTGGGTATCCCGAACCTCAAGTTCTTCAGTCGTATTCACTACGGTGGCGGGGCCGCTGCGGCGACGATTCAGCAGGCGGCCATGGCGGTCGCCACTGGCGTCGCAGACGTCGTCGTCGCATACCGCGCGTTCAACGAGCGATCGGGTGCGCGCTTCGGGCAGGTGAACTCCGGCCTCGTGGCGCAGGTCAATTCGTCGGGGACGGACAACGCATTCTCCTATCCTCACGGATTGGGTACTCCCGCATCGTTTGTCGCGATGGTCGCGCAGCGATACATGCACGTATACGGAGCGTCCAGCGAGGACTTCGGTCGAATCGCCGTCGCGGACCGTAAGCACGCAGCCACCAATCCGAAGGCGTTCTTCTACGGAAAACCGATCACCCTCGAGGACCATCAGAACTCGCGATTCATCGCCGAACCTTTGCATCTCCTCGATTGCTGCCAGGAATCCGACGGAGGCATCGCCATCGTCGTCACCTCGGCAGAACGAGCCAAAGATCTGAAGAACACCCCTGCCGTTATCGCTGCCGCTGCACAGGGCAGTGGGGCAGACCAATACATCATGACCAGCTATTACCGTGACGGTCTGACCGGCCTACCGGAGATGGGCCTTGTCGGCGATCAACTCTGGTCACAAAGTGGGCTGCGCCCGTCGGACATGCAGACGGCGATCTTCTACGACCACTTCACGCCCTATGTTCTGATGCAGCTCGAGGAACTCGGTTTCTGCGGTAGGGGAGAGGCCAAGGACTTCATTGCCGGTGGCGCAATCGAACTCGGCGGCAAGCTTCCGATCAACACCCACGGTGGACAGCTCGGCGAGGCATACATCCACGGGATGAACGGTATCGCCGAGGGAGTTCGGCAGATCCGCGGTACTTCGGTCAACCAGGTCGACTCCGTCGAGAATGTACTGGTGACTGCGGGCACGGGAGTTCCGACATCGGGGCTTGTGCTGACTCGCTGATTGATCGAGGGCGCAGCTCCGTCCCGCGTCACGGCCTGTTGGCACCGCATCGGAGGATCTCTTCGATGCGGTGCTCGGGCCGTATTTTGTTGTCTACGAGAGGGTGTTGTCCTCAGGTTTTGAAGGTGGTGTTCGCCGGCCTGGGGTGCTGCTGCGGGTCGATCGAGGGCGGTGGGATGAACCAGGGTTTGTTGTCGACCCCGATCCGGATCTCCCACTTCCCGACGAACCCGGATTTTCGGTGCATTAACCGATGATGCGAACGGCACAGCAAGACAAGATTGTTCATCACCGTCGGACCACCGTTCGCCCAGTGCCGAATATGGTGCGCATCCGTCCACGCCGGAACACACGTACAGCCGGGGAACGCGCAGCCCTTGTCGCGGGCGATCAACGCCACTCTCTGTTCGGCGGTGACCAACCGCTTCCCGGGTTTCGCATCCAACGGTGCGCCGTGATCGTCGAGCAGAACAGTGGACAGGAAACAGTCGCACCCGAGAAGTCTGGTCTGCGACACCGACAGTGGCCCGAGCCACGGCATATGCCCCACATCGAGATCCGACACAGACCCACCACCATCAGTGGGTGTCGCGGCGCAGTCCCGGTGCTCGGCTAGATCACGGGCATTGATGTGCACGTTCACGTGCGGGCGCTGGCCACCATCCATGCCGGTCTTGGCGCAGTCCAGATAGCGGCGGATCAGTTCGGTGAACCCGTCCGCGGTCCGCTTCGCCGCGGACCGGGCATCGGGGGTTCCATCGGGTGCCGGGGTGGGCATCGTCAAATTCGACAGAGCGGAGAGCAGCATTTCGCCGGTGAGGGCATCGAAATCCCCTCGCACCACCACTCGACCATTCAACGTCGACGCGATCCTCAACTCGTTGCGGTCGATATCTTCGGCGGGCGGAATTTCATCGGATTCGAAGATTCGCTCCAACGTCGCGATGACGTTCCGCACCTTCGTGGTCGTGGCCTCCACACCGGAAGCGGCAGCCAACAACAAGTCGATGCACTTCGGTAACGCTTCCTCCGGCATCCCCTTCGGCGGCGACTCACAAAACGAGACGATCAACACGGCATGATCGAACGAACAATCCCCGCAATCGAACCGGGCTGCCACTGCCGGAAACGGCCGCAGCGCCGCACCCAACGCGGCGATCTTCTTCCCATCCCGCACCTGCAGCATCGTGTTCGACGCCAACCACGCACCGACCCCGCGGCTGGCGATCACCTGATCATCCGGACGCAACGACAGCTCGTCGACCACCGCCACCCGAACGGCTTCCAGGCGCAGTATCTCCGCACTCGCCGACACCGCAGCAGCCCGCAACTCAGCAGCCGACAACCGCCACAGACGTCCGCGTAACCCCACCGCAGAGCCAGACACCACATCCGATGACAGAACATTCATTGAATCCCCCGATCCCCACCCCCAACAATACTCGAACACCAGTTCGAGTCAATATGCTTTTCGTGGTTAATTTACGATCGCTGGATGTTCACGTTGACTACCGAACGCCTCGTCCTTCGAGACTTCACACTCGGGGATGAAGATGCCGTCCATCAGTACGCCTCCGACCCCGTCGTCTGTAGATATGTGGATTGGGGTCCGAACACCCTCGCAGTGACCAGGGAATTCCTGGCCGACGCGACATTGGAAGCCGCGGGCGTCGAGCGTCGATCATTCACCCTGGCGATCACGTCGAAGGTCGACGGAACGGTCATCGGTTCGGTAGCTGTGTGGGAAGTATCCGCCGCGCACCGGCGGGCGGAACTAGGTTTTGTCGTGAACCCGAAGTTCCAGGGGCAGGGTTATGCGTCCGAAGCGGGGAGCGCGGTTCTGGAACTCGCGTTTGCTCGACTCGGAGCGCAACGCGTGCAGGCAACGTGTCGTCCGGAGAACTCGGCGTCGGCATCGGTACTCACCAAAATCGGAATGGTGGAGGAGGGGCGGATGAGGGCGCACATGGTTATCCGGGGGACTGTGGTGGATTCGTTGCTTTTCGCCGCTGTTCAGCCAGAGATCGCCTCAGCTGACTTTGCGTGACCTTCCCGGACCCTGATGCGATACTCGAATCATGTTCGAGGATGCCTTGCTCATCGACGCGGCCGGCCGGCCCACCATGCAGCATCACCAGGCCTTTTCTCGGGACTGGGACCGCATCAAGGAGTGGTCCGACAACATCTACATGCCCTACACGGTGACGCCGATCGGAAGTCGGTTGAAGCCGGCTTCGGACATGTACTCCGCGGCGGTCGGCAAGATCGACGTCACCAGATTCTGTTACGGAATTCCGGTCTCCGTCGGTGAATGTTCGCCTGAAGCCGGAAACATTCTGGTCCTGACGACGATCAGAGGCAACGGTCGACATGCTCTTGGCCGGGGCGCTGCGGCGAATACCGGAGTGGGGGAGACCTTTGTCGCAGACTGCAGTCGGACCGACTATTTCGTCGAATTCGACGAGGACCATCTGCAGCTGAATCTCACTGTGCCGCATCAGCTTGTCGCTGACCATGCCCTGCAGTGGTACGGGACAGTTCCCGACGACCGTCTCTGGCGGCACAAGTGCACCATCGGCGGGCGTGGCTCGAGTTGGCTCGCATTGATGGACTACGTTGTTCGCGCGATCGCAGAGTCGCCCGACGCGATGTCGGGCGAAAGGCTCGGTGCCAGGGTTCAAGAACTCATTACGGCTCAGCTTCTCGACGAGTGGGCGACGCAGGCCGGGTTGCAGCTCGGCGTCGACGTCGCTTCTGCCGAACCGGCCTACGTGCGATCGGCAGAGGAGTACATCGATACCTTCGCTCGCTCGGTGCCGACGGCATCGGAGATCGCGGCTGCGGTGGGTGTCAGTGTCCGGGCGCTCACCGCGGGATTTCGACGGTACCGAGACACCACGCCGGGGCAACGATTGCGCGCGCGCCGGCTGGAGGGGGTACGCAGCGAACTGTTGCGTTCCGATGGGAAAACCGTCTCGGAAATCGCCAACGCCTGGGGCTACGTCAATCTGGGCATGTTTGCGGCCGCCTACCGGAAACGGTTCGGAGAGTTGCCTTCCGAGACTCGGAACCCACTCCGAGGGCAGTTGTTTGAACGGTCATGACGATCGGTTTACGCACTGGATGAACTGCCACGATCCGTTGTTTCGTGTCGGAGCAGTCTGCAAGGATTGAAATCGAACGTGACAGCTATCCAACGAGCTAGGAGTACGTCATGGCAACTCGACTCAATCCGTACATCAGCTTCAACGGCAATGCCCGAGAAGCGTTGGAGTTCTACAAGGGCATTTTCGGTGGCACGCTGGCGCTGAGCACGTTCGGTGAATTCGGCAATCCCGGCGAAGGCGGGGACAAGATCATGCACGGAATGCTCGAAACCGATCAGGGATACACCCTGATGGGTGCCGACACTCCGCCCGGCATGCCGTACAACCCCGGCGACAACATCACAGTCAGCCTCAGTGGCGACGACGGCGATGTGCTGCGCGGGTACTGGGAGCAGTTGTCGGGAACGGGTACGGTCAGCGTTCCGCTCGAGAAGCAGATGTGGGGAGACGAATTCGGCTCCTGTACAGACAAATTCGGCATTTCCTGGTTGGTGAATATCGGAGCGCCCCAGAGCTGATTCCAGGCTCTGCCCGGTTCTGCCGAAACGAGACAGTTTTCCTGCCGTTTCGAGGCAGAACCGGGTGTGTGATCGCCGTTACATTCTGTTCGACAAGACAAGTTGCAAGTCGGATGGAGAAATGCAGTGACGATCGAAGATATTGCGCGGAAGCCCCTTTCGAAGCAGCGCCTCGACGACGTGCTGGCGCGAGCAACTCAGGGGGCCGATCGCGTCCCGGGTGTGGTTGCGATGATCACGGATCGAGAAGGCAACATCTACGAGGGTGCTGCGGGTGAGCGGACACTAGGTTACGGCGTTCCGATGACCCTCGATACAACCTTTGCGCTCTTCTCCACAACCAAAGCGATCACCGGTACTGCTGTCCTGCAATGTGTGGAGGAGGGGTTGCTCGATCTCGATGCACCTGCAGCGACCTATGTTCCGGACATCGGTGAGCTGAAGGTCCTCGACGGTTTCGACGCCGGCGGAAACCCTGTTCTTCGGGAACCCAAGCGCGACATCACCACTCGCATGTTGCTCCTGCATACTGCAGGGTTCGGCTACGACTTCTTCAACGAGTCGTACAATCGGCTCTCGCAGGAACATGGGCAGCCCAGCGTGATCACGTGCAGCAAAGCGGCGCTCACGACACCGCTGCTCTTCGACCCGGGTGAGAAGTGGGAGTACGGCACCAACATCGACTGGGCCGGACAGGTCGTCGAGTCGATTCGAGGTCAGCGACTCGGCGATGTCATGCGCGAGCGCATCTTCGAACCGCTCGAGATGACGGATACGGCATTCACGATGAGCCCGTCGATGAAGGATCGACTTGCACCGATCCATCAGCGCGAGAGCGACGGAAGCCTCACTCCGCTCATTGGATTCGAGCTTCCGTCCGAACCCGAGGTGCACATGGGTGGTCACGGTTTGCACGGCACTGTCGGCGACTACATGAAGTTCATTCGTATGTGGCTGAACGACGGCGTGGGCACTTCGGGTCGCGTGTTGTCGTCGGAGACGGTAGCTGCAGCCGTTCAGAACGGGCTCGAAGGCCAGCACGTGGGGTTGTTGCCCGGAGTTCTCCCGACACTGTCCAACGATGCGGAATTCTTCCCCGGTGTACCCAAGGGATGGGCATACTCCTTCATGACAAATGAAGAGGTGGCACCCACCGGTAGGCCGGCCGGATCGTTGGCTTGGGCGGGTCTGGCCAACCTCTATTACTGGATCGACCGGCAGACCGGCGTCGGAGGGTTCTGGGCAACGCAGATTCTGCCGTTCGCGGACGCTGGATCCATCAACGGATACCTGGAGTTCGAGACCGCCGTTTACCAGTGATCGGCTAGATTCCCGCTGTCCGGGATCGACTGTTTCTTTCGGGCGGGTTCGGAGTACGCATGCAGTACAGCGCACGCTGGCATACGACGAACTAGGAGACGGCATGAACAGCCTCGAAGGCAGCTTCGAAGGAAAAGTTGCACTGATCACCGGCGCCGCACGCGGTCAGGGGCGCGCCCACGCTATCGCATTCGCGGAGCGTGGCGCGGACATCGTGATCTGCGATCGGTGCGAGAACAGTGATGTCGTCGCCTACCCCCTCGCAACCGAGGAGGATCTGAAGGAAACCGTTCGTTTGGTGGAAGCCACGGGCCGCCGGTGTATTGCAGTCAAGGCCGACACGGCTGATCGTCAAGCAATGGACGCGCTCGTTGCCCGCGCGGAATCCGAATTCGGCCGCGTCGACATTGCAGTCGCGAATGCCGGTGTCTCCGTGCCCGCTCCGATCACGTCGATGACGTCGGCACAGTGGAACGAAGTCATTTCGTCGAACCTGACCGGTGTGTTCAATACCGTTGCGGCCGTGTCAGGTGGAATGGCGGAACGTGGCTACGGTCGCATCATCACGATCTCCTCGATGATGGGTCGATCCGGTGGCACCCAGATGGCGGCGTACGGCGCCTCCAAATGGGGCGTCATCGGTTTGACGAAGAGCGTCTCACTCGAACTGGCCAACTCGGGTGTGACCGTGAATGCTATTGCACCGGGAAATATCTCGACGCCGATGATTCACAACGACATGATGTACGCAATGATGCGGCCTGACCTCGAATCGCCGACGGCAGACGACGTCGAACCTGTGTACGCGACTCTGCACGCGCAGCCGATCGGTTGGCTGGATCCCTTCGAGATCACGCGAGTAGTCCTGTTCCTCGCCGCCGACGCGAGTGCCCACATGAGTGGCATCGTGGTTCCTGTCGACGCCGGAGTAGCCGCTCGCTCGAACGCTTGACGGACAAGACTGTTCGCGCGAAAGCGCGGACCGGGTGGGTCGTCGGCGTCCTGAGTCTGAGCGGTGTGGTGGTCGCGCTGCAACAGACCCTGGTGGTGCCGGTCCTGCCTGCGTTCGCGACGGCATCGGGAGTTTCGTCGGCCACCGCCTCCTGGCTGGTGACCTCGACGTTGCTGACCGGTGCCGTCGCGACCCCTCTCATCGGCCGGCTTGCCGACATGTTCGGCAAGCGGGCGATGATGCTCGTCTGCCTTGCCGTGATGATCGTCGGCTGCATGGTTGCGGCGCTCAGTCAGAGTTTCTGGCTCCTGATCCTCGGACGTTCGTTGCAGGGCTTCGCGACGGCGCTTCTGCCCGTCGGAATCAGCATCATGCGCGATGTCCTTCCTCCGGAAAAGCTCAGTGGTGCAGTCGCGCTCATGAGTGCGACCCTGGGGATCGGCGGCATGTTCGGCATGCCGATGGCCGGGGTGATCTCGGCGCACTGGGGACTACCCGCGCTCTTCTGGGTCACTGGTGGATTCGGGGTTGTACTGATAGTCGTCTTGCCGCTGGTGGTGCCGGAATCGGCTGTGAAGAGTCGCGGACGCTTCGACTTTCTAGGAGCCACAGTCCTCACACTCGCCATGACGGCATTGTTGCTGGCTGTCTCGAAGGGAACCGAATGGGGATGGGCAAGCCCCGAGGTTCTGGTTCTGATCGCGTCCGGTGTGGTCTTGCTCTGTGGATGGATTCCGTGGGAACTGCACACGCCGGCACCGTTGGTCGACCTGCGGACTTCCCTTCGTGCTCCGATTCTGGTCTCGAACGTCTGCGCAGTATTACTCGGTTTTGCCATGTTCATCAGCGCGTTGGCGGCAACACAGGAACTTCAGTTGCCCCTGGCGTCGGCGGACGGTCTCGGACTCTCGGCCGCCGAAGCCGGGCTTGCGATGATGCCGGGGGGAATCCTGATGATCGGGTTGGCACCGGTGTCGGCGAAAGTGACGAGACGATGGGGAGCGAAGGCTACGTTGGCGTCGGGTGCAATCGTCATTGCAATCGGCTATGTCTTGCGTGTGCTGTTGGCGCCGACGTTGGTCAATATCGTGATCGGCGCTGCCGTGGTATCGGCAGGTGTGGCATTTTCCCTGGCAGCCATGCCGACCTTGATCACCGAATCTGCACCGATCCATCAGACTGCCTCGGCCAACGGATTCAACAGCCTGCTCCGTTCGGTCGGTACCTCCACCGGAAGCGCCGTTGCGGCAGCGGTATTGGCCAGTTCGACGGTGGTGATCGGTGCGAGCACTGTGCCGACTCTCCATTCGTTCGCGGTCTTGTACTGGATCGGAGCGGGCGTATCGGCGCTGGCCGCCGCGGTGACGTTGGCGGTGAGGGTGGAGCGGACGGGGGCGGTATCGCTGCCCGAGTTACCAATTGCAGCTGAAACCGACGGCGCAACGAAGATCGGGTGAGTCGACGGACTTACCCGATCTTCGTCACCGTTATCTCCGACTGGAATCGACCAGGTACTCGAGATTCTGGTTGTACGGTGTGGCTGTCACCGATGTGTGAGAGCTGACTTTCGCGACTTCCGTCGCACCGCGAACGACTGTGGTTTTGACAGCACCAACCTTCAACGATGCTATGCAGCTGCTCATCCCGGCCGGGGCATTGCAGGTGGTTGTCGTGGTTCCGACCGTCACTTTGACGACCGCAGGCGCGGTCAAGAAGGAAAGGACTTCGACGGTATCGCGAGCGGGGGATGACCATTGGCGCAGTGTCATAGGGGCAGCAGAGCGATTGACGGGGACCGCGGAGACCAGCTGATTGCGATAGACGAGATACGCGGTGTCACGGACAATTGCAGGTGAGGCGCCGGTGCGGAAGGTGTACAACCCGTAGGAACTCATGTCGAGCAACGCGCGTCCGTGGCCGACGCTGGGCGCGAACGACGTTCCCTCGCTGTAGTCGTTCCAGGTGACGAGTTGTACCCATTCGCTGTTGGACGCAATCGCGATCTGCCACATGTTCTGCAGGTTCTGTGAATTCTGTGCCTCGTCGTAGATCGACTGACTTGGACGAACATCTTGGAAGGCGACTGGTTGCATCCATATCTTTCCCAAGGAGTGAGCGGCGGCGGCAAGTCCCATCGGAGAGTTCGGGTTCGATCCCGAGAGCGGGTTTCCTGCCGGATTTCGGTTACCCCAATTCGACATCCCGTAGCTGATCGATGCAAAAGAATTCCGGTTGGCTGCGGCGTCGAGGAAAACCGGAACAAATGCCACATTTATTCCGTAAGAATTCTTCATAATGGTGATGAACTCCGACCACCAGCCCGCAGTCTTGTTCTCGGCAAGGAATGGAGATATCACGAGCCGTCCGTCGTTCAATTTGAACGATGATGCCATGGTCGAATAAGGTTTCATCTCTGCTGCCATTTGAGCTGCGGTCATGTTTTTGAACGCGCCGTTCATATCAGGCATGAGCATGATCTTGAAATTCGGATCGACTGCCGCGGCCGCTTTGATCAGGGCGGTGGGCACGGTGGAACCCCACCAACTGGTGTCGGTTGCCTTGGCGATGATGTCGACGGAGAATCCGTCGATGCCCGCGGCGATTGCCGAACGAACTTCGTTTTCGAGGTCGCGTTGGCGCCACTGAGCATCGGCGATGGGTTGCCGCGGTGTGGGCCGGTCACGGAGGAATCCTCCGTAGCGAACGTGCTTGTTGTTCTCGCCGTTGACCGTAAGATATTGCGTCGCATAGTAATCGCTGGACGGATTCGCATTGTCGATCGATACCGGATAGGGCGGGAAGTAGTGAGCGAAGACCAACTTTCCGTTGAGTGCTGACTTGGGTGGAATGTCGAAGGGCAGCGCTGCAGATTCAGGATTCGCGGAGAGCGAGGTCGGCGTGTACGTCGGCGCGGAGCGTGATTGTGTGTTGTATGCGGCGATCAGTGCGGCCACGACAATCACGGCCAATGTGAAGCAGATGGTTTCGAATGAATATTCCGCCGTTTTTCGGATCCACGGAGTTCGGATGTATCGAGTTCTGATACTCATGCCACAGTCAGCCTTTCTTGATCCCCCGAAGTGTGATTCGTCCCCGCATGCACTGAATCGGTGATTCAATTCTTTTCGGCCTCTGCCTGATTCTGAATTCGAGATTTGACACCATATGTCAACCGTCATCGGCCCGAGTGTCACTTGCTGTACGAGTGTAACGCTGCCGCACCCATCGTGAATACCCGAAAGTGGTCTTGGTTCAAGAATTTCGGGTTTTTCTTTCCGGTGTATATCCGTCGAAAGGTCGGTGAAATTTTTCGGCTGTATTGGACAGGACTGGGACGTGTGCTCTGTTCCGTACCTCGTGACCGAAAGGCACCGGCGAAACCAGGGAGGTGATTGCAGCCCGGCATCTGACGAAATTTCCTGGAATGTGTCGGCCTCCTGGGTCACACTGGGGAACGGACTACCGACGGACAACCGACGCGGGAGGGCTCATGGCCGAAGCGATTGTGGCCGAGGGGTTGGTCAAGAAGTACGGCGACGTCACGGCATTGGACGGTATCGACCTGGAAGTGCGCGAGGGTTCGGTGATGGCACTGTTGGGTCCCAACGGTGCCGGAAAAACCACCGCGGTAAGGATATTCACGACGCTGCTCATTCCGGACGGTGGTCGCGCCGAGGTTGCCGGGCTGGACGTGGTCGAGGATGCGCGGGCGTTGCGGTCGAAGATAGGTGCTTCTGGCCAATATGCCGCGGTCGACGAGTACCTGACGGGCTACGAGAATCTGGACATGGTTGGGAGGCTGTATCACCTCGGCGCCCGAAGCAGTAAGGCCCGAGCGCGTGAATTGCTCGAGCAGTTCGATCTTGTCGAGGCCGGAGATCGGCCGGTCAAGGGCTATTCCGGTGGAATGCGGCGACGTCTCGATCTCGCGGGCGCATTGGTTGCTCGGCCGCAGGTGTTGTTTCTGGACGAGCCGACCACCGGCCTCGATCCTCGGGCGCGACTCGGTCTCTGGGATGTCATCGAAGGGTTGGTGGCGCAGGGGACAACACTGTTGCTCACGACGCAATACATGGAAGAAGCAGAGAGGCTGGCCGACCAGATCGCGGTCATCGACCGCGGCTCGGTCATCGCGCGCGGTACCGCAGATCAGTTGAAGGCGCGGGTCGGGGGTGAGCGCATCGAACTGAGCGTGCACGAGGTCGAACATCTCGACATCGTGCGAGAGGAATTGCGCTCGCTTGCCGTGGGGGACATTCAGGTTCAAGAGAATGTCCGTCGCGTCACTGTTCCTGTCGACGACGGCACCGATGCCTTGGTTGCGGCGCTCAATCTTCTGTCGGCACGCGGCATCCGGGTGTTCGACGTCGGACTTCGCAGACCCACCCTCGACGATGTCTTCCTCACACTGACCGGGCACCAGGCTGAACTGGAGGATCAGAAATGACCGTGCAGATGGCGCTCGAAGACGGTTTGACCATCGCCAGGCGAAACTTGATCAAGATCAAGCGCGTTCCGGATCTGCTGGTGTTCACCACGTTGTCGCCGATCATGTTCGTGCTCTTGTTCGCCTACGTGTTCGGCAGCGCGATCTCTGTCCCGGGCACGTCGTATCGAGAATTCCTGATTGCCGGAATCTTCACGCAGACAGTCATATTCGGTGCAACCTGGACTGGTCTGGGGATGGTCGAAGACATCCAGAAAGGAATCATCGACAGATTTCGATCGCTGCCCATGGCTCCGTCTGCCGTGCTCACCGGCCGAACGTCGAGTGACGTGTTGATCAACGTCATCAGCTTGGTGGTCATGTCGTTGACCGGTCTTCTGGTGGGGTGGCGCATTCATTCCAGCTTCCTCGAGGCGGTGGCAGGCTATGCGCTGCTGCTGTTCTTCGCGTACGCGCTGTCATGGGTCATGGCTGTTGTGGGGCTGTGGATCCGGACGCCGGAGGTCTTCAACAACGCGAGCTTCATCGTCATCTTTCCGCTGTCGTTCATCGCGAACACTTTTGTGGAGACCACCAACCTTCCCGGGCCGCTCAAGGTGATCGCCGAATGGAATCCGGTGTCGGCGGTGACGCAGGCGGTCCGTGAATTGTTCGGCAATACCAATCCTGCGATGACAGTTCCGGATGCGTGGCCACTTCAGAACCCGGTCATCGCGTCGTTGTTGTGGACTTTCGGTTTGCTGATCGTCTTCGTGCCGTTCGCTATTCGTCGGTATCAGAAGGCAGTCAGCCGCTGACCTGGTGATTCCGGCCGGTAGGGTGAGTATGTGCCGGAGCCCGAACGCATCGACAAACGCAGCCTGAGATACGCCGGGCGACGTGAGGAGTTGCTCGACGCGCTGACCCGCTACGTTATCGACAACGGTGTCGGGGAACTGACGGTGAGGCAGCTCGCCAAGGCCGTGGGTGTGTCGCATGCGTCGTTGCTCAACCATTTCGAGAGCAAGGAGAATCTGCTCTCCGAGGTCATCGAGAACATGCGTGGTGAGTCCATTCCGATTGCGGTCCCGATGAAACCGGGGGTCGATCCGGCGACAGTGCTGACCGCGTGGTGGACCGAGCGTACGACGCCGGAGGTCCTGCCGCGGTTCCGAGTGATGGTCGAGATCTACGCCCTCGCGCTCGGCGATCGTGAACGCTACGGACGGTTCCTGGATCGATTCGTGGGCGATTGGATCGAGGCACTGGAAGCCGGTCTACGGCAAGCGGGCTGCCCCGAGGACGATGTTGCCTCTGTCGCTACTCTGTTGCTCTCGCAAATGCGGGGTCTGTCGTTGGATCTTCTGGCCACGGGGGATCGGGCCCGCGTCGATCGTGCGTTCGGGCTTTTTGTCGACGGCTTTGCCGCCCGCGCTCGGGAGTGGTCCACGCCTGCATGATCCGATCGCCTTCAACACTGACCGATCACCACAGTTGACGCGGTCTCACTGTAGGTTGCTACCCGCGTGAGAAACCCTCCCCGAGTGAAGGTTTCGACGGTCATCTCGACCTGCTCCGTGCTTGTCTCGACGAGCAGATGACCGCCCGGTCGTAGCCACGGCACAGCATCGGCGATGATGCGACGCTGTAGGTCCAGGCCGTCGGCGCCGCCGTCCAACGAGACGCGCGGTTCGTGAAGTCGCGCTTCGGGCGGCATCAGCCGGATCGAGTCTGTGGGGACGTAGGGCGCATTGGCGACGACGACGTCGACACGACCTCGTAATGCCGTCGGCAGTGGGCCGTACAGATCGCCTTCGAGAACACGCTCGGGCGGTGTGATGTTCTGACGAGCGCAGCGAACGGCGGCCGGTTCGATGTCCACCGCGTAGAGATCGACAGCATCGATCATCGCCTGCACGAAGGCCCCGACAGCTCCTGAACCACAACACATGTCGATGACGACGCTTCCCGCGCCGACGAGTGCGCAGGCCTGGCGGGCGAGGAGTTCGGTGCGTCGGCGGGGGACGAATACTCCAGGGTCGATGTGGATGCGTAGTCCGCAGAATTCTGCCCAGCCGATGACAGGCTCGAGTGGTTCGCCGGCAACTCGTCGATCGATCATCGCGTCGAGTTCGTCGCGAGAGCGTGCAGTGTGGAGAAGTAGGCGAGCTTCGTCTTCGGCGAACACACAGCCTGCCGCTCGGAGGATCGCGGCCACCGAATTCTGCTGCGACGGGGGGAACGTCGGGAGATCAGGCGCTGACATGAGAGAGCCCTTCGGCCTCCTGAACTCGCGGGGGACCTGCATGTATAGAACACCGCCACCTTACCGGAGCAGTCGCGTGACAACGGGAAATGTGGAGCGGGAATTTAGGTTGACCAATTGGTAAGGCTGTTCTAAGGTCTGAACTCGATCGGCTGGCTGATGTGGGGCTGATCGCCACATACGGCACTGTCAACGCAATCGGTAGGAGAAGGCACGTGAGCAAGCGGCTGTGTAGAACGCTCGTCGGATTGGGTGCGAGCGCGTTGGTGGCGTTGACCGTCACCGCACCGGCCGCGGCGGAATCGAAGAATGCCCCTGGCGCCGTGGTGGGCCAGGAGTCGCTCGGTGCGGATCGGGTCATCAAGGGTGCTGTGAGCGCAACGAAGGTGACGTACTGGTCCACGGGCCCGCAGGATGCACCGATGACGAGTAGCGGTGTGGTGTATCGCCCCGAGGGGACTCCGCCCGAGGGCGGTTGGCCGGTCATCTCCTACGCGCACGGAACGGTGGGTGTCGCGGATCAGTGCGCGCCGAGCAATAGCGTTCCGCTCGAGCGGACCGCGACGCATCTGGGGCACTGGCTGGAACAGGGATACGCGGTGGTGACCACCGACTACGTGGGACTCGGAACACCCGGTGTTCACCCGTATCTCGACGGTCGTTCCGCTGCGCACAGCGTCGTGGACATGGTGCGTGCCGCTCGTGCGGTCGACGGTGACTTGTCGAGCGAATGGGTTGCGATGGGGCAGTCGCAGGGCGGGCAGGCGACTATGTTCACCGCTTCGCTTGCCACTGATTACGCGCCGGAGTTGGACTACCGCGGCGCAGTCGCCACTGGTGTCCCCTCGAACATCGAGAATCTCCTACCGCTCGGCGGTCCGGCCTTCCCGGCGCTTCCGCTCAAGGGTACGACGGTCTACATCGCGAACGTTCTTGACGGACTGCGTGCTTCGTGGCCGGACATCGACATCGACTCGTATCTGACCCCGCTCGGCAAGACCATCCTCGACGATGTCGAGAACAACATGTGCTACACCGAGGCGCGCGCGAAGTACGGAACCGTCACGCTCGGGCAGGTGCTGACGAAGTCGCTGGACAATCCGGTATTCATGGAGGCTGCACGTGAACTGCTCACTGTGCCGACCGCAGGATACGACCGCCCGTTTTTCATCGGTCAGGGGTTGTCGGACATCGATGTTCCGGCACCGCTGACACTGAAGTTCGCGGCTGACCTCGCTGCAAACGGTGTGGACTTTGCATTCCATGCCTATCCCACTGATCATCTGGGAACCGTTCCAGCTTCGGTTCCAGACAGCACTCCCTTTGTTGCGGCACTGTTTTCCGGTCAACGACCATGCACCGGAAGCCTCTGCTGAACAACGTCTTTCAGTTGGCGTGCACTCCGTGCAGGTAGATGTCGATCGGGATCCTGAGCTGCCGAACGGTTTCGGTGGAGCGAGGATCTCGGCTGCGTGATCCGAGGCAGTAATCGAAGATCAAGCCCTCCAGAAGGCTCAGGAAATTGGCGGCAGCGACGTCGGGATCGTCGACGCCGATGGTTTCGAAGATGGGTATTGCCTTCTCCAGCGAAAACAGACTTCCTTCGAGGAGTTGGTGCAATGTCGAATCTCGGGGAGTCTCCAGGAGCAGTGCATATCGCGCGATCAATTCGTTTCGGCGTTGCGAGAGAAGATCGTCGAGATACTCGGCCGTCAGGGTGGCAGGGTCTCCGTGGCTTTCGAGTAGTCCACTGAAAGTGGAACGCGATCGTTGCACGATGTGCAGTGCGGTCGCGTCGAGAAGTGTCTCGCGAGTGCGGAAATAGTAGGACGTCGAACCGGCGGGAAGTTCCAGCGACTGATCAACCGCCCGATGGGTGAGTGCACGCGGGCCCTGCTCGGCGATGATCATGACGGCGGATGCCGCGATGAGAGCTCTGCGGTCGGGCTTCATGTCGTTCCTTGCTGCTGATGGTGCGTCGTGAGGGTCACATTGACTCGATTTGCTTTCGATCGCTAGCCTCGACTCTACAGACGTAGAGGAGTCTAATGCTACTGGACGAAGAGCAGTTGGCGGCACGTGAAGCTCTCGATGCCCTGCGGGTCCGGATATCCGGCGGTGAGACCGGGGGCGGGATCTATCTCTGGGGAAGCGTCGGCCGCGGGAAGACGATGCTCATGGACGAGTTCTACGACAGCATCCCAGTCGGCAAGCGGCGCATTCACTTTCATCGGTTCTTTGCAGACCTGCACGCACGGGCGCACGAACTCGGGTCGATGGGTTCGGCGTTGGACCACGTCGCAGACGGAATCCGTGTGCTCTGCTTCGACGAGTTCCACATCGACGACGTTGCCGACGCAATGTTCATGGCAAGGGTTCTCGACACAATCGTCGCGAAAGGTGTGACTGTTGTTGTCACGTCCAATGTCCCGCCGACCGAGCTTCTTCCGAATCCGCTTTTTCACGAGCAGTTCGTTCCGTCGATCGAGTTGATCGAGTTGACTCTCGAGGTGATCGAGTTGGGTGGCTCTATCGACTACCGGACCGCAGGACAACCAAGTGCCGGGGACTACCGTTTTGCGACAGGAGAATTCCTCGTCGACTCGGAAATTGTGAGGCCGTCGAGTGAGGGTGGCGAATTGACGATCGGTACACGCACATTGGCGTGCTCGGCGATTCGAGATGGTGTCGTGTGGTTCGATTTCGCGGTGCTGTGCGGCGGTTCGACCTCGGCCGCCGACTACCTCGAGCTTGCCTCTCGCTTCGACGACTGGGTGATCTTCGGGGTCCCAGTTCTCGAAGAAGCATCGGAATTTGCAGTCCGCCGCTTCGGTAACGTCGTCGATGTTCTGTACGACGTCGATGCGCGGCTGACGGTGTATGCCGACGCTTGCGTCGGAGAAGTAGCAGGCAGCCTCCGGGACGTGCCCGGGTTGGCGCGCCTCTACAGTCGTCTGTCGCTACTGGCGAGGACGGAGACGGACAGCGTTGGTTCAGGGAGCAGCATCAATTCCAGGTGAGATCGCCGGTCGCAGCGCTGGGCGTGAGCCCGAACATGCTGTGGCAGATGCGGTTGAGATGGGCGCTGTCGGTGAAACCGGCCTCGTGGGCACTGGTTGTCAGACTTGCGCCACTGCTCATAACTTCCATGGCGCGCCGTAGCCGCAACCAACGGATGTACGTCGAAAAGCTCATCTGCAGTTGATCGTTGAAGATTCTTCCCAAGCGTCCGGACGAGATGGAGACCCGCGCGGCGGTGTCCGCCAGCGTGATCGGCCCCGAAAGGCGCTCGGGCAGTATCGTCAGAGCATGTTCGAGCGCAGGGTGAAGATCACGTAGGTTCGACGGCTGTTTGCCTCCGGACAGTGAATCGACGAGCCTCGCTGCGTATTCCAGATCAGAATCATCGCCACGGTCGGTCATCGCCACGGCCGTCCGTCCACGATTCGACCATTCGGCCACACCGCCGAGGTCGGATTCAGGCGGCTGGATGCGTCGGCCCATCCCGATGGTGGAATCGACATAGATCGCCCGTCCTCGCGCGCCTTCCGAGGCGGACAACGAGTGCACCGCCCCTGACGGAATGACCACGGATCGCACGACTTCCCTGTGGCCGTTCCCGTCCGTGACCGCGACGACCCCGTCGTCGACGATCATGATCTGAACAGCGGCATGCGCGTGCGTGTGTGCTGACCCGACGGCTCCGGCGAACATGAGAATGCCGGGCCGCATGTGGACGTCACCGGACCAGGTCATGCCGGAAATCATAGTGACGACCCTGACAGACCTCGGGGTCCGGTCATCCTCCGGTAGGACCGTGGGCAGTTCGAAGATCGTGCGCTGGGCCGATGTGTCGGCGAGGGGTTCGAGAGAGGCTGTACTCATGAACAACGCACAATCACCCGCAGTCTTGTCGGTCCACTCGCTGGGCAAGTCGTACGGCAATGTTCCGGTGCTCCGTGGTGTGTCGCTGGAAGTCCGTGCGGGCACTGCCACGGCGATCATGGGACCGTCAGGATCGGGTAAGTCGACGCTGCTGCACTGCATGTCAGGAATCGTGAAACCTGACTCAGGCGCAATCATGTTGGGCGGTAGACATATCGAAAACCTCGGTGAGAACGATCGAAGTCGACTGCGGCGTGAGTCCTACGGGTTCGTCTTCCAGTCGGGTCAGCTGTTGCCGGAGCTTCCGGCGATCGAGAACGTCGCTTTGCCTTTGGTGCTCAACGGTTTGTCCATCGCGGAAGCGAAGAGGACGGCGCACGGTTTCTTCGCACCTTTGGGTCTGGAGGGATTGCAGGACCGGCGCCCAGGTCAGATGTCGGGAGGACAATCCCAACGTGTCGCGATCGCCCGAGCGTTGGTGACCAAACCTGCAGTTCTGTTCGCGGACGAGCCGACCGGTGCCCTCGACGCACAGACAAGCTGGGAAGTGATGAGAGTGTTGCGTGACTCTGCGCAACAGATCGGTTCGGCATTGGTCGTCGTCACTCACGACGCCGAGGTCGCTCGCTGGTGTGATCGTACGATGACGATGCAGGCCGGTTCGCTCGTCGGGACACAGGTGGCGGCATGAAGGCCACAGCGCGTGTCGCCTTGATGACGGTGCGAGGCGAGGGACGAAAGGCGTTGAGTACCTTCGCGCTCCCCGTATCGGCCTTTGCCGCGTCGACCACCTTGCTGCTCACGGTTCTCGGTGGTTACGGTGCCTTTGCCGGCAGAACGAGTGAACCCGAGTCGGAGGCCTATCTTGCGCTCGCGGGGGTTGCGTCGGTGCTGATGATCGTCCCGGCGATCACTCTCGGTCTGGCGGCGGCCCGCTTGGGCGCCCGTCGCCGAGACGAACGTCTGGCCGCGCTGCGACTCATCGGATCCACACCTCGTCAGATTGTTGCGCTGTGCGCTGCGGAATCGGGTGTCCAGGGCTTGGCCGGTGCGTTGATCGGCGCGCTGGGGTACTTCCTCGCGTTGCCGCTCGTGGCGCTCTTGCGATTTCAAGGTCGCACCTTCGAGTGGGGTGAGCTGTGGGTCGGCGCACTTCCTCTGGTGGGCATCGTATTCGGAATGACCGTACTGGCGGCTTTGACGTCGATGCTCGGTATGCGTCAGGTGTTCGTGAGTCCCTTGGGAGTCACGGCGGGCAATCCCAGTGCCGCGCCGAAGATGATCTTCGCTGTCGCGGGCGTCGGGGTTCTGTTGGGATGGAGTGCATTCGGTGGTGCCGCGGCGAGCATCGCGGCAATTCTGGTGGGACTTGGTCTCTGCTTCGGCGTTGTTGCGCTGGTCGGTCCGTTCGTCATCTCGTTGCTCGGACGGATCATGCTCCGATTCGCGAGGGACGGTGCTTCGTTGATCGCGGCACGTCGGGTCCTGGACAACCCGAAGGCCGTGTGGCGCACGGTCAGCGGTGTGACGATGGCAAGTTTTGTTGCCGCCGGCACGTCTTTGCTCGCAGCGATCGGCAACGGAGAGGGTCAGGAACTGCAACCGGGACAGGAATTCTTGTTCGCCGACATGAGAACCGGTGTGTTGTTCACGCTCGGAGCAACGTTCACGTTGGCAGCTGTCTCGTCTGCACTCACCCAGGTATCCGGGATCCTCGACAACCGCGAGCTCTATCGGAGTCTGACTCTGGCCGGCACACCTGTCGAGGTGATGGACAGTGCCCGCATGCGTCACGTTCGCACTCCCGTGATCGTAATGGCGCTGGCCGGCGCCGGCGCCGCACTGCTGTTCCTCTTCCCGCTGGCAGGGGCAGTCGTACTGACCACTCCGATGGCACTCGTTCAGTTGGGCCTCACCCTGGCAGTGGGGATTGCGTTGGTGTTGGCCAGTGCGTTCGCAGCCAAGCCCGTCATGCGACGGGTACTCGCGGGCTGAATCTCGACCCGTTGTCCGTCAGGTCTGTCTCCGGAACGGTTCCGCCAACTGGCCGAGGTAATCGTCCGGGTAGTCGGGCTTTGCCGCCATACCGAGATCGTCACTGCTGAAGCGCTTTCCCGGATCGAAAGAATAAGTGCGGAACAGGTGATCCCAGATCAGCGTGAACAAACCGAAATTGACGTCACCGATTCCCGCCCACTTCAGGTGATGGAATCGGTGGCCGGCGTTGAGGGCGAGTATCGGACGCAGGGGGCCGATGCGGTAATCGGCATTCGAATGCTGAAGCAGGAGTTGGACAGCGACACAAACCGCGAGCGCCGAGGCAACCGGGACGGGCATCCCGAGGAGGATCAGTGGCAGGACGCCACCGGCGGTTTCGAAAGTCTGATGCACGGGGTGCTTCATCAGTCCGTTCATACCGTAGAACCGTTCGAGGCTGTGATGAACCGCGTGGAAACGCCACAACCATCCAACCTTGTGGCTGATCAAATGCACCACGGTGATGCCGAAATCGGCAACCAACACTGCGAAGACAACCTGAAGGGCAAACGGAAGACCGCTCGGCCACAGCCCGTCGAACGGAATCACCGCGGCCATCAACGGGATTACCGCGACGCTGACCAAGATGAGGGATTCGTTGACAAACGCATGGACAGCGTCGCGAAACCTGTCCGGTCCCGGGGCATTCCACGAGGATTCGTAGGGAAGCGCCCGTTCGGCCGCGAAAGAGCAGACCACTGCGAAGAGAATCAATGCCACCAGTGACCATTTCGGTGCGCCGGATGCCGCCAGCGCGATTGCGGCTCCGTTGATTCCCAAGAGCATGAACGGGACGTACCCGTATCTGACGATGAAGGTGAGCATGTGATCGATGGTGCTCGATGCGGTGGCTCTCGACTTGTACGAATCGGTCGACTTTCAGTCAGTCGAACAAGCGCTGTCGCGTTACTTCGTCAGCACGGTGGTGAGTGCAGCGGTCAGATACGGAGTGATGTTCTCGACGACCCGCGTCACGATCGCAGTGGCAATGTCAGCGGGTTGCAGAGGTACCGACGGTGTCTCCGGCAATGCCGGGGCAGCAGGCGGAGCGGGCTCGGACATCATCGGCGTATAGGTGTTGTGCTTCGTGAAGTAGCCGAAGACCGAATCCACGAACACCTCGGGAGCATCACGCGGCTTGGGCATGTTGCAGATGCCGTCACCCTCGATGCAGACTTCCCGTACTGCGATGTCGCCGAATCCGCCGCGTGCTCCGGACATCGTCGCTCCCGGAACGACATTGGGCACTACGGTTTCGATGCCCCCGGCCGAGTTGCGAGGGTCGGCGTAGAGGACGCCTTCGACTTGCGACTGCGGAATGGATCCGTCGCGTGCGATGTCACCGAGCACGTCGCCGGCAATCCGCGCTCCCTGCGAGTATCCGGTGACAACGATCTCGCTGCCCGGGCACTGAGCGTGGAATGCGTTGACTTCGGTGCGAAGTGTCTGGGCGCCGGCGGCAACGCTCTGGTCGTACGTCTGATCGCCGAGCGGCCAGAAACTGGCGGGGTAGGTCACCGGCTTGGCGGCATAGCCCTGGGCCACGTAGCGGTCGGTGACTGGTTGTGTCGTTTGTCCTGTCGGATCCCACGTTCCGCCGACCGCGAATACCGCACCGGCCGGGCACGACCCACCGTCATTCGGGTCCGCTCCGGCAGGCACCGACATCACAAGAGTCACCCCCGCTGTGACTGCAACCGTGCATGCCACTGACATCGCGTATTTCCTCATCGGGCAGGTCCCCATCTATCTACGTTCTCGTTCACTGGCGAGACAACCCGCGGTCCGACGCGTTTCGTTCGGTACTGAAGAGAATGGTGATGGGGCGATAAGTCCTGGAGGTAATCCGTGCGTAAACAGGAAGTTGCCGACCGGCGCTGTTTACTACCAGCGTGTGTGGGGCGTCACGGTGTCGGTACCTGCGGCGGGTGATCCGGCTCGAGGAGGGTTCCGATCTCCTTCCCCATCGACACGGCGTTGTTGAGGTCCGCGTTGGTTGTCGGCCCGAGTGTGGCGTAGACGACGATCGTCGTCTTCGAGTCGGGGTAGTACAGCGCCAGACCGTTGTAACCGCCGTACGACGGGTTCATCACCAGCCAGCCGTCGAGGTGCCCGGTCCCGAAGGAAAAGAACTTGTCCGCCGTCATACTTCCCAAGCCCGCAGTCGTCGGCGCCATCTGTTGCTCGAAAGCCTTGTCGGAGAGCAACTCTCCCGTTCCGAGTGCGCGAACCCACCTTCCGACGTCGGCGACAGGCGCGTTCATGTTTCCGCTGTGCAGGAAAGCAGTCGGATTCCAGAAGGTGGAGTCTTCGAACACTCCGCGTTCATTGGTGTAGCCGTGCAGGATCGGTTCGTCCATCTGCGGCGTGAGCACAACGCTGCTGTTATCCATCCCGAGTGGATCGAAGACGCGCTGCTGAAGTAGGTCACCCAGCGGTTTTCCAGTCGCTTTCTCCATGACGTCGCCGAGCAGCGTCAGGTCGCTGTGCGCGTACGCCCAACTGGTGCCGGGTTCGAACAGAGGTGGACGAGAGTTGGCAAGATTCAGGATCTCCTGAGAAGTCCAGCCCTTCATCGGATTGTCCGTGAAGAGTTTGAGGAACTGTGGATCTGTCACGTAGTCGGAGATACCCGACGTGCTGTTGGCCAGCATTCGCGGAGTGATGGTCTCTGCGCGTGGAAAGTTCGGTTCCCACTTCGCGATCGGCTGATCGAGGGGGAGCGTTCCCTCTTCGTCGAGTTGCAGCAGGACTGTCGAGAGCATCGGTTCCATCGGCTGGCCGACGCGCAACTGCATGTCGGTTGTAGCCGGAACTCCGACAGGGGACTCTCCGACGGCGCCGAGAGCAACCTCGTCGTCGCCCCGCCATACACCGAACACCGCGGCGCTGAGGCCCAGGTCGGCCACCTGACGGCGGACGATGTCCACGATCTCGGTGGATTCCTGACTGCTCGTGGTGCTGGGAGTTGCGCTGTTCGTGCTTGTTGCCGCGTCCTCGTCGGAACTGCACGCAGCGGTTGCAATGGCAACGGACAAGGTGATCGACAGAGCAGCCAGTCGCACCCGGCGGCGGTGGTGGGAGGAATTCATGCCTGCGATCCCTTCGATGTGGAAATCGAGCAACCGACGCCGAGCAATGTCCCAATTGTCTGAATTTAGCAGTTCGAAGGGGGAGTGAACAGATTGACGGTCAGGGGCGACTGCTACTCCCAGTGCCTGATCACGTCAGTCCTCAGTCTGGCGTCGCGTCCGATTCCGCTCGTCGGTCCTGCGCTTGCTGAAGCTCGGCGTTGATGCGACGAGCCTCGGTGAGTTGGTCTTCGAGGATGATGATGCGGCAAGCCGCGTCGAGCGCCGTGCCATTGGCTACAAGTTCGTGCGCGCGGGCCGCGATGCGCAGCTGGTAGCGGGAGTAGCGGCGATGTCCGCCCTCAGAGCGTTGTGGGGTAAGCAGTTTCGCGGCATCGAGGCTACGAAGGAAAGCTTGTCTGACGCCGAGGATCTCGGCCGCATGTCCCATGCTGTACGCAGGATAGTTCTCGTCGTCGAATCTGCCGGAGGGGTCCCCCGGTGGTGTATCTGCCGGAATGGCTCGCTTCTTTCGCTGAACGGACGGGGCCCCCGGCGCGAGGTGCGCCGGGGGCCGGATGGGGTTGAACTTACTTACATAACTGCATTCTTTCGAACTTCCGGACTCGCACAAGACATCCGGTAGCCGCTTTGAAGGGGGGTGCCGGGTCCGACTGCACACTCACACACGAATTCGGCCCCGGCACGTCCCTGCCCTGCGGTACTGCTTGCGGGTAGTTCATCTCTCCCGCATCTCTTGACTCGTTCCTTGCTACGAGAAAAAAGATACAACAGCCCCGCGAGAATGTCTACCCTGACCGCTGTAGATATTTTGTTGCGAACTTTCCAGGTATCGATGTTCAGGAACGACCCGCTCACCGGGGGTGAGAGCGCTCCGTGTGAGTCGTAGGAGATGGATCTGGGACAATGCTCCGATGCGAAATACCCCGAAGTCCGAGTCGTTGTTGCGTGCCCGCGCGGAGAGGGAAGAGCGCACCGCCTCCTCCGAGCAGCCCGGAGGAGGCGCGTCGAGCCCCGGAGAGGACTCGTCGTCGTCCGAGCCGGGGGCACGCAGCGACAGCGCCACGATTCGGTCGGCTAGATCCGATCTCTCAACTCATGCCAGGGCAGTGGAAAGTATGCACGAGGCGATCCATCCCGATCGCGATTGAGTCGGGCGCCTGGTCGGCATGCGGAGGGCTTTCTCATGTCCGTCGCTCCAACGCACGCCGGCCGCCGCACTCCCGAATGCTGGGAGTGGCGACGACCGTCGAGTTGTCAGAGCGTGTAGGTGGTTCGTGAACCTCAGGGCAACAACTGGTCCAGAAACGTGTTGCTGAAGACCTTGTGCGGATCCAACGCGTTGAATGCGGCGTTGGCGGTGTCCCAGTTGTCGCTCGATGGGACGCCGTCGCGGTAGGTCTGGGGGAGGCCCTGGGTGATGATCGGGGTGTCGGTGTACGGCTTGTCGGGGCCGAACGCCCAGCCCTTGGACCACTCGGGGCGGAAGGTGGCGTCGTTGTTGTTGTAGTGATTGCGCATCCACTGTTCCATTTCGCGGTAGAACGCGAACATGCCGGGGGTTCCCGGGACGCCGAGGACGTTGAGCCAGATGGCGGTGTCCCACTCCGGATGGTCGGGCCGGGGGCGCATGGCCGAGATGGTGGGGGCGCCTGCCGAGTCGACCTCGACCTCGGACGGTTGATCGAGGCCGCAGCAGCGGATTTCGACGGGGCCGTTGAGGGGGAACTGACCGATGGAGCGGTAGTACTCCATGCGGCCGTTGAACCACTGGGTGAAGTCGTGGATGACCTGGCCGATGTTGGCGCGGGAGGTGATGACGGCGCCGCCGCCCTCGGTCAGGCGCAGGGTGGTGGCCCGGATGTAGAACTGTACGTCCTTGGACCATCCCCAGAGGTCGTTGGAGAAGGTGGCGGCGAGTCCGGCAACGGTGGTGGCGTACATGATCTGGCCGAATGCCGGTGCGATGCCCGGGTTTCCGGCGTTGATCTGGCCGATCATGTCGGTGACCGGCTCCGGGAGGTTGTCGGAGAAGATGTAGTTGTACGGTCCGGTCACCTCACGCGAGAACGGCGGCTTGGTGGGGGCAAGTGACCACACCTTCATCCACGGGCGTTCTGTGAAGGGGTACCAGATTGCTTCTGCGCGACCGTTTTCGCGGACGAACTTCTCGAAGGTGCGTCCTGACGCGCCGCGGGCGCCGAAGAGTTCCTGCCAACCGATGTCGGTGTGGCTGACGCAGCGCATGCGGTAGTTGGGAGCGGCTTGCAAGGTGACGGAGGTGAGGAAGGTGCGTCCGAGGTGAGTCAGCAGCGGCTTGATCGCCGCGTCGCTACGTGCATACGTCTTCAGTGCGTATTCACTACCGTTCCAGACCACCGCGGTCAGGGAGGTGACGAGGTTGGAGAGTGAGCCGAAAGTCTGTCCGGGAACATGCGCTTCGCCTTCGGCGGGAAGAGCTGCGCCGTGAGCGTCGACGGCGAGGCAGCCGGCGATGGTCAACACACCGGGCGCCGGCAGGTTCGCGAATCCGAGGCCCTGTGCCTGCAGTGCGGTGGTGATGGCGTCGAGGGTCGCGCCGGGTCCTGCGGTGACGGTAGCCGGGCTGCCGCCGGCGTTGACGGAGACGCCGGTGAGGTGGACCGTGGTGTCGGCGAGGATGACCTTGTCGACCGGCGCGCCGTTGACGATGGTCAGCGGTGTCCAACCGTGCATGGCACCGCGGGGGCGAATGGTGTAACCGTTGGCATGACCCCAGTTCGCGAGGCGGACTACGTCTTCGGGCGTCTTGGGCGAACAGGTCCAGATCGCGTCGAGCATGATCTCTTTGGACCAGTTCTGATATGCCTGCTGGTACAGCGCGATGCCTTCGGGGAAGGCAGGCGGCGGCGTGAGGGTGGAGACGGGACCACCCGCGGAGCCGGAAGAGCCGGCGGGGACGGCATAGGCGGGCGTCCAGCCGGCGAATGCAGTCGCTGCCACGGCGCCGGCTCCAGCCGCCATGAAACCTCGTCGGGACAGTCGGAACTTTTCGTCTTGTGCCGTCATCTTCGGGCTACTCCATCGGGTTCGAGAACTGCGGTGAGTTCTAACAGGTGGGTATCAGACAGGTTGGTATCAGACAAGAGTGAGAACTACGTCAGCCAGAGCAGGAGCTTCGCGCTCCAGTACAGAAGCTGAGATCAGGAGTCGCCCAGTGTCTTTCCAGATCTGGATACTCAAGTTCTCGCCGGGAAATACGACCCCGGCAAAGCGGGCCCGAAATCCGGCTACCCGACTGCTGTCGCCGTCGAGCATGGTATCCACTGCGGTCTTGCAGACCATTCCGTAAGTACACAGTCCATGCAGGATAGGCGCTGGAAAGCCTGCCGCGGAGGCGAATTGCGGATCCGAGTGCAACGGATTCCGATCACCACACATCCGGTACAGCAAAGCCTGCTGTGGAAGCACAGGCGTCACCACTGTCTCATCTGGTTCGCGATCCGGAAGCGAAATCGACTCCGACGGACCACGTTCACCCCCGAAACCACCCTCGCCGCGGGCGAAAATGGACGATCGAGCGGTCCAGAGAGGGTTGCCTTCGGCGTCGACCGTGACGGATTCCTGCACGATCACGGCGGCCTTGCCCTTGTCCCAGACCTCGGCGATTCGAGTTGTGGTGCGGCCACTTCCACTTGCCGGGATCGGCTGATGGACAGTGACTTCCTGGCTTCCGTGGACTACCTTCGCCAGATCGATTTCGACGCCGGGGAACGAGACCTTCGGGGCTTCGGTGGCGTGGAAGTTGGCGGCGACGGTGGCGAAGGTGGGTAGTACCTGAGGCTTTTCGTCGTCGAGGTAGCGCAGTTCGCTCGGATCGAGCGGACGTGCTCCAGCGCCCAGTGCCAAGTGGTAGTGCTGCACGTCCGACGGCGTCCACGAGAACTCTTGTGGGGCAAGCTCGGCGCCGATCGCGATCTTCGGATCAATTGGCATGGTCGACCGCCGTCTTTTCAGTCGCAGCTGATGCCGTTGCTCCGGTGGTCTCGGCCTTCTTTGCGCGCTCGACGATGTCGAGCACGGCCAGGTAACCGAAAGTCATTGCGGGACCGATGGTCGCGCCCGGTCCGGCGTAGGTGTGGCCCATGACCGGAGCGCTCGCGTTGCCCGCGGCGTAGAGGCCGTCGATGACGCTTCCGTCTTCGCGTAGTGCTCGGCCGTTGACGTCGGTGCAGATTCCGCCCTTGGTACCGAGGTCACCCGGAACCATCTTGATGGCGTAGAACGGAGCCTTGCTGATTTCGGCGAGGCTGGGGTTCTTCAGCCGGGGATCGCCGTAGTACGCGTCGTATCCACTGTCGCCACGTCCGAAGTCCTCGTCCTTGCCGTTGCGCGCGAAGCCGTTGAACCGATCGACGGTCTCGGTCAGCGATGCGACGGGAAGCCCTGTCTTCTCGGCCAATTCGGCAATGGTTCCTGCCTTGACCACGATGCCGGCCTTGAGCCAGCGGCCGGGGAAGGGGGAGCGGGGAGTGATACCGGCAAACGTGTAGCGGTTGCGGTAGCGCTGATCGAGGATCATCCACGTCGGGATGTTCTCGCCGGGGCCTTCGCCCTGACCGTACTCACCGCCGTACATCGCATGGGTTGCCTCGACGTACGGAGCGGCCTCGTTACCGAAGCGCTTGCCCGACATGTTGACCATCATGCAGCCCGGGAGGGTGCGCTCGGAAAGAGCGAACCACGGGCCGCCGGTCAGTGGAATGG
Organism: Rhodococcus baikonurensis; assembly: GCF_040489275.1. NCBI lineage: Bacteria > Bacillati > Actinomycetota > Actinomycetes > Mycobacteriales > Nocardiaceae > Rhodococcus > Rhodococcus baikonurensis. The sequence continues at coordinate 425,283 of NZ_JBEUOQ010000004.1, read as the reverse complement.
ACGGGCCCCACCAGGCGTCGTCCATGAAATCGACTGCAGCGCCGACTTCTTGGCCCGCGCGGATGCCGTCGCCGGTGTTGGCCTTCGCGCCGACGGTCCATTCGGTGCCGATGGGTGCGCGCTGGTACTTCTCACGCATTTCCTTGTTGTGCTCGAATCCGCCGGATCCCAACACGACTCCGTGGCGGGCGCGAATGACCTGCTCCTCGCCGTCGACGAGGACGTTGACGCCGCGAACTGCGCCGTCTTCGGTGTACAGGGAGGTCAGCGGGGTGTTCAGCAGGATGGGTACTCCGGCGGACTGAAGTCCGAGTCGAATACCGGCGACCAGTGCCTGGCCGCGAACCAGCAGATCCTTCTTGGTGGCCTTGGCGGCGAGGAATCGCATGCCGACCTTCATGGCGCGCAGGGGTCCGCGAGGATTGCGCATCAGCAGGTTGAGCCACTTGTAGTCGGCCTGGGTGATGACGAAGTTCTTGGGGGCCTTGACGTAGTCGGGCTCGAGGTTCTTGCGGTCGGCGCCCAACTTGTTGCCGTCGAACGGGGTGGGCTCGACACTGCGGCCACCGAGGCGTCCGCCGGGAGCTTCCGGGTAGTAGTCGGAGTAGCCGGGAACCCACTGCAGTTCGAGCGGGCTGTTCTTCAACACGAAAGAGAGCATCTCGGGGCCGCGCTCGAGATAGGTGTCGATGCGTTCGGGAGCGACGACGTCGCCGATGATGCTGTGCAGGTAGGAACGTGCGGCCTCCGGTGTATCGGTGACACCGTCCGCTTGAAGTGCCTCGTTGTTGGGGATCCAGACCCCACCACCGGAACGGGCGGTCGATCCGCCGTAGTGGGCGGCTTTCTCCACGATGACCACACTCAAGCCCTGGTGGGCTGCGGTCAAGGCCGCTGTCATACCTGCGGCACCACTGCCGACGACGACGATGTCGTATTCCTGCTTGCTCATGTAGAACACGTTATAGAATGATGGGGGTGTCAGTCCATGCTTTCTGCCAGGAAGTATTTCCGGACGTTGTCATTGATAACGAAACACGTTGCAGTGGGATTGAGGATGGTGCGGTGTGACCTGGGATACTTCGGTTGACGTCCTTGTCGTCGGGTTCGGTGTGGCGGGCGCCAGCGCGGCGCTCGAAGCGGTAGCGGCCGGTTCGTCGGTTCTGGCGATCGATCGAGCGCTCGGTGGTGGTGCCAGCACGATTTCCGGAGGAATCTACTACGCCGGTGGCGGCACCGTGATTCAAAAGGAAGCCGGCATCGAGGACAGTCCCGAAGCCATGCTCGCCTACCTGAACCGCGAGGTCGGTGACGCGGTGACGCCGCAGACCCTGCGCCGGTTCGTCGACGAGAGCCCGGCGTCGATCGACTGGCTGCGCAGTCACGGAGTGCCGTTCGAGGCCTCACTGTGTCCTTACAAGACGTCGTACCCGAGCAACAAGCACTACCTCTACTTCTCGGGCAGCGAATCTGCCGGTGGGTTCCGTGACATCGCAAAGCCTGCTCCGCGCGGTCATCGTGCCAAGGGGCGTGGCACCTCGGGGAAGATGCTGTACGGCCCGCTCGCGAAGTCCGCGGAAGCCAAGGGCGTCCAGTTACTCGGCCAGACGCGAGCTGACCGGCTGATCATCGAGGACGGCCGGGTGATCGGCGTCGAAGCACTGACGCTTCGTGACGCTCCTGCCGGAGTTCGGCGCCGGCACGCGACGCTCGGATCCCTGTCCTCCAAGCCCGGCGTCTACGCGCCGCAGTTGCGCACGATTCTCGACGCACTCATCGCGAAGATCGAGAAGAAGTACGCCAAGCGGATTCGCATCCAGGCGCGCGGAGGCGTGATCCTGAGCGCCGGCGGCTTCGTCTCCAATCGCGAGATGATGCGCACCCATGCCCCTGCCTACAAGGGCGGTATCCCGCTCGGCACCTCCGGCGACGACGGCAAGGGCATCAACCTCGGCATCGAGGCCGGGGGAGCGACCGACAAACTCGGCAATGTCTCAGCCTGGCGATTCATCGTCCCGCCCAGCGCTTTTCTCGGTTCGGTTCTGGTGGGTGAATCCGGAGAGCGGATCGTCGACGAGTCCCGCTACGGCGCCGCACTTGGTCAGGCGATGGCGGAGAAGAGCCGCGGAATCGGTTGGTTGCTGGCAGATTCCGAACTCGTTGGTGAAGCGAAGTCGCAGATCGGTGACCAGTCGATGTGGTTCCAGCGAGTACAGACCACCGGCATGATGCGTACCGCCGTCCGTGGCAACACCATTGCCGAGGTCGCCCGCAAAGCGGGGATAGACGTCGCCGGCCTTCAAGCCACAGTCGACGCGCACAACTCCGCCGCCGCTGCCGGACAACCTGATCCGATGGGCAAACCGTCGGACTTCGTCAGGCCGATACTGTCTGCGCCGTTCACGATGTACGACGTCTCGATCAAGCCCAACATGATGAATCCGTGCCCGATGCTCACGCTCGGTGGATTGGTGGTCGACGAATCGTCCGGCATGGTGAAAAACGAGGCCGGGGAGGGTATCCCCGGCCTGTATGCCGCCGGCCGTACCGCCGTCGGTATCTGTTCCAACTCGTATGTGAGCGGATTGTCGCTCGCCGACTGCGTGTTCTCCGGCCGTCGTGCCGGCCAGCATGCAGCCACATTCGCAACAGCCGGAAAGGCCTGATCGATGCTCTCGACGCAGATCCGCGGCGAACTTGCCGACCATCTCGATTCGGCGGAACGGGACCGCACTCCGATCAGTCCGCTGATCGCCGACTATCCGGAAATAGATGTCGTCGATGCCTACGAGATCCAGCTCATCAACATCCGGCGTCGAGTTGCCGGTGGTGCAAAGGTGGTCGGACACAAGGTCGGGCTCTCGTCACTGGCGATGCAGCAGATGATGGGCGTCGACGAGCCCGATTACGGTCACCTGCTCGCCGAGATGGAAGAGTACGAGAACCGTCCGGTCGACACGTCGCGGTTCTGCTTCCCACGCGTCGAGGTGGAGGTCGCCTTCATTCTGGGAGCAGATCTGCCGGGCGCCGGGTGTACCGAACAAGACGTCATCGACGCCACTGTCGCCTATGCGCCGTCCATCGAATTGATCGACAGCCGGATCAAGGACTGGAAGATCGGCCTCTCGGACACCATCGCAGACAATGCCTCCTCGGCGGGGTTCATCCTCGGCAAGGAACGAGTTCGCCCGTCGGACATCGACATCAAGGCGATCGACGCGGTGCTGACCTGCAACGGCGAGCGGATTGCGGAGGGGCGCAGCGATGCGGTTCTCGGGAACCCGGTCACCGCTGTCGCGTGGTTGGCGCAGAAGGTCGACACGTTCGGGGTTCGGCTCAAGGCCGGCGACATCGTTCTGCCGGGTTCGTGCACGCGAGCGATCGACGCTCATCCAGGCGACAACTTCCGAGCCGAGTTCAGCGGCCTCGGCTCCGTCTCTCTTCAGTTCACGTAGGAGTAGTCATGACCAAGGCAAGTGTGGCGATCGTCGGATCGGGAAACATCAGCACCGATCTGTTGTACAAACTGCAGCGCTCCGAGTGGCTCGAGCCGCGATGGATGATCGGAATCGATCCCGAGAGTGAAGGATTGGCACGCGCCCGCAAGATGGGACTCGAGACCTCCGCCGAGGGCGTCGACTGGTTGCTCAGCCAGGCGGAGAAACCGGACCTGGTCTTCGAGGCGACGTCGGCATACGTGCACCGCGAGGCAGCACCACGCTACGAGGCCGCCGGTATCCGTGCCGTCGACCTGACGCCGGCCGCGGTCGGCCCGGCTGTGGTTCCGCCCGCGAACCTGCGTGAGCACCTGGACGCACCCAACGTCAACATGATCACCTGCGGTGGGCAGGCAACCATTCCGATCGTCTACGCGGTATCACGTGTCGTCGACGTGGCGTACGCCGAGATCGTCGCCTCCGTTGCATCGTTGTCCGCCGGCCCGGGAACTCGCGCGAACATCGATGAGTTCACCAAGACCACCAGCCGCGGTATCGAGACCATCGGCGGCGCACAGCGCGGCAAGGCGATCATCATCCTCAACCCCGCGGACCCGCCGATGATCATGCGCGACACAATCTTCTGCGCTATCCCCGAAGACGCCGATCAGGCCGCGATCACCGACTCCATTCACCGCGTCGTCAAGGACATCCAGCAGTACGTGCCCGGCTACCGGTTGCTCAACGAACCGCAGTTCGACGAACCGAGCGTCGTTTCCGGTGGCTATGCAACGGTCACCACGTTCGTCGAGGTCGAAGGCGCAGGCGATTTCCTGCCGCCGTACGCGGGCAACCTCGACATCATGACGGCAGCAGCCACCAAGGTGGGCGAGGAAATCGCCCAGAAGCTTCTGAGTGTGAAGGCATGAGCGACATGATTCATTTCGATTCGAGCTGGGACATCCGCGTCACCGACACATCGCTGCGCGACGGCTCCCACCACAAGCGTCATCAGTTCACCGTCGAAGAAGTACGGGCCATCGTCGGTGCCCTCGACGGAGCCGGAGTGCCGGTCATCGAGGTCACTCACGGCGACGGCCTCGGCGGGTCCTCCTTCAACTACGGCTTCTCGAAGACTCCCGAGCAGGAACTGATCAAAGCTGCAGTCGAGACGGCGACCAACGCGAAGATCGCCTTCCTGATGCTGCCCGGGCTGGGCATCAAGGACGACATCGTCATTGCGCAGGACAACGGTGCGTCCATCTGCCGCATCGCAACTCACTGCACCGAGGCGGACGTATCCATCCAGCACTTCGGTCTCGCGCGTGAGCGTGGACTCGAAACCGTCGGATTCCTCATGATGGCTCACTCGATTCCGCCGGAGAAGCTGGCCAAGCAGGCCCGCATCATGGCCGACGCGGGTTGCCAGTGTGTGTACGTGGTCGACTCGGCCGGCGCGCTGGTACTCGAGCAGGTATCCGACCGCGTCGAGGCGCTGGTTCAGGAACTCGGCAACGACGCTCAGGTCGGCTTCCACGGCCACGAGAACCTGGGCCTGGGCGTCGCCAATTCCATCGCGGCAGTTCGTGCGGGAGCCAAGCAGATCGACGGCAGCACCCGTCGGTTCGGTGCCGGTGCCGGCAACGCCCCGGTCGAGGCCTTCGTCGGTGTCTGCGACAAGATCGGTGTCAAGACCGGTATCGACTTCTTCGCGATCGCCGATGCAGCCGAAGACGTTGTGCGCCCGGCAATGCCGCAGGAATGCCTGCTCGATCGTCAGGCACTGATGATGGGCTACGCCGGCGTGTACTCGAGCTTCCTCAAGCACGCCGAGCGTCAGGCCGAGCGGTACGGAGTGTCGTCCGCGGAGCTGTTGGTACGCGCAGGCAAGCGCAAGTTGGTCGGCGGCCAGGAAGATCAGTTGATCGACATCGCACTGGAACTCCAGCGCGAAGCAGCGGCTTCCTAGCCCATGGCAGACGTACTGGCCGGAAAAATGGCCTTGGTGACCGGCGCGTCCTCAGGGCTGGGGCGCGCCGTCACCGAGATACTCCACAGCAGGGGCGCACAGGTTTTCGGTATCGCCCGCGACAAGGAGAAGCTGCGGCAGTCGATGGTCGAGGTGGTCGGCGCGGACGGTGAGCGTCGTTACGCGGCGACGGACGTCTCGGATTCTGCTCAGTGTGATGTGGCCGTGCAAGCGTGTGTCGACGAACTCGGTGGTATCGACATCCTCGTCAACGTGGCGGGATCGCACTCGTTGCGCCACACGGCAGACATTGCGGATTCCGAATGGGCACATGACCTTGCGGTCAATCTGAACGGACCGTTCTTCCTTTCCCGAGCAGCACTGCCGCACTTGCTGGAACGGGGCGGTAACATCGTCAACGTCTCCTCGATCGCGGGGCTGGAAGGGCAGGCGTACTCGGCTGGATACTGCGCTGCCAAGCACGGACTCATCGGGCTGACCCGAGCGATGGCGATGGAGTTCACCGGAAAATCTCTGCGTGTCAACGCAATCTGCCCCGGCGGCATGATGACTCCTCAAGTCACCGGGTTCACCTTCCCCGACGGAGTCGACTTCGATCTCGTCATGAAGGTTGCATCGCCGCGTGGCTTGATGGAAGCCGAGGACGTTGCGAAGATGGTGGCTTTCGTGGCCTCCGACGACGCCTCGGCGATACACGGGGCCGTCTACTCGGTGGACAACGGAAAAATGGCATGACCCCGTTGGTCTCGGGACCGATCTTCCAGATCTGCTGGGTGGTCGAGGACATCGAGGCCGCCGAACAGGAGTTCACTCGGCAGTGGGGAGTGGAGCGATGGCTACGTATGCCAGACATCGCCTTTGGTCCCGAGACCACAACGTATCGAGGTGAGCCCGCGGACTATGTCGTTCACGTGTCGATCGGATATGCGGGCAGCCAACAGCTCGAGTTGATCCAACCAGTGTCCGGACGCAACCTGTACACGGAGTTCCTGGAGGCCCACGGCGTCGGAGTTCATCACATGGCCTGGGTTCCAGACGATTACGAGGCCACGCTGATCGAAGCCGAGCGTCGCGAAATGCCGGTGGTGCAACAGGGTCGGGTAGAGGGCGCCGGCATGGAGTTCTCCTACCTCGACGCCGGGCCGTTGGGTGGATACGTCGAGTTGATGAAGCTCTCACCCGAGATCCGGTTGATGTTCGCTTCGCTCATTCCTGATTGACGGCAAACGCTTTCGCGAAGTAGTCGGAAACGTTCTCCGGGTGACCACGGAATCCGAGGTAGCCGTCGGGGCGAATGACCAGCGCCGCCGTACCTTCGACCCCATACGCGGCGCATAGCTGCGAGTCGTTGTCCTCGATGATAGGCACCAACGAATCGACGGTCACGGTTCCCGGTGGCACTATCGCGTAGACGTCCAGCATGCCGTGCGCTGATCGAATGGCGGCGTCGGCGACCTTCTCGAGGCTGTTGATGCTCTCTGCGGATCCGTCCGAAGTCAGCAGTAACGTGTGGTCGACTCCGGACAGCAAGTCGAACAACCGAATTGGATACTGCACACCGTCTCGGCGCATTCCGCGTGCATCGGGTGCACGCTCGCCCGGTTGGACGTGTGGACTCGAAGAATCACGCCCGGTGTTCAGCGGACTCTCCGAGTAGTCGATCAACAGTTGAGCCTGGCGCCGCATGGCCGTGTCGATCGAGGACTCTCCCGAACCGATTCCTTCACGGGCGTTGCGGACCGTCATCCCGACGACCTCCTCACCGACCGGCCGTCTTTCGGCGTCATAGGTCGCGAGAAGATCTTCTGTTGCAACACCTTTGACAGCGAGCGCTACCTTCCACGCGAGATTGTGGGCGTCTTGGATCCCGGTGTTCATACCTTGCGCGCCAGTCGGGGGATGGATATGTGCGGCGTCACCGGCGACGAAAACCCGCCCGCGACCGTAGGCGTCGACGATGCGGTGGCTGATGCGAAATACCGAGGACCACCGCAGCGTCGAGGCGGTTGTCGGTTCTGGAGACAGTCTGTCCAGCACTGCTTGGATGTGATGGAGCTCAGGTGTCGTCCCGGTTGAAAAGCCATGTTGTACGGCTTTGTTCGACGATTCATCCGGCATCAACTCATCCGGAACGAGCATCGACATGCGGTACCGCTTGTGTCCGGGGAGCGGGATGCACACGAGTAGGTCGTCGGTGGTTCCGTCGTCGGCGGTGTGGTTGGCTCGGACGGAGTAGCCGCTGGGGATCGACCAGTCGACTTCGACGTCGCCGAGCATGTAGCTTTCGGCAAACGCACCGCCCTCGAAGCTCAGGCCAAGCCCTTTGCGGACCACGCTGTGAGCGCCGTCGGAACCCACCAGGTACCGGGCTGTCACGGTGCTGCCGTCGCTGAGTGTGCAGGTGACGCCGTCGTCGGATTGTTCGAATGCGGTAAGGCCGACTCCGCGTTCGACGGTTGTCCCCAATTCGGCGAGGCGCTCGGTGAGGATGCGCTCCGTCGAATACTGGGGCAGGCAGAGGAACCAGTAAGGGACGTCCTCGGGGAGGGTGAGGTCGACGCGGCCGACCTCGACGCCGTTCGTGTACATGATTTGACCGCGCATCAATGTCGAGGCATCAAGCGCCTGGCGGAGCACCCCCATGTTCTCGAAGAGTTCGAGAGTGCGTGGCTGAATCCCGACGGCTTTCGCGTATTGCCGCGGTTCGTCGAGGGGGTCGATTATCCGACATGAGATACCGCGTCTGCGCAGCTCGATCGCGGTGGTCAATCCGATCGGGCCGGCGCCCGCTACCAATACGTCGGTATCCATGAGGACCCACTCACGTCGGGGACAGTCGGTCATTTCAGTATGGGTAAGCGAACTTTTGTTTTGGGGAAATTCGCGCAAATCGGACATCGAGAGCTTGTGTCTCTCACTGGACGGTCCGAACGCGCTCCGATTGTCTTGCGCTAGTGCTCGGGTTCGAAGCTAGCTGAGATTCGCCCGCACAGGAGCGCGAGCTCGGCCTCGCCGACGCGTGGCGCGTCGTCCCATGAATCAACGTCGTTCCAACTCAGTGAACTCGGAGCGCCGAAAGGCCTGACGAAAACGTGCTGATGAAAGTGGGGGACGCTTAGCCCGGCGATCGCGGAGAACACGAATTCCGGAGTTAATTCCGAGTCGAGAGCACGTGAGACGCGCCTGACCGCGCGTGCGATGGCGAGTGCTTCAGGCTCGGATAGTGAGGGCAACCCGGACACGTGTCGACGGGTCTCGACGAACACATATCCAGGAACCGAACGTCCGTGTGGTGGAGGGGGTCGATGGGTGACAACGACGAAGTCGTCCTCGAAAATTCGAGGGCTGACGAGCGGACCTGTTCCTCGGTGCTTGGCGCATATGGCGCACTTTGACGTCCCCATTCCGCTTTTGTACCGAGCGTGGCCCGGTGGTGGAAGATTTGCGATCAGCCCGGCTGGAAAGATCGCTGCTTTGTACAAATCTGCGTGTTTGTAAAACTTTTACCTTCAAAATCGTTGACAAAAGACCGTTATTTGTCCACTCTCTATACATAGATGTTGTTCGTGTCGCGGATTGCCGCGCAGGACGCACTCACTGATTCGAACGAGAACTGGAGAATTCGATGGCGGCGTTGGTGTACACCGAGCCAGATGGTCGGCTCGCAACTTGGAGAGACCGGAAACGCTACTTATGGCTGTTGGCGCTGATTCCGTCATCGGCAACTTTCATCGCCGTGGGGCTTGTTACCGCCACCGGATGGAATGTCTTCTGGTGGACCGGCCCGCTGATTGCTTTTGCCCTCATTCCTGTCATCGATATTCTGGCGGGCGAGGACGGGAAAAATCCGCCCGACGAGGTGATCGACGAACTCGAGAACGACCGCTTCTACCGGTGGTGCACCTACGCCTATCTGCCGCTGCAGTACACGGCCTTCTTCCTGTCCTGCTACATCTGGGCGCGTTGGGATTTGAGCGTTCTCTCCAATATCGGACTCGCAGTGACGATCGGTGTGACGGCCGGAATCGGCATCAATACCGCCCACGAACTCGGGCACAAGAAGGAGAGCGTCGAGCGCTGGTTGTCCAAAATCGTTCTCGCGCAGAGTGCTTACGGTCACTTCTACCTCGAGCACAACCGTGGCCACCATGTGCGAGTGTCGACTCCGGAAGATCCGGCGACCTCGCGCTTCGGTGAGACCCTCTACGGTTTCTGGCCGCGCAGCGTCGCCGGGGGATTGAAGTCGGCGTGGCATCTCGAGAAGACCCGCTTCGAGCGTTTGGGCACCACGCACTGGAGCATCAAGAACGACGTGCTCAACGCCTGGCTCATGTCGGTTGTTCTGTTCGGTGTCGCGCTTGCAGTGTTCGGGATCGGTATTGCGCCGTACCTCGTGATCCAGGCCTTCATCGGATTCTCGCTGCTCGAAGCGATCAATTACCTCGAGCACTACGGACTCCTGCGTCAGAAAACCGCAAGCGGACGGTACGAGCGATGCACGCCGGCGCACAGCTGGAACAGTGATCGCATCTGCACCAACGTCTTTCTCTATCACCTGCAGCGGCACAGCGATCACCATGCGAACCCGACGCGTCGCTACCAGGCGCTTCGCAGCATGGAAGAGGCACCTCAGCTCCCGAGCGGGTACGCCAGCATGATCATGCTCGCCACAGTTCCGCCCCTGTGGCGCAAGGTGATGGATCACCGCGTCCTCGCGCACTACCGAGGTGACATCACCCAGGTCAACATCGCGCCGAAGAAGCGGGCCAAGATCCTCGCGGCCTACGGGGTGAACGCATGAACGCCTACATCTGCCCGATCTGTGATTACACGTACACCGAATCGACAGGTGCTGCGCGAGAGGGCTTTCCGCCCGGCACGCCATGGTCGAGTATCCCGGACGACTGGTGCTGCCCCGACTGCGGCGTCCGCGAGAAGGTCGACTTCACGCTCGTCGCGCAATCCTGATCGAACTACCCACCGACGAAAGGAAAACCGATGTCCGAGACTGCCACTGCTTACAAATTGTTCCGCTGCCTCCAGTGCGGGTTCGAATACGACGAAGCGATCGGCTGGCCCGACGACGGTATCGAGCCGGGCACTCGCTGGGACGAGATTCCCGAAGACTGGTCCTGCCCTGATTGTGGTGCTGCCAAAGTCGATTTCGAGATGGTCGAGGTGGACCGCTGATGACAGCGGTCCGCGAGTCCGACACACGCACCGTGGTGATCGTGGGCACGGGCATCGCCGGTGCCGGTGCGGCGCAGGCCCTGCGCAAGGAAGGGTTCGGCGGCAGCATCATCCTGATCGGCAGCGAACCCGAGGAGCCGTACCGACGCCCGGCGTTGTCGAAGGAGCTACTGTCCGGGAAAGCGTCGATCGATCGGGTTCGGTTGCGGCCCTCGACGTTCTGGAGCGAGGAGGGCATCGACCTCCGGATCGGCAAGACTGTCACGAGTATCGACACCGATACCCGCACAGTACATTTGGACGACGCCGAGAGCATCGACTTCGACGTTCTGATTCTTGCCACGGGTGGACGGTCCCGACGGTTGGCCGCGGACGATTCCGAGCGCGTTCACTATCTTCGGGATATCGCAGACATGCGACGCTTGCAATCTCAGCTGGCCGAAGGATCCTCGCTGCTGGTTGTCGGTGGCGGATTGATCGGATCCGAGGTGGCATCGACCGCACGCGACTTGGGTTGCAGTGTGCAGGTTCTCGAAGCGCAACCGGTGCCCCTGTCCAGGCTGCTTCCACCGTCGATAGCGGAGAAGATCGCCGCGCTGCACAATTTGGGCGGCGTCGCCTTGCAGACGGGAGTCGACCTCGAGACGCTCACGACGGGTGCCGACGGCGTCACCGCACGTGCGCGTGACGGACGCGAGTGGACAGCGAACTTGGCCGTGGTCGCAATCGGATCCTTGCCCGATACCGATGTGGCTGCTGCTGCGGGTATTGCGGTGGACAACGGGATTACGGTAGACCGATACCTCAGAACGTCTGTCGATGGTGTGTACGCGATCGGAGATGTAGCCAACGTGCCCAACGGTTTTCTCGGCGGCATGCACCGTGGTGAGCACTGGAACACTGCGCAGGACCACGCCGTCGCAGTTGCCAAGACCATCGTCGGGAAGGAAGAACCCTTCGAATCCGTCCCATGGAGTTGGTCGAACCAATTCGGCCGCAACATTCAAGTAGCTGGTTGGCCAGGCGCGGACGACACCGTGATCGTCCGAGGGGACCTGGACTCCTACGATTTCACCGCGATCTGCATGCGCGATGGAAATATCGTCGGTGCTGTGAGCGTGGGCCGGCCGAAGGACATTCGCGCCGTCCGAACCCTTATCGAACGCTCCCCGGACATCAGCGTCGACGTACTCGCCGATTCGAACAGGGATCTGACCGAACTTGCGGCGGGTCTTGTCGCCTTACCGGTGCTCTGAGTTCGTGACTTCTGTTGCTTGCGTGTCCACCGTTTTGACACCGAGCACGGGCGATGGAAATCTTCCCGATATGTCCACCGCTCGTGCCCGTGTCCCGTACCACGAGGCAGCCCGTCAACTCCTCCGTGCGTCAGCGCTCGACGCCACACGCGAACTCTTGACCGAGAAATCGTGGAACGACATCACGATGGCGCATATCGCGGAAGCTGCGGGTATGAGCCGGCAGACGTTGTACAAGGAGTTCACGTCCCGCCAGGGATTGGCGTCCGGATACCTCATCCGTTTCGTCGACGAGTTTCTCGAAGAAGTGGAACGCGAAGTAACGCTGCATCATTCGGATCCGCGGGGCGCGGTCTCGGCAGCCTTCCGTGCCTTCTTCGACGCCGGTGCCCGGGACCCGATGGTGGTCAGCATTGTCGGTCCCCGGCCGCAGCACGACCTGCTGAGCTTGGTCACCACTGACGGGACTCCGCTGCTCGAACATGCGAGCGCGAGGTTGGCCGAGATCTTCATGACCAGTTGGGCGAACGTCGACCGCGTCCATGCCGAGATGTTCGGCAGCACGATAGTGCGTCTCGCGATCAGTCACGTGACGTTGTCCTTCGGTGCTCCCGATCAGATCGCCGAGAACCTGGGAGAGATGTTCGGGCCGTTCCTCGATCAGGTCATCGGTTCGGGAGCAGTCGAACCGAACTGAGCCAACGGGATCGATACGGTTTCCGAGCTAGGACGGAAGTTCGATCGAGCGTGATCGCCGTAGTTCTTTGGTGGGAAATATCGCCGTTATGTGTGAATCCGCGTCTCACTTCTCGGTAGCGTGCCGGGCGTAGATCGAGGTGCGATCCGCAGGGGTGGCTCTCGTGACGTTCCGTCAACGATGGAGGAATTCGAAGATGAAGAGCCGCAATAAATCTCGAGTGTTGTCGACCGTTGTGGTAATTGCATCGTTTGTCATGGCCGGGGCAGGTGTGGCAGTCGCCGACGAATCCTCGTCAGGGTCCTCCGGGGGAGGATCACTCGGTTCCTCCAGTGCGCCGGAGATTGATCCGTTGACCTTCGACGGTTGGGGCACGTGCCCGATCGAGGATCTCGAGGTGACGACGTGCGCCACCGTCGTGGTGCGGGGAGGGACCATGAAATTGGGTGCACTTTCGGTGCCGATCCCGGACGGCAGTCTCAAGGTTGCGGGCGGGGTGAAATACGCGATCCAGCCCGACAACAGTTTCGTCGAGACCTTCGTCGCCAAGCAGGACGGGTCCAACGGGGTCTATTCCAACCCGATTTCGGTGCCAGGGGGTGCGCTCGGGATCGATACTCCGCTCGGATTGACTCAGATCAGCGCGACAGTCGAATCGGTGGGAGTCCCGGATCTGAAGGTCCTCGAGCAGGAACTCACGATGCCGGTCCGCTTGAAACTGTCGAATCCGTTGCTGGGCGACGATTGCTACATCGGTTCGATCTCGAATCCGATCAACCTTCATCTGACGACAACAGGCAACCCGCCATCGGAACCCATCGGTGATTTCCCGGGTGCAGTGTTTCCGGCAGTCCCACATTCGGATGCTGCGTTTGCGGCGCCGGGGGCTAGCGGATGCGGACCACTGGGTGCGCTCAACTGGGCGGTGAATCTCCGTGGGGGAGTGCCGGCAGTCAGCGGAAAGAACTCGCTCACCACGTCGAGCGACGTCTATGCGGTGGCTGCACGGAAAGTGCGACCGCCTGCCTGACAGACGCACAGTTGCCGGAACGCACAACGAGGGCCGACCCGTGGTAGGTCGGCCCTCGTTCTGCACAATCGGGTCAGCTGACCTCGGGATCACGCACCGTGATGGTGCCGTCCCTGACTGCGTCGGCGATGCTGTCGTGCAGTTTCGGGCAACCGTCTTTCAACGCCGTCGACTGCCCGGAAGCAATTGCCTCTTTGAAGGTGTGGCAACGCAGCGCCGGGTCGGAAGTCCACTGAACACTGGTGTGCTTGTACGTGTTCTTGCGAACAAGTACGCAGGCACCGCATGCCTTGCAGTCGACTTCCTGCAGACCCGAGTCGAGGTATTCGTGCTTGTCCTCGATCGTCTGGGCCGCGATCGCCTCGAGCCGTTCCGTTTGCCCGGCAAAGTCCGGTGCCTTGGCCCAGCGAGCCCACCGTGCGTCGGTTCCGATCGAGGCGCTCACGATTAGACCTCTGCTTCTTTCTTTGCCGCTTCTGCTGCGGCTTCCTTCTCGGCTTTCTGGCGTGCGAGGTTTTCCTCGACCTCGGCGTGCCAGGCTTCGTTTGCCTTGGTGGTGTCCACCTCGAACTCGAAGCGCTGCGTCATCTTCTCGGTGACGTCGGCCTTGTCCACGTAGAACTGCTCGTACCAGCGTCGTAGCTGGTAGACGGGGCCGTCTTCTTCGCAGAGGAGGGGATTTTCGATCTTGGTCTTGTTCTTCCAGATCGCGACGTCCTGTAGGAAGCCCTCGCTGATGCCCTCGGTGAACTTGCCGGCCAACTTGTCGGCCATCTCGTCGGAGACGCCCGTCGGCTTCTTGACCGTCACGCCCCACTGCAGCACGAACGAGTCCGGGCTGATCGGGTAGTGGCAGTTGATCAGAACACTCTCGACCTCGTATCCGCTGTAGCTGTTCCACAGGGGATTGACCATGTACGACGGCCCGTAATACGCAGCTTCGGAGCGAAGCAGCGTGTCGCCGCCGTACTGGGAGGCCATTCCGATGTCGGGACGGCCGGTGGTGTTGAGGTACTGAGTGGCGATCTCACCTTCGAAGACGTTCTTGAAGTACGTCGGGAAGGCGTAGTGGATGTAGTAGAAGTGCGCCATGTCGACCACGTTGTCGATGATCTCGCGGCAGTTGGAACCCTCGATGACCATGGAGTTCCAGGTCCAGTCGGTCCATTCGTCGCTGTACGCACCCTCGATACGAGGAATCACGATCTCCTCGGGCGGCGGATTGCCCTCGGGGTCGTTCCAGACGAAGAGCTGACCGTTCTGCTCGAGGGTCGTCCACGCGCGGGTACGTGCGAGCGGGGGCACGCGGCGGGCATAAGGAATGCCGGTGCACTTTCCGTTGCCGCCCCAGCGCCAGTCGTGGAAGGGGCAGGCGACGGAATCGCCCTTGACCTCGCCTTGTGTGAGGTCACCGCCCATGTGACGGCAGTATCCGTCGAGAACTTTGATGTCGCCCTTGCTGTCGGCGAACACCACGAGCTTCGTACCGAAAGCCTCGATCGCGTGCGGTTTGCCGTCCTTGAAGGTCTTCAGTAGACCCAGGCAGTGCCAACCGCGGGCGAAACGAGTCTGCACCGTTCCGACGTCGATCTCGCGAATCTGCGCCATTGTGACCTCACATCCCTTCTAGCTGTTAGTAGAACACGTTATAGAACTCGATCCGGTTCCGCCAGATTTTGGGGGCACTTGTTACAGCATTGCGGCCACAAACGGGACCTTTGTCAGCGTCTCGACAGAAAAGAGAACGTGTTCTAGTCTCAAGTGTAAGTGAACCAACCGATCGAGGAAGACGGGAGCGTCGAAGTGGGTAACCATGACAGCCACGAGGTGATGCAGAGGCTCGACGCACTACTGCCGGCACTGCGCGAGCGCGCACAGGAGACCGAGGATCTGCGTCGTATCCCCGACGAGTCCATCAAGGGACTCCAGGAAACAGGCTTCTTCCGCTTGCTGCAGCCGAAGCAGTGGGGCGGATACGAAGCCGATCCGGTGCTGTTCTACTCCGCGGTCAAGAAGATCGCCAGCGCGTGCGGTTCCACAGGGTGGGTCTCCTCGATCATCGGCGTACACAACTGGCACCTCGCCCTCTTCTCTCAGCAGGCGCAGGAAGACGTGTGGGGCAACGACACTGACGTGCGCATCTCGTCCTCTTACGCTCCGATGGGTATGGGTGAAGTAGTCGAGGGCGGATACAAGGTCAACGGTGCGTGGGCGTGGTCCTCGGGTTGTGACCATGCCAGCTGGGCCGTTCTCGGTGGTCCGGTGTTCAAGGACGGCCGCGCAGTCGATTTCGTGAGCTACCTGATTCCTCGCGAGGACTACCAGATCGACGACGTGTGGAATGTGGTCGGCCTGCGTGGAACCGGCTCCAATACCGTTGTGGTCAAGGATGTTTTTGTTCCCAAGCATCGCGTTCTGAGCTTCCGGGCGATGAGCGAATTGACCGCCCCGGGCCTCGAGAAGAACACTGCACCGGTCTACAAGATGCCGTGGGGAACCATTCACCCCACCACGATCTCGGCACCGATCGTCGGAATGGCGTACGGCGCTTACGAAGCGCACGTCGAGCACCAGGGCAAGCGCGTTCGCGCTGCGTTCGCCGGAGAGAAGTCGAAGGACGATCCGTTCGCCAAGGTGCGCATCGCCGAGGCGTCCAGCGACATCGACGCCGCGTGGCGTCAGCTCTCCGGCAACGTCGCCGACGAGTACGCGTTGATCCTTGCGGGCGAAGAGGTTCCGATGGAACTACGCCTGCGTGCTCGACGCGACCAGGTGCGCGCCACTGGCCGTGCGATCGCCTCGATCGACAAGCTCTTCGAGAACTCCGGTGCCACGGCACTGCAGAACGGCACTCCGATTCAGCGTTTCTGGCGTGACGCACACGCTGGTCGCGTCCACGCCGCGAACGATCCCGAACGCGCATACGTCATGTTCGGAACCGGCGAATTCGGTCTGCCGATCACCGACACGATGGTCTAGAGGAGGCTCAGTGACAACCACCGAAGAAGCTCTCACCTACGAGTCCACTTCGCGGTTCGCGCAAGTGCGCCCCGATCTGAAACTGCACTTCCACGAGGCAGGCGTCGGCAACGACAAGACCATCGTGCTGCTGCACGGCGGTGGCCCAGGCGCGTCGTCGTGGTCTAACTTCGCCCGCAACATTCCGGTGTTGGCGAAGAGCTTTCACGTCATCGCGGTCGATCAGCCCGGTTACGGGCAGTCCGACAAGCCGACGGAGCATCCGCAGTACTTCGTGCACAGTGCGTCGGCGCTCAATGATCTCCTGGACACGCTCGAGATCACCGGTCGCGTTGATCTGCTGGGCAATTCGCTCGGCGGTGGCGCTGCCGTTCGCTTTGCGCTCGACTACCCGGACCGTGCCGGTCGCCTCGTTCTGATGGGCCCCGGCGGTCTCAGTGTCAACCTGTTTGCGCCGGACCCCACCGAGGGCGTCAAGAACCTCGGGAAGTTCAGCTACCAGCCCACACGTGAGAACCTCGAAGCATTCCTGCGGATCATGGTCTTCGATCAGAAGCTGATCACGCCGGAACTCGTCGACGAACGCTTTGCTGCGGCCAGCACTCCCGAGTCGCTGGCTGCGGCCAAGGCGATGGGTAAGTCCTTCTCCAGCGGTGACTTCGAGCTCGGCATGCTCTGGCGCGAGGCGTACAAGCTTCGTCAGCGTGTGTTGCTGATCTGGGGCCGTGAGGATCGGGTCAACCCTCTCGACGGCGCGCTGGTTGCGCTCAAGATGATCCCGCGCGCGCAGCTCCACGTCTTCGGCGGTTGCGGTCACTGGGCGCAGCTCGAGAAGTTCGACGAATTCAACCGGCTTGCAACCGACTTCCTGCTCGACGGAGGTAAATGATGGGTATTCGATCTCTGGCGTACATGCGCATCGGGGCCACCGACATGGCTGCGTGGCGCGAGTACGGACTCAAGATCCTCGGAATGATCGAGGGCAAGGGCGTCGACGCGGAATCGCTGTATCTGCGTATGGACGACTTCCCGGCGCGTCTTGTCATCGTTCCGAATGACACGGATCGCCTACTCGTCTCCGGGTGGGAAACCGCGAATGCGGCTGAGCTGCAGGATATCCGTGACAGGTTGTCGGCGGCCGGTGTTCCGTTCAAGGAAGGCACGGCGGAGCAACTCAAGGACCGTCGCGTCGTCGAGATGATCGCGTTCGAGGACACCTCGGGTAACTCCCTCGAGGTGTTCCACGGCGCCGCGCTCGAACACCGCCGAATCGTGAGCCCGTACGGGCACAGGTTCGTGACGGGGGAGCAGGGGCTCGGCCACGTTGTGCTCACCACCGACGACGACGATGCTTCGCTCCGGTTCTACCGCGACGTACTCGGATTCAAGCTTCGCGATTCGATGCGTCTGCCTCCGCAGATGGTCGGCCGACCCGCGGACGGCGACCCGGCGTGGCTGAGGTTCCTCGGCTGCAACCCGCGTCACCACAGCTTGGCGTTCCTGCCGTTGCCCAACCCGACGGGCATCGTGCACTTGATGCTCGAGGTGGAGAACTCCGACGACGTCGGACTGTGCCTCGACCGAGCACTGCGCAAGAAGGTCAAGATGTCGGCGACGCTCGGTCGCCACGTCAACGACGAGATGCTCTCGTTCTACATGAAGACTCCGGGCGGGTTCGACATCGAATTCGGTTGTGAGGGGCTAGAGGTCGAGGACGAAAACTGGATCGCGAGGGAAAGCACGGCCGTGAGCCTGTGGGGTCACGACTTCACGGTGGGAATGAAGCCGTGAGTTCGCCCGACGCGTCGGTGAGTGCGGAGCAGGCGATCGATCCACGCCAGTTCCGCACGGTTCTCGGGCAGTTCTGCACGGGTATCACCATCATCACGACAGTCGACGACGGTGAGCCCGTCGGGTTCGCGTGCCAGTCTTTCGCCGCCCTGTCACTCGACCCGCCTTTGGTGCTGTTCTGCCCCACCAAGGGTTCTCGGTCGTGGGCGGCGATCGAGCGGACCGGGAAGTTCGCCGTCAACGTGTTGGCGGAGGAACAGCAGGCGGTGTGTGCTCGTTTCGGGTCACGTGAGCCGGACAAGTTCGCCGGTATCGATTGGACGCCATCACCTCTGGGCTCGCCGATCATCGACAAATCTCTCGCACACATCGACTGCACGGTGGAAACCGTCCACGACGGCGGCGATCACTACGTCGTCTTCGGTCGGGTGTCGTCGATGAGTGAGATCAAGACCGAACGCCCGCTGCTCTTCTATCGCGGGCAGTACACGGGCATCGAGCCGGACAAGACTGTTCCGGCTACCTGGCGTGACGATCTGGAAGCGTTCCTGACGACCACGACAGAAGATACCTGGCTGTAGGGGCAAGCCCCCGTGAGTGGTTAAGGAGTCCAGGGGCTCCTTAACCACTCACGGGGCCGGAGGCCCTACAGAGAAAAACAGGTATGACAGAAGTCGTCACCGAACGGCGTCAGCAGGATGCTACGACGGACGATCTTGTTGGATCGTCCCGCGCGCTTGACCGCCTCGATCACCGACGGCTGCACCTCGACCACCTGGTACCGGTCGGCCTCGACGGGCTCGCGTGAGAACGCCACCAAACCGAGCCGATGCAGGTTGTTCAGGTAGGCGCTGATGCGATCCAGATGCCGGCATCCCGCTAGTTCTCCGATCATCGACAAACCCTCGTCGATCATCTCCGAGCCGACGCCGAACGGACGCGCCGTGCGTACGTCCACGCTCGGTTGCGCACCTGAAGTGGCCAACAGCCGGAGAATTCGAGCTTCGTCCGGCGCGATCTCGTCGAGGATCCGGTCGTAGGCCGGGTGCAGATCGTCGCGATCGGTCACGTCCGCGGAACGGTCCAGCAACCTGTCGCCGCGTGCCCGCAGCGCCGCGAGAGTGGCCTCGACGCTCTGTTTGCGGTTGGTACGAGGCGCCATTGCAGCCCGCAGGTTCTCCGTCCGCGAGCCGTCTCCGTTGGAGTTCTCGGCCCGACGTTCGGATTGCACGTTGGCGGATTCAGCAGCTTCTGCCGCGGCTTCGGCGGCAGCCTGAACGATCTGCCGCGTCGCCTCCTTCGCCGTTCCGAAAGCCCAACCCGTCAGCTTGATCGACGTGAGCGTCGTCGTGGCAGTGAGCCCGACAAGGCTACGGATCAGACGCTTTTCGACGGATTCGACCGGCGCGATGTCCGCAGCCCAGTCGTACGATTCCGCTTCGACGATCATGCGATGGTCGTGCTCACTCATGCTCATACTCCGAATATTGCGAGGTGTAGGAAACCGGCAAACGAGCCCAGCACGGCCCCGTGTACGAACAACAGCCACTCGTCCTGTTTGACGGCTGAGCGTAGTAGTTCGCTGAAATCTTCCGGTGAAAGGATGCTCATGCGTTCGGTGACGAAGACACGAATCTTCTCCGACTGGTTCTCGGCGAACTCCGCGTCCTCGAAGACCCTTGGGTACAAGTCGAGCACTTCGGTGGTGGCCAGTCCGGGCAGACGCTTGTAGCTCTGCGAACCGACGGTCATCTTGACCACCGACTTTGCCCAGCCGGCTGCGTCGTCGACGGATTCGCGCAGTACCTGATCGAGCATCCGCCGCGTTCGGTCCGAGCGGGGACCTTCGAGGAGTTCGGTGCCGATGTTCTCGAGCGTCACGACGTGATCGGCGAGGGTTTTTGCGTACCCGGCGATGATCTCGGTGCGGCGTTTCAGGAAGAGTCCCTGCCGCCACGGCACCCAACGGCTCGGGGTGATCGGTTCGAAGATCATCGTGATGCCGAGGTAGTTCACGATGTATCCGATGATCACACCGCCGACGGGAAGCACCCACCACTGCGGAACCAGGTGGAGGATCCCGACGAGCACGAAGCCCATCGGGAAGCCGAAGTAGAAGCCGAAGTTCTGCATGAACCGGAGTTCTTTGTTGCCCATCGTGCGGAAGATGTCGTTGAGCAGTTTGGGGTGCGAGGAGAGGTAGCGGATCACCATCAGCTTTGCGTCGATGAACTCGT
Organism: Rhodococcus baikonurensis; assembly: GCF_040489275.1. NCBI lineage: Bacteria > Bacillati > Actinomycetota > Actinomycetes > Mycobacteriales > Nocardiaceae > Rhodococcus > Rhodococcus baikonurensis. Next base: position 404,676 of record NZ_JBEUOQ010000004.1, on the reverse strand, counting down.
CGATGTCCTCTTCGATGCGGTCGGTGATCATCCGCACGCTGGCCGGCAGATCGTCCTCCACTTTGCGGAAGACGGCTTCCTTCACCGACGTCGGAAGGTTGTGCCAGAGCTGAGGATTCTCGGCCGTCATGATTCTGGTGACCACACCGCGCACTTCACTGCGCGAGATGTTCACCAAGTGCTCGGCGATGCTGTCCGGGTCCAGAACGCGGTAGAAGTCGGCGATGCTGCCGACTTTCGCGAGGGATTTGTCGACGGCGATCGACGCCATCTTCTCCGCCCTCGAGGGGACGATGCCTTGCCAGCCGAATCGGCCGTCGCTCGTGATCGCCGGGATCACCTGGACGCGCCGGGGGAGGAACGGGAAGAGCAGTTTGAGGCCGGGCACTTTGATCCCGTGGAAGTTGATCGGCGCAAAAAGCATCAGGACGCCCGACCAATTGGTGATGTACCCGATGATTCCCGTGAACAAAGGAATGGTGATCAACTGTTCGAGCAAGTGGTCCGGCACCGTCGCACATCCTCCTCATATCCGAGAACCTCACGTTCGGACATGATTGCCGAAACTTCGCTCTTCGTGGGTGTTTCGTTGGCTACTGCTGCGCCTTCCCAGTTGCGTCAGCATAGAGGCCCGACAATTCGGGCTGTAGGTGGGTCGGAAGTTGATGTAACCTCACGTACATGGTCAGTATTGCGCACAGCACGACGACGCCGGTTCTCTTCCGGCGCATCGTTTAGCAACTGCTGACCGAACCCTTTCAGCCCCGGGAGTTATCGCCCCGGGGTTTTCTTGTTTCTTCGCTCCGTGTGCGTCTCCCCTTGAACGATTTGGAGATCTCTCATGAGCGTTGACCACCGTGAACTCGGGCGCGAGCTGGAGTTATTCGCCACCACCCCCATTGTCGGAGCAGGCCTCCCACTCTGGTTACCGGACGGCGCGATCATCAGGAGCGAACTCGAAAAGTTCGCCGCCGAGCAAGCAGCGCGATCCGGGTGCCGGAGTGTCTATACCCCCGTTATGGCGAAGAAAGAGTTGTACGAGAGATCTGGGCATTGGTCCAAGTTCTCGGACGACATGTTCCCTGAAATGAAGATAGGCGGAGAGTCCTTTCTCCTTCGTCCGGCTAACTGTCCTCATCACGCTCAGGTATTCGCCGCTCGCGGTCGTAGTTATCGCGAGCTACCTTTCCGCGTTCGTGAACTCGGATCGATGTTTCGTAGCGAACTCTCCGGAGTTCTCAGCGGATTGAGTCGAGTCCGACAGATCAATCTCGACGACGCACATGTCTTCTGTAGTCGTCAACAAGTGCAAGCGGAAGTGATCGTGGCGCTCGACGCGATCGAGCGCTGCTACTCGACTCTGGGGATTGCCGAACGGGGGTACCGACTCTCGATCAGAGGGGGAGAGGGGCAGTACCTCGGCACCGACGAGCAGTGGGCGGACGCCGAGGATCACCTTCGCGGAGCACTGAATGCACGCTCGATCGAGTACGTGGAAGCGAAGGGAGAGGCAGCGTTCTACGGTCCCAAGATCGACGTCCAAGTGCGAGACGCGCACGGCCGCGAGGAAACACTCTCCACCGTCCAACTCGACTTCAATCAACCGGAGCGGTTCGACCTCGAGTACACCGCTGAGGACGGATCCAAGGCTCGCCCCGTCATGATCCATCGGGGCTTGCTCGGGTCGATGGAACGCATGACTGCGCTCTTGATCGAAAGGTTCGAAGGACGGATGCCGCCGTGGCTGGCACCCAACCAAGTCTCGATCCTGCCCGTCGGCGACCGACATCGGGATGCGGCCGAGCGTTTGCGGGCCGATCTCGAGGCTCACGATGTTCGAGTGGCGATCGCAGCTGACGGATCGTTGGGACGTCGCATCCGCGAGGCGCGCACTCACCGTGACCCGTACATCGCGGTGATCGGGGACAACGAGGTGCACGGCGGCACCGTCGACGTTCTGGTCCCCGCGCGTGGTGGGCGGGCGGAGGTCGACGCGGGTGTGTTTGTCGCTCAGGTGGTCTCGGGCATCGCGGAGCGTGCCCTGCTTCCGGCAGACTTCTAGCCGACGGGTAACTCGTGCAGGGCGCGCACCAGTGGCGCGAGTTCAGGCGTTTTGCATGCCTCGTCGAGCGCGGCCTCGAGGGTGGCGTCGTGCGTCGGCCGTGCGCTTTCGAGAAGCTCGCGGCCGGCCGGCGTCAACTCGGTGTAGATGCCTCGACGGTCGTCGGCGCACAGGATGCGCGTCAGTAGTCCTCGATCTTCGAGTCGGTTCACCAAGCGCGTCGTGGCGCTGCTGCTCAGTGCGGCAGCGCGGGCCAGCTGGGCCATGCGCATGTGCCAGCCGTCCTGGCGGCTCAGCGCGTCGAGCACGGTGTATTCGACGACGGACAGTTTGTGCTCACGCTGGAGCGCGCGTTCCAGTTCGGTGTCGAGGGCGCCGTGCAGTGCTGCGAGCGTGCGCCACCCTTGCGAACGGATTTCGACGGCGTCGTCGGCGATCCCCATGTGATTCTCCTTGTCCGTTTCCTGCGGCTCCAGGTTACCAGCTTGCGCATGTAGCGCGCGCGTGCAACTATTTATAGCGCGCCTGCAACTACTGCACACGCCCGCTAACGGCTTACGCGTAAATCTGTGAAAGGAACATCGAGATGCCATTGGGTCTCATTGCCCTCGCTATGGGCGGGTTCGGAATCGGCCTCACCGAATTTGTCATCATGGGCCTCCTGCCCGAGGTCTCAGCCGACTTCGAGGTCACCGAGTCCGTCGCGGGCTACCTGATCTCGGGCTACGCACTGTCGGTGGCGATCGGTGCGATCCTCCTGACCGCTGCCGTCACCCGCTTCGAGCGCAAGAAAGTCCTTCTCTCGCTCATGGTGCTGTTCATCATCGGCAATCTGATGTCCGCGCTCGCGCCGTCGTACGAGGTCATGATGGGCGGCCGCATCGTCGCGGCGCTGTGCCACGGTGCATTCTTCGGAATCGGTTCGGTGGTTGCCGCCGACATGGTCGCGCCCAACAAGCGCGCCGGCGCCATCGCGATGATGTTCGCGGGCCTGACCATCGCCAACGTCCTCGGCGTTCCGTTCGGCACGCTGCTGGGCCAGCAACTCGGGTGGCGCTCGACGTTCTGGGCCATCACCGTCATCGGCGTCATCGCCCTGATCGGAATTGCAGCACTCGTCCCGACGACACCCGCCAGCACGACCGGCGGCGGATTGCGCGGAGAGTTGGGGGCGTTCCGCAACAAGCAGGTATGGCTCTCGATCGTCATCACCATCCTCGGCTACGGCGGAATGTTCGGAGCGTTCACCTACATCGCCTTCACCCTCACCGAGGTGACCGGCTTCGCGACGTCCAGCGTTCCGTGGCTGCTCATCCTCTTCGGCTCGGGCCTGTTCGTCGGTAACTTCCTCGGCGCCAAGGCGGCCGACCGTTCGCTCACGAAGGCGCTGGTCTGGATTCTCGCGATCCTGACCGTCGTTCTGATCGTGTTCGCCGCCACCGCGGAGAGCAAGGTCATGACTGTGATCTCGCTGTTCTTCATGGGCGCCTTCGGTTTTGCGACGGTTCCCGGCCTGCAGATGCGGATCATGAACTACGCGTCGGCCGCACCGACCATGGCGTCGGGTGCCAACATCGCCGCCTTCAACGTCGGCAACGCACTCGGGGCATGGCTGGGCGGAATCACCATCGCTGCGGGGCTCGGCTTCACCTCCCCGATCTGGATGGGAGCGGCAGTCACCGTCGCCGGTCTGCTGGTTCTGATCGTCGCGGCGAAGATCGACCGCCCGGCAGCGTCAGAGCAGTCGGCGCCGAGCACCTCGCTGCATCCGACCGCAGCCTGAACCCAGCCACCGCGCGGGTCAGGTGAGTCGGAATTCGGCGGTCACCCCGGAGAAGGGCGTGATCGCGCCGGTACCCCGAGCCTTCGACGCACCGAAGTGTTGGACTCGATACGTACCCGCCGGAGTATCGGCCGGAACATCCCACGTGATGCGTACGACGGAACCGTTGCTCCCGACCCGGCGCCAGTGCAGTTTGGTGGACCAGTCGTTGTCGTCGGCCACGCGCGTCCAGGATCCGCCGGTATTGCGTTGGATCTCGTAGAAGGTCCCGTTTCGGTGAGTGTCGTTCTTGGGGTGGCCGGTGACGAACTCGACGGCAACCTGTCCGCCTGGTGTGCTGTCGCCTGGCTGGACGGTCGCATCGCCGAATTGTGTTCCCGGCAAAGGTTCGTCGAAGTCGACGCCAGGTCCGAAGCTGGGTTGGAACCCGGACAGGTCGGCCGGCGCGGGGCCGCGAGGAGGTTCGGTGCCGTCGCGCATCGCGGCTGCGAGAGCGGCGTACCCCTGCTGATAGGCAGGCAGTGTGTAACGGCCGAACATCGTCGAGCCGCCCTCGTACTGCTGCGAATCGTATTCCTGTGGGGTGGTGCAGTAGCTCGAGTACGAGTTCGCGTAGCCCTGGAAGATGACGTTCTCGAGGGGAACCCCAAGCTCGTCGGCGACGGTTCGACGCACTCGTAATCCGGAGACGATGGTGAATTCCGCAGGGCCCCCGACGATGTAGAACTGGCCGATCCGCAGGATCTGGATCTTCAGTACGTTCGGTACCCATCCGCCCGGTGGCAACAGGCCGACCGGAACGACTACGAGCTTGGGGGCCTGTGCATCCTGAAGCCATTGAGGCACAGGGGCATCCATGCCGCCCAGTGCGTCGATCATGGGGTTCCTGGTGCCCTCGGGGAAGATCGGAATTGCCGGTCCGTCCTCGACGCTTCCGGCGCTCATCGCCGCGCCGATCGCTGCCGGCGCGGTGCGATGCTCGCGCCCATCCGGAGTGAATCTCCCACTCACCACCTGATTTGCCATGTCCAGGTACATGATCCGACTGTCGACGCCACCGGTGACGGTTTCGGACGCCGCGTGGAAGGCAGTTTGAGCCGCCGCGACCTGGCGCAGTCCGATGATGCGTGCGTTCTCGAATTCGTCGTCGGTCGGTCCACGTCCGGGTTCGAGGAAGAGGTTGGGTGACATGTCGCCGCTGTTGGTCTGCGGAAATGCGGCGATGAAGCTGGTGTCGCCGTCGAGGTAGCGCACGCCCTGGTCGTCGTGCTCCCAGAAGTACGCCGCGGCGCCCTTGTTGTCGCCGGAGATGAGATGGTTCTCGTTCGTGAGCGAGGCGCAGTGGGTGGCGAACCAGTTGATCGCCCCGATGTCTTTGCTGCCCCGGCTGATTCGCATGACCCGCATGTGGTGATCGTTGCCGCCGGGGTAGTAGGCCTTGTCCTCTTCGGGATTGAGATCGAACGCCACTCGTGATCGGTTGACGCTCGCGTCGGTGAGATCGGACCGGCCGAAACGTACCGTGCCGGGCGCCAGGTTCTCGTGGGCAGCGCTGATCGCCTCGACCATGCCGTTGACCTCGGCTTCGAACACTTGCAATTCGAAGCCGAGAACTGCGAGGTTGTAGGCGTAGTTGTGCGAGGCCCCACCACATGCCGCGTGTGAATGGATGGCCGTCAACATGACGTTGCGTTCGGTGTAGATATCGCCGAATTTTCCGGCCAGCCGGCGCAGAACCTCGTCGTGCACGGACTGGAAGATCATGCAGTTGTCGACGCAGACGTAGACGACCCGCGACCCGCCGGACTCGAAGATGAAGGCGCGTGCGCGCATTCGCTGGTGCAGACCTTCGGCGCGTTGGTCGAAGCTCGAGTAGCCCATCATGCCGACTTCGGCGACCGGTCCGGTCACATCGGAGATCCCGACGCCCACCTGCAACGACGATGACTTGTCGGTACGTGCGGGTGAAACGGTGCGTGCCGGCGAAGCTGCGACGGCCTGGTTCGTCGACAGAGCGGCGAGCGCAGGTGCGGCGGCAGCGCCTGCCAGTACGGTGCGTCGGGTGATCTGCACGAGTGTCCTTTCGGGCGGTCTGACGCGAGTTGGTCAACCGTCCAGGAGTGTAGCCCGAGTCACACGTGACCGAAAGGGGTGCCGTCGGCTGACACTCAGATCGCTGTCGCCTCCCCGAACGTCATCGCCAGGTTCTTGATGGTCGTGGTCATCAAGGCCCGGCGGGGGAGTCCGAGTTTCCGAAGCTCCGCCGCCATCGGGTGACTGCCCAGCTGCACCTCGGCTCCACCAGGTCGCGATTTGACGCCGGTCGGCGCCATGTCCCACGACGTGCACCTGGTGACGCCGTCGAGATGTGAGTACGCGGCCAACGACATGTTGGCTCCGCCACCCGGCACGCTGACGCCGGATTTCACACTCAACTGTGTGATGAGTTTGCCGTCGCGCGAGACGGATCCGCGCTTGACCGAGCCGACGTGCTCGGTGTCGAATTCGGCAAGCACCTTCGGGAACCCCCAGATTTCCCGGCCGGCGGCCTTGGTGAATTCGCCGTCCACCGGCAACTCGTGAATGAGCGCCCCCGCAGTTCCCGCAGCGAGTGAACGTAGATCTCCCAGCACCGAGGTTTCGGGAGGCGCAGTGTGGCTGCGCACCATGTACGTCACTCCGAATTCGTTGTACGGGCCCAGATCTCCGTCGATGTAGTCGACGAAAACCAACCCGCACAGCGCCCGACCGGGCCGGTACTGGAGCACCGTCAAGCCGGTGTAGTCGATGATCGACTGCGCGGTTGCGCTGGGTACCGAGTACAGCGCCATGAAGGCCGACGCGGTGCGAACTTCGACCGGCATCTCGACCTTCTTGCCCAGAATCGTGTAGCTCATGGCGCGACCACCCCGCGGAGTCCGTCGGAGCCGTAGACGGGTTCGAGCATCGAGCGGAAATCCGGTCCGCGGCGCAGCATTTGGCCTCCGTCCGCGTTGATGATCTGCCCGGTGATCCAGGTGGATTGCGGTCCGAGGAGGAAGGAAGCGAGTCCGGCGACGTCCTCGACTTCACCGACGCGTTCGAGTGGAGTGTTGGCCAGGTAGTCGTCGAGGATGGGGCCACCCTCGGTGATGAGCGCGACCAGATCCGTTCGGGTCAACCCCGGCCGAATCGCGTTGACACGAATGTTGCTGGCGCCCAGTTCGTCTGCCGCCAACCGCACCAGGTGGTCGACGCCGGACTTCGAGACGCCGTATGCGCCGAACCAGCGATGTGTGTTGCTGCTGGCGATCGACGAGATCGCGACGATGGATCCGCCGCCTCCTGCCACCAGTGCCCGGGCGCCGTGCTTGATCGTCAGCATGGTCCCTGTGACGTTGAGGTCGACGGTGCGGCGCCACGCGTCGACGTCGAGTTGCGTGACCGGGGCGATGGTTTCGTTCCCACCGGCGCAAGCCACCACTCCGTCGAGCTTTCCGGTGACGGACACCGCTGCGGCGACAGCGGCGACGACGTCTGCCTCGATCGTGACGTCGGCGGAGGAGACGCCGACCGATCCTGCCGGATTCGACTGCCGGATCGATTCGGCAGCAGCATCCAGTTTCTCTTTGTTGCGTCCGCAGATCGTCACGTGAGCGCCGGCCGCAACCAGCGAACGAGCGATGCCCAGGCCGATGCCACTACCGCCGCCGGTCACCAGTATCGATCTGCCGGTGAAAGTGGGTATGCCCGCTGAGGCGGTGTCGTCGTCCATGCGTGTCTCCTGGTCGTTGCTCCGGCGGGCGCGCGTGCTGCTTCTGGAGGTTTTCCGGTTCGGCTTCGGTGAAAACGCCCCACGCTATATAGGAACAGGTTCTACTTATTGAGGCAAGGGTTGTGTGAGAGGCGGAGTGATGGCTACCAGACCGACCTTCGATTTGATCGACGGGCGCTTCTACAGCGGAGACCTCGGGAATGTTCGCGATGCCTACGCCTGGATGCGCGATCACGAGCCCGTGTACCGAGACGACGCCAACGGAATCACCGCGGCAGCGAGCTACGACGCCGTCGTCGCAGCCGAGCGGGATCCCGAACTGTTCTCCAACGCCGGCGGCATCCGTCCCGAAACGGGTCCGTTGCCGCAGATGATCGACATGGACGACCCGCAGCACCTCACGCGTCGACGCTTGGTCAACGCGGGTTTCACACGTAAGAAGGTCGAAGCCAAGGCCGGGCGTATCCGGGAGATCTGCGATCAACTGATCGACGCCGTCTGTGAGAAAGGAGAAGCCGACTTCGTCGCAGACTTGGCGGCACCGCTGCCTATGGCCGTCATCGGCGACATGTTGGGTGTCCGTCCGGAAGAACGCGCGTTGTTTCTGCGGTGGTCGGACGATCTGGTGAAAGCACTGGGAAGCAACGCTTCCCAGGATCAGCTGCAAGCCATGATGACTGCGTACGTCGACTTCACCGCGTACATGATGCGAGCCATCGCCGAGCGGAGGAGCGAGCCGGCCGACGATTTGGTGAGCACGTTGATACACAGTGAGGTCGACGGAGAGGCTCTCTCCGATCAGGAAATCGTCAACGAGTCCCTACTGATTCTCATCGGCGGTGACGAGACCACGCGGCACGTCCTGAGCGGTGGCATGGAACAGCTGCTGCGTCATGCGGACCAGCATCGGGAACTGGTCGACGATCCCGATGCCATTCCTCTGGCGATGGAAGAGATGCTGCGGTGGTCGTCGCCGATCAAGAACATGGCTCGAACCCTGACACGTGATACCGATTTCTTCGGTGCGCAGCTGAAGGCAGGCGAGAAAATGCTGCTGCTCTTCGAGTCTGCAAATTTCGACGAATCCGTGTTCGTCAACGCCGAACAGTTCGATATCGGCCGCACACCGAACCCACACGTGGCCTTCGGCTTCGGAACTCACTTCTGTCTGGGCAATCAGCTGGCCAGGCTCGAGGGAAGAATCATGTTCGAGCAACTGTTCGCCAGGCTGCCGGACCTGGAACTTGCCACCGACGCGCCGTTGCCGCGGCGTGCCGCCAACTTCGTGTCCGGACTCGAATCGATGCCGGTGCGGTTTACCTCTTCTGCCCCGTCAGCCGGGTAGTTGGCAGTTGGGCGGCGCAGCATCCTCGGAGAGGGGGCTACCCGTCGGATTGACGTAAATGACCTCGAGCACCAATGGTGTTGTCTGAGAGTTGTTTCCGATGTGCACATGATCAGAACCGCTGGGTTCGATCAATGTATTTCCAGCGCTGTATATCCCGTCGACGGAGCAATCGGATCGGTAGTGGCTCAGCGTGCCCTGCGCGATCAGTGCGTAGAGCGTCCCGTCGTGGAAGTGCCAACCGGTGGAACCACCGGGGTCGATGGTGATCTGGCGCAGGATGTAATCCTTGCCGTCGAAAGTCACCTGCCCGAGGATTTCACCGTGCACCCCTGTGCTCGGTGTTGCCGACGCATTGATCGGCGTCAGCGACAGCCCGATCGCTGCGGACACTGCAAGCAGGATTTGATGGCGTTTACGCATGAGCGGCCCTCCCAGACGGATGTGCTCCTGAGTGTCCTCCGCCAGTGCCCGGTTTATCCCAGTTTTCGTGGATCCAGCACGGTGAAGGTAGAGGTGTATCTCCTAGGGGCGGTTACGCTCGAGCCATGCAGCAAGTCGCGACGAGGCGCCGGAGCCAGCCGCCGCCTGCGCGCTTCATGTTCGAGGCATTGATCGATCCGTACCGCCAGCCCGCTCGGCACTGGCTGGAACTGCTCGAGAGCGAGATCGCACCGGCGATCGTCAGGGCTGAGGAACCGGAGCTGGTGATCTGGTCCTCGATCTGGCCGGACCGCCCCGACGCCGTCATCCGATTCGACATCGAGGCGGTCGGAAACAGCACGATGCTGCGTTGGACGCTCTTCTTGGACGATCCGATACCGCCCGAGGCGGAGGTTGTCAGAATGCGAAAGCGGCTCAACACCTTGATAAATGCGAATCTCAGGTTCAACTTCGGCCAATAAGTTGGATCACTGCCGCATTACTTGGTGTCGACTCGGCCGATCGGGTCGGCGTTGTCGCTGAACGCGGCCCGGGCCGCTGGCCAGCTGGTCTCATCGATGCGCAACGCGGTCCGAAGGTAGGCAGTACTCATCCGTTGGATGGCGGCGACCCGCTCTGGGTTCTCGTCAGTGGTCTCGGCGACTTCGTATCCGACGATTCCGCCGAGTGCGTGCTCGGCACCGTAGAAGGTCAGGAGGTCGGTGGCTCCGGGGCTGTGCGTGTAGGCGTCGGTGAACCAGTCAGGTCCGCGGCTGGACATCTTGGACTGGTCGTGGTCGCCCGCGACGACGAGTGTCGGCGTCGTCAGTTCCTGAAACGAGGGGCGCATGAACGGGAAGTTCGCCTGCGCGAACGGATGCAGGTTCTCGCCGCCGAGACCGGTTGCTGCGAACAGGATTCCCGCGGTGGCGCGACTGTCGGACATGTCCTGGCCGGCCTGGCCGGCCTCGTCGAAGATCCGTGCTCCGAGGAGCGACTGAGCGGTTTGCCCGCCCCAGGAGTGACCCGTGGCGGCAACTCGACTGCGGTCGATGCGGCCGGCAAGCCCGGGCACGGCAAATTCGATGGTGTCGAGCTGATCAAGGATACGTGTGAGATCCGCGATCCTCTCGGTCCAGATCGTCGGGAACACCGGGTGATCGAACCCGAAACCGTTCCGGCGCGAGTCCAGGTGTGTCGGCTGGATCACCACGAATCCGTGGGATGCCCAGAATGCCGTGAGTGGCGAGTATCCATCGAGGTTCCACCCGTTGCCGTGGGAGAACACCACAACGGGGAGGTTCGTGCCTGCCGCCGGAGCAGACACACGTACTTCCAGCGGGACTGGTCGATCGGGGGCGAACAACGCGACGGGGGCAACGGAGACGACCGGGGTGCCGGCGCCGATGATGCCGTTCAGCGTGTTGATCATTGATGAGGTCATGGCAAGTTCCTTGCTGAGGCTGCACCCTGCGATACTGGTTATCGGAGCGTCGCTCCGCAACATTACGGAACTGTGTTCCGTAATGCAAACATATGTCGTGAGTCAGCGAGGAGTGCACATGGCTGATGCCCAGGACGAGCAGTCGCGCGTCGTGTCGCCCAAGCAAGTCGGTCGCCCACGTCGAAGCGAGCAGGCGCTGCTCGACGCGGCGGCAGCAGTGTTCGTGGAGTCCGGGGTCGACGCTCCGGTGCGGGAGATTGCGGCGAAGGCCGGCGTCGGCATGGGGACGATCTACCGCCACTTCCCGACGCGTCCCGAGTTGGTGGTCGCCGTATACCGACACCAAGTCGAGGCGTGTGCGGACGCGGGCCCACAGATGCTCGCGGAGAGTGCAACGCCCGAGGCGGCTTTGCGGGCATGGGTGGCTTTGTTCGTGGAGTTCCTGGTAACCAAGCATGGGCTCGCCGGTGCACTGCAAGGAGACAGCGCCGGGTCCGACGCTCTGCATACCTACTTCGTCGACCGCCTCGTCCCGGTATGTGACTCCCTCCTCGCGGCAGCGCTCGAGTCCGTTGGCAATGCTTCGCGGGTCGATGCGTACAACGTGCTCAAAGGCATCGGGAACCTTTGTATCGGTGCTGGGTCCGATGACCGGTACAAGGCCGAGGTCCTTGTACAACTATTCATCTCGGGCATACTCGCGCAAGAGGTTCGCTGACGCTCGGCACCGTCAGATGAGATCTGGATTCTCGGCGTACACCTCTTCGAGGATCGACATGTCGAACAGTTGATCCGCCGTGATCTCCAGTCCCGCTTTCGACAGCGCTGCGATGTTCTGTTCGATCAGTTGGGGTGTCATCGTGAACAACCCGTTCGCTTTGGTATCTGCCGACACCACAAGATCGTTCTGTGCGGTGGCTTCCTTGATCTGTTCGTCGAGTTCCAGGTTCTGGTCCTTGCCGTAGACCTCGACGGCGAGCCGTGCCGACTCTGCCGGATCGGCGACCGCGTCCTTCCAGCCCTGGATCTCGGCCTTCAGGAATGCCTTGAGCTTGTCCCTCTCGTTGTCGATGGTGGACTGGAGAACCGTGAACGATTCGGCGACCAACGGAAGGTTGTAGTCCGCGAAGAGGAAGTGGGCGTTGGGGAAACCTTTGGCGGCCAGCGTGATCGGCTCGTTGGTGACGTAGGAGACCCAACCGTCCACCTCGCCGTTCGCCAAGGGGCTCGGATCGAACTGCGCGGGCACGATCGTCATCTGGCTTTCGGTCAGGCCGTTTGCTGCCAGGAGAGCTCCGAAGACGAGCTGATTGGAATCCTGGACGCCGATCTTCTTGCCGATCATGTCCTGCGGCGAGTTGATCGGTGCCGCAGCAGAACTGACAATTGCAAACGGGTTCTTCTGGAATGTCGCACCGACGATCTTTGCGTCCAGCCCGTCGAGTACAGCGGGGGCTGTGAGCTGCGGTGCGGACATTCCGATCCAGACCTTGCCGGTGTCCAAGCCGGCTTCGACGCCGGTACCGGCTGCGCCACCTGCCACCAGGTCGACATTCCCGAACCCGGCATTCTTGTAGTACCCCTTGTCCAGAGCGAAGTACTCGCCGGCGAACTCGATGTTCTTGATCCAGGACAACTGCACTGCAACTGTTCCGAATTCGGAACCGTCGTCCGAGGTTCCGCCACTCGAACTGCTGGAATCACTGCTACACGCGAGCAATGACGCGCTACCGGCGACTGCGATGCCGGTCAGCGCGGAGTATCGGAAGAAGGCCCTGCGGTCCAGCTGGCGGACGGGCTTGAATGGCGTCATGAATCGGAACACTAGGGCCAGTCGGTTTCGTTCAGTTTGCTTGGGAGACAGAGTTTGTTGAGGTCGTGTTAACAGATGTCACGACTTGCCGGCAGAAGGCCCGAAACGAGACAGGGCGATGTTTTCGAAGATTCCGACCACGGCGTAGAGGATGATCGACACCACGGTGATCACCACGATAGATGCCCACAGTTCGTTGTACTGATAGCGCGGAATGGCTTTGATCATGCTCGAACCCAAGCCTTGACCGCTACCGAGCCATTCGCCGATCAGGGCGCCGATCAAGGCGCCGGGCACGGATACTCGAGCGGCGGCGAACACCGCGGGAAGTGCGGACGGTACGGACACCATTCGCAATGCGGTCCAACGACTCCCGCCGTACGCGGCAATGAGATCTTGCGCCTGAACTGGAGCGGCACGTAGACCGACCATGATCATGACCAGCGCCGGGAAGAACACCACTATCGCAACCATGACCGTCACACCCACGATTCCGCGGCCGAATATCAGGACGATGATCGGAGTCATCGCAACGAGAGGAACAGATCGTAGAAGCATTGCAACGGGCATGAAAGTCTGTTCGACAGTGCGGGAAACGACGAAGATCGATGCCACCACGAGCGCGGCAGTCATTCCGACGGCAAAACCGACACCGGCGTCGCGCAGAGTGATGAACAGGTTGTCGATGATGCCCGAACGAGCGTCGGCGGATTTAGGACCGGAGAACAGATACTCCCAGACGTCGGCCGGCGTCTTTCCCACACGCGGACCCACCTGGGGGAAGGCATTGAGAAAGACCACCCATATGACAAGCAACAGAGCCGAGGCGATGGCAATCGGAGCGAGGAATCTCAATGTTCCTCGGACCGCGGTCATTTCTGTGCTCCCGGAGCGCTTGTCCACGGGGTGACGAGCCGGGCGATCGCTGCGACGACGGCATATCCCAGGCCGGCGAGCAAGGCGGCGGCGATGGCCATTCCCCACGTTCGCGGGACGTTGTACGACGTCTGAGCGGCTGTGAGTGCGACGCCGATCCCGCTGTCCACCCCGCCGAGATACTCACCGAGGATAGCGCCGAGTACAGCGGAGGGTGCAGCAATCTTGAGAGCGGCAAAGGTGCTCGGAAGTGCGCTCACCAGTTGAACTTTGGTGAACTTCTGCCAACGCCCACCGCCGTAGGCGGCGACGAGATCGAGGCTCGTCTTGTCTGCCGATCTCAGGCCTGCGAGTGTGCCGACCATCGTGGTGAAGAAGCAGTACATCGCGGCGAGAAAGATTGTGGGGGTCCGGCCGCCGAAGACGACCAGGATGATCGGGCCGAGCGCCAACAGCGGTGTGCAGTAACTCAGGATCGCCAATTGTGTGGCCAATCCCTCGATAGGCGGAATGAGAACGACAAGCACGGCAAGCGTGATCGCCAGCAGATTTCCCCAGATAAAGCCCTGCAGCGCACCGGAAGCCGTGACGGTGAAATTGGGTCCGTACAGCGACCAGCCGTCGTCGAACATCGTCGACACAACCACCCACGGCGTCGGAATCGTGCCTCCCGCAACACCGGCCGCCGCGAGAATCCACCAGAGTGCGATCAGTCCGCAGATACCGACTGCACCGCCGAACCACGTCGGACGCTTCAATCGGATCCGGCGCGGCGCTGATGGCTGCGCCGCCGCGGTCGCCACGTTCTCGATATCGGTAATGGTCATGCGACGCCTGCTTTTCCGAAGAGCAGGCCGGAGAGGTAGTCGTGGATCTCGTGGAACTCAGGTGTCCGCATCATCTCGGGTGTCCGTGGGCGCGGCAGGTCGATCGGCACGACTTCGAGGACGCGTCCGGGCCGCGGCGTCATGACGGCGACGACGTCGGAGAGGAACACAGCCTCGGCGATACCGTGCGTCACCATCAACGTGGTCGCCGGTTTCTCGGTCCAGATCCTGAGCAATTCGATATTAAGTCGTTGTCTGGTCATGTCGTCCAGCGCGCCGAACGGCTCGTCGAGTAGGAGGACACTCGGCTTGACCACGAGTGATCGCGCGATCGACACACGCTGACGCATACCGCCGGACAACTGGGCGGGCTTGGCTTTCTCGAATCCCTCGAGGCCGACGAGCGCGATCAGATCGGCTATCAGCCCGGGGTCGGGATCGATGCCGGCAACCTGCAGCGGCAGTTTGATGTTGGAGGCCACTGTTCGCCACGGCAGCAAAGCCGAATCCTGGAAGGCGATTCCGAGTTCGCGGCGCTTGCGTAACTCGGCGGGCGACTGTCCGTTGACAAGTGCTGTTCCCGACGTCGGAGTATCGAGGCCCGCAAGGATGCGGAGAACGGTGGACTTCCCGCATCCGGACGGCCCGAGCAGAGACAGAAAGGAGCCTTCGCTGGTTTGAAGGGACACGTCGGTCAGCGCGGTCACCGACCGACGACCCATCTCGAAGGTCTTGCCGAGGCCGGAGATGTCGAGACCGGTTCCAGCGGGGCGAGGTGTGGTGACGGGACTGGTCATTCCCGCACAGTACGAACGTCCGGTTGCGGTCATGTTGCCTGCGCGTCACCGCTGCGTGAGGCTGGTTCGGCGTGGCATGTCACAGCGCCGTGGTGAGATGGACGTCTGGACGGAGTGAGGGGAGCGAAGATTGCTGAAGTTGTACCGGGCCGAGCGTTCGGACACCTTGGTCTCGGCGTTGGCCAAGCTCCTCCGTACACCGCTGTCGGATCCCTTCGCCCGAGAAACTGTTGCGGTGCCGGCCAAGGGCGTCGAGCGTTGGCTCAATCAGCGGCTGTCCTCCCAGCTAGGCACGTCCGGGCCGTCGGCAGTGGACGGAATTTCTGCGAACATCGCGTTTCCTTCACCCGCGCGCCTGGTCGCGGAGTCCGTGGCCGCGGTCAGTGGAATCACGGCTGACGACGACCCATGGTCGCCGACACGATTGGTGTGGACGGTTCTCGATGTGATCGACGAGTCCATCGGCGAGCCCTGGTGCGGAGTCCTGGCGAAGCATCTCGAAGGCCATCGTGAAGGTCGACGGTTTGCCTCCGCTACGCACGTCACCGAACTCTTCCGCAGTTACGCCGCGCAACGCCCGCAGATGCTGATCGACTGGGCCGCCGGGCGGTTGACCGACGGACACGGATCGGCTCTGTCGGAGGATTTCGAATGGCAGGCACGCCTGTGGTGCATCGTCGCGGACAAGATCGACGTTCCGGGGCCGGCACAGCGACTGGGGCACGTGAGCAGCGCGCTGGTCGAGGACCCGGCTTTGGTCGACCTGCCGGAACGTCTGTCGGTCTTCGGGCCGACACGGCTGCCGGTCGATCAGCGAATGATCTTGAGCGCACTCAGCGCGAATCGGGACGTGCACATCTGGCTTCCGCACCCCAGCCCCGCGCTGTGGGCCACGATGAGCTCGCGCATGCAACCTCGAAGCGAGAGCACCATCCGACGTTCGGAAGACGGGTCGGCGCTGATATCCGCCAATCCGTTGCTGTCGAGCCTCGCTCGCGACGTTCGTGAACTTCAGATCAGCCTCGGTGCCGTCGAGTTCGAGACGGTGCATCTTCACGAACCAGCCGGCCCGAAATCCCTCCTGGCAACGGTCAAAGCCGATGTCATCGCCGATCGTGCTCCCAGCGTTTCAGCGGAACCCGATGGGACAGTTCAGGTTCACGCGTGCCACGGGCCGGCACGGCAGGTCGAGGTGCTCCGCGAATGTCTGCTCCGATTGTTCGAGGACGACCCGACATTGCAGCCGCGCGACGTACTCGTGATGTGCCCGGACGTCGAAACGTATGCACCCTTGGTTCGTGCAGCGTTCGGGCAAGGCGTCCATGGCCACCCCGGGCATCTTCTTCGAGTAAGGCTGGCAGACCGCGGATTACGTCAGACCAATCCTGTCCTGGCTGTTCTCGGCTCTCTTCTCGACCTGGCCGACGGCCGGGCCACAGCCAGTGAGGTTCTCGACCTTGCCGCGACCGAGCCTGTCCGCACACGTTTTTCGTGGGGCGACGACGAGTTGGAAAGACTGCGGGAATGGACGACGGAAGCGGGTGCTCGCTGGGGAATCGGTAGTCGGCAGCGTGCAACATTCGGTCTCGACGCATTTCCGCAGAACACCTTCAACACCGCCATGGATCGAATCTTGTTGGGGGTCAGCGCGGACGAATCGGAAAATGCCTGGTTGGATCTCGCGCTGCCACTCGATGACGTGGACGGCACCGACATCGACCTGAGTGGACGTTTCGCAGAGTTCGTCGACCGCCTGGCCGTCTCGCTTCGCGATCTTGTCGGCCCACATTCGCCGGCCGAATGGCTTCGTGTGCTGATGCGGGCCCTGGATCTGCTGACCGACACAGCGCCCGCTGATTCGTGGCAGAGCGCAGGGGCTCACCGCGAACTGGCAGCTGCTGTCGAATTCGGCGGAGAGACGGTGTTACGTCTGGCTGATGTTCGCGCGATGCTCTCGCGAAGCCTCGCGGGCAGACCTACGCGCGCCAACTTCCGAACCGGCGAACTGACGGTGTGCACGATGGTTCCGATGCGTTCGGTGCCGCATCGCGTGGTCGTGCTGATCGGGCTCGACGACGAGGTGTTCCCTCGAACCGGTGGAGTCGACGGCGACGACATCTTGTCCCGTGATCCCGTTGTGGGGGAGCGTGATCTGCGCAGTGAAGACCGGCAACTGCTTCTCGACGCCGTGATGTCTGCGGGTGAGCATCTGATCTTGTTGTATACCGGTGCCGATCCGGTCACCGGTGTCGTCAGACCGCCGGCGATCCCCCTCAGTGGCCTCCTCGACGTACTCAGTGCGACGGTGGGTCCGGAAGCGATCAACGGAGTGCTGACACGACATCCGTTGCAGTCGTTCGACAATCGAAACTTCTCGCCGGATCAGCCGTTCAGCTTCGACACGGCAGCGCTGGCCGGTGCGAGGGCTGCCTCCGGAACACCGGTCGAATTGCCGACAGTTCTGTCGGCCGAGCTACCAGAGGTGCATCCGAAGGAAGTGAACCTCGCCGACCTGGTGAGCTTCCTCGTACATCCCGCGCGTGGTTTTCTGCGCCAACGCCTCGGCGTCCGGGTACCGGAACTCGACGACGACATCGCGGATTCGCTGGCAACCGAGCTCGATCCACTGTCCACCTGGGCTCTGGGTGATCGAATGCTTCTCTCGCGCTTGGCTGGTCGGAACTCTGCAGATTTCCGTGCAGCGGAGTGGCGCCGCGGTACTTTGCCGCCTTACAACCTGGGCGCCACGGTTCTGGGCAACGTCGAATGGGTGGTAGATCAGATTGCCGGACTTGCCTTGCCGCACTTCGACGGCGACTCCGAAGCCGTCGACGTGGACATCGACCTCGGTGACGGGCATCGTCTCACCGGAACGGTAACCGGGGTGCACGGCAATTCAGTGGTGCGGGCGTCGTATTCCTCACTGGCGCCTAAACATCGGATGACGGCCTGGATCAACCTGCTCGCTCTGAAAGCGCACGGACGACCCGGAGCGCTCGATGCAGTCTCCATCGGACGGGGTCGGGGAAAGATCGCAGCGGCACGGTCGGTGCTCGATGCGCCAGTCAATGCGATCGAGATCCTGCAGCAATTGGTGGACCTACGGGAGCGGGGACTGCATCGCCCGCTGCCGATGTGGGCCGCTACCTCAGCCGAATACGCGCGCCGACGCTTTGGCGGTGAATCGGTCGACGATGCGACAAACGGTGCGGACACCCAGTGGACCGGGCAGTACGGCGAGATGATCGATCCAAGCAACGCTTATGTTTTCGGAGAAGCTCGAACACTTGCGGAGCTTTCCGCGGACCCGCCGTCGGACGACGAGTTCGTCTGGGCCGAGGAACCGACTCGGTTCGGAGTTCTCGCCCGACGGCTGTGGGATCCGTTGCTGACCAACGAAAGAGCGGAGTAACCCGTGGACTTCGATCTCTTGGGGCCACTGCCTACCGGCACTACGGTGTTGGAAGCGAGCGCCGGAACCGGCAAGACCTACGCGATCGTCGGACTCGCGACTCGTTGTGTTGCCGAAGGTCTCGCCGACATATCGCAAGTTCTGCTGGTGACATTCAGTAGGGCCGCCACTCAGGAACTTCGTGAGCGTGCAAGAGAACGGTTCGCCGGAGTGTCTGCAGCACTGGTTGATCCGGAGACTGCGAGGCGGTCGGACGATGATCTGGTGGCATACCTCGCAACGGCGGACGACGAGGAGATCGGTGTGCGGCGTCGTCGACTCCTGCGCGCTCTCGCGGAGTTCGACGCCGGTACCATCACGACCACCCACAGTTTCTGCCAGCGGATGCTCGACGGCCTCGGTATCGCCGGGGAACGTGAGCCGGACACGACTTTCGTGGAATCGGTCGACGACCTGATCAGTGAAGTCGTTTCGGATTTGTACCTCAGCCGCTACAGCCGAACGGACTCGTCTCCACCGTTCTCCACGAAGGACGCGCTGGCTATTGCCCGAAGCGCAGTCGGCGATGGTCAGGCAATTCTCGAACCCGACGGCGAGGAGGAGACCGCGCCTGGTCAGCGAGTCCTCTTCGCGGATGCTGCTCGTCTCGAGGTCGAGCGACGTAAGCGAACCAAAGGAATTCGCGACTTCAACGATCTCCTGACGCTGTTGCACGGCGTATTGACCGATCCGGAATACGGTCCCGTCGCGTGCCGTCGGGTGCGGGAAAAGTTCGAAGTCGTGCTCATCGACGAGTTCCAGGACACCGATCCATTGCAGTGGGACATCCTGAGGTTGGCCTTCCACGGTCACACCACACTTGTCCTGGTCGGTGATCCCAAGCAAGCTATCTATGCGTTCCGCGGGGCAGAAGTTCTGAGCTATCTCGATGCGGTCGATCAGGCTGATGCGCACCAGGAGTTGACCACCAATTGGCGTAGCGATCCAGGGTTGTTGGCGGCACTCGAACACCTCTACGGCGGTGCCGCACTCGGCAACGAAGGCATCGTCGCGCATCCAGTGGAGGCTTCGCACAAGAAGTCTCGGTTGTTCGGCCCGGTGCCGATGCGTGTACGCCATCTGCCGCGAACCGGTGCCGGGCCGCTCAATCGTTCAGGATTTCCGGCTGTAGGCAGACTGCGCAGTCGCGTCGCGGACGACGTCGCAGCAGACGTGGTCGGGCTCCTGGGCAGCGATGCCCGCTTGGCCGTCGACGGTGATCCTCGCCCGGTCGAGCCGGGGGACGTCGCGGTGTTGGTGCGCACCCACAAGCAGGTGGCGATGATCCGTGATGCCCTCGATGCCGTAGGTGTACCTTCCGTATTGACCGGCGGGTCCAGTGTTTTCGCAACACCCAGTGCGACGCAGTGGCTGTGGCTGCTGCAGGCGATCGAGCAGCCGCACCGGTCGGATCGCGTCCGGTTGACCGCGCTTTCGCCGATTTTCGGACGCACCTCCGAAGAACTGGACGCTGACGGCGACAACGTCGTCGCGGAACTGGCGGGTCAACTGCGCTCGTACTCCGGGTTGTTCGCACGCGTCGGGTTCGCGGCCGTCTTCGAAAGGATCTCCGCCGAAACGAATCTGGAGAAGCGTGTACTCGCGGCCCCGTCCGGCGAACGAGATTTCACCGATCTGCGGCACGTCGCACAACTCCTCGGTCGCGTCGCCACCGAGGAAGCGTTCGGGTTGAGCGCACTGGTTCGCTGGCTTTCCGACCGGATCAAGGATCCGACGTCCGGGAGTGCGACCGACAGAAGCCGTCGCCTCGACAGTGACGCTGCCGCAGTGCAAATCGCAACCGTGCACGCCACCAAAGGGCTGGAGTTCCCGATCGTCTACGTCCCGTTCAGTTGGGAGAGCGTGGGAGGCTTCAACTCGCCGACGCAGCTGTTGCACGATCCGGAGGGGCGCCGCATCCTCGACGTCGGTGGACAGGAAGGTCCGGGGTACAACGCCAGAAAGACTGTTGCGGAGGTTGAGGAAGCAGGCGAAGAACTACGACTGCTGTACGTGGCGCTGACCCGAGCACAGTGCCAACTCGTGCTCTGGTGGGCACCCAGCTACGGGACCTCCCGCTCGCCACTGCACCGGTTGATGCTCGGACGTACGCCCGGCATCGCCGAACCTGCTCGGGTAGTGAAGGTGCTCGACGACGGTACGACCGCAGCACGACTCGCGACGTGGCCGGCAGCAGCGTCCGACGTGATCTCGGTGGAACCGGTAGGTCCACATCCGCCGTCGCCTGTCCTGTGGTCCGGTGCGGCCGCGGAAGTGAACGAACTGGCCGCGGCGCGTTTCGATCGCGACCTGGACACTCTGTGGCGTCGTACGTCGTACTCGGCACTGACCGCCGGAGCGCACCACGCGGTCACGAGCACCGACAGTGAGGTAGAGGATCCCGAAAAGGACGACGAGCCGGAGGATTCCGTAGACATCGGGACTGTCACCCCTTCGCCCTTGGAGGCGCTGGCTTCACCGATGAACGGCCTTCCGGCGGGCGCCGCATTCGGCACGCTGGTGCACGAGGTGCTCGAGGTGGTGGACACGGCTGCTTCAGACCTGAGAGCGGAACTCGGTATGCGCTGCGCGGAGGCGGTCTCGGTTCGGGCGGCCGAGGTCGACTCCGAAGCACTCGCGGATGCGTTGTTACTGGTGATGCAGACTCCACTGGGATTCGGAACCTTGGCAACGATCGCGCCGAAAGATCGCCTTCCCGAACTCGATTTCGAACTCCCACTGGCCGGTGGCGACGATCCGGTGTCGATGAGTGTCACACTTCGCGGAGTGTCGGAACTGTTGAGGCGCCACCTTCCCTCCGACGACATCCTTGCGTCCTACGCCGACCATCTCGACCGCGTCGAGACGTCACCGATGCGCGGGTTCCTGACGGGCAGTATCGACGCCGTCCTCCGGATCCCGGGCCCGTCGTTCGTGATCGTCGACTACAAGACCAACCGGCTCGGCCGCGGCGATCTGACGGCTGCCAACTACACGCGTGAACTCATGGCGACGGAGATGATGCGCTCGCACTATCCCTTGCAGGCTTTGCTGTATTCGGTTGCGCTGCATCGGTATCTGCGGTGGCGACTGCCCGACTACGATCCGCATCGCCATCTCGGAGGAGCGCAGTATCAATTCGTGCGTGGGATGCTCGGCCCGGACAGTCCGCCGGAATGTGGTGTATTCGAATGGAAACCGCCTGCTCAGCTGACGGTTGAACTATCGGATCTGCTGGCCGGTCTCGATGCATCCAACACGGCAGGGGAGAAGACCCGATGACCGAGGCGCAATTGGCGCAGCGCGCCAAAGGGATCGTGCGAATCTTCAACGAAGCTGGGGTTCTGCTTGCCGCTGACGTCCATGTCGCGACGCGGGTGTGCAGCCTGGGCGGTGAAACTTCCGAGAAAGTGATGCTGGCCGCGGCGTTGGCAGTTCGGGCCGTGCGATCAGGTTCGGTGTGCCTCGATCTCCGACGGATGCGTGATGTGAGCGTCGACAATGCGACGGAAGACGAACTTGCGTCGTTGCCGTGGCCCGAACCGTCGGAGATCGTTGCCGCCCTTCGGCTGAGCCCTCTGGTGATCGGCGGCAACGCCGGACCTCTCAGACCGCTCCGGTTGGTCGACACCGACGACGGTGAGCTTCTCTACCTCGATCGGTACTTTCTGCAGGAGCAGACGATTCGGCGAGTGCTCGACGAGCGTGCGTCCACGTGGCCGCCCGCCGACCTGAAAGCGGTCCGAACGCGCCTCGATTCGTTGTTCGTCGACGAGCACGGGCCGACCTCCGCCCCTGATCGTCAACGAATAGCAGCTGCTCTCGCCGCGACACAGTGGACGACGGTCATCGCCGGTGGGCCCGGAACCGGCAAAACCCATACGGTCGCACGTATTCTCGCTCTCCTGTCGGAGGAACTGGGTTCGAATGCTCGCATCGGGTTGGCAGCGCCGACGGGCAAGGCCGCAGCACGTCTGCAAGAGTCCGTACGTGAGCAGACCGCGAGCCTTGGCCTTCCCGAGGAACTCGCGGCCATGACCTTGCACCGGCTACTCGGTTGGCAGCGGGGGAGTTCGAGTCGTTTCAAATACAATGCGACCAACAGACTTCCCTACGACGTGGTCGTCGTCGACGAGACGTCGATGGTCTCCCTCACCTTGATGGCGCGCCTGCTCGAAGCCGTTCGCCCCGATGCCCGGCTACTGCTCGTCGGCGATCCCGATCAGTTGACCTCCGTCGACGCCGGCGCTGTTCTTGCTGATCTTGTCGCCCGCCCGGTAGAAGTCAGTGGAAATCCGGCGCTGTCACAGTTGGTGGGTGACGATCTCGCGGCAACCGGGGCCGAAGAGGCACTGAGTGTGGACGAGCAGGATCGTCTGCGGGGCGGGATCATTCAACTCTCACGCGGGCGCCGCTTCGACGGAACCATCGCGTCGTTGGCCAGGGCAGTTCGAGCGGGAGATTCCGCTGAGGTTCTGCGTATCCTGCGCAGCGGTGATCCCGCCGTCTCCTTCCATTCTCCCGAGGACGTCGACGCATTGCGCGCCGACATCGTTGCGAGTTCAGAGGTGGTGACGGCGTCGGCGGAAGTGGGTGATGCGATCGACGCGCTGAAAGGCTTGGAATCGCACCGCCTTCTGTGCGCCCACCGTGACGGACCGTACGGTGTCGGGAGGTGGGCGCAGCAGGCGATGGAGTGGGTCGGCACGGCATCAGGGCAATTCCTGGACCCGACGAGGTGGTATCCGGGCCAACCCCTGTTGGTGACGGCCAACGACTACGAGGCAAAGATCTACAACGGGGATGCCGGTGTGATCGTGCAGCGTGAGGATGGCGTTCCCATTGCCGCGTTCCAGCGGGGGAGTGATGCGTTTCTGATTCACCCGAGCCAACTCTCGTCGGTGCAGACCGTTTACGCGATGACGATTCACCGGAGCCAGGGCAGCCAGTACGACACGGTATCGGTGATGCTGCCGGCCGAGGCGTCGTCACTGCTGACTCGGGAGTTGTTGTACACGGCGATCACTCGCGCCAGAAACCATGTGAGAGTAATCGGCACCGAGGATTCCGTGCGGGCGGGAGTGCAGCGTCAAGTACTCAGGGCAAGTGGGCTGCGTCGTGAGATCCGACCGCACGACGGGCCGTGAACGTCGGATGTTGCGGTTTCCCTTGGTCATACGTTGTATACGACGAACACCTTGCGTACGGTCTCGGTGACCGTCCACATACCCTTCCATCCGATTGGGAAGATTGCACTCGTACCGGCAACGAGATGTACGGGATCGCCGTCGTCCTCCTCCACGGTCATGGCGCCGGAGACGATGGTGATGATCTCGCCGCGGGTGAGGAACTCCCACCGCGACTTTCCTGGTTCGCTCTCCCAGACTCCGGATTGAATGCGCCCGTCGTCGCTGGTGAACTCGACGTCAGCGCGCGTGATGATGTCTCCGCTGAGTGGTTCGGCGCTGGGTTGGCCAAGCAGTGCTTGTTGAAAGATCCCGTTTGCGCTGTCCAACTCTGCGGCGCGGAAGGTAATGGTCACTATCTGATCCTGACTTTCGTATCTCGCGTGAATCATCGGACTTGTCGATGATGTCGTGTGTCCGCTGCGCCGAGATAGGTTCACTTGTCGCATCTTTCGGCAGTTCGCTCGTACAGATGTCGAAAGGGCGATCGACCACCACTCAACCGGGGATCAGAGACCCGGCTCGCGCCGAAACATGAGCGAGCCCATGGTAAACGGCCCCGCGTCGGTGATTTCGAACGAGGGTGATCGGTTGTGGGGCCTCAGGTAATGGTCGTGGTCAACGAGGTGATGAAGCGCTCGGCTGCGGCGTCGACCTCGGCATCAGGGGTGAGCAACCTCTGCAGCAACAGTCCTCGCAGACATGCGGTTGCAATGACGCTCTGCTGCTGTGCATCCACCACGGTGAATCCATCGCGAAGGGCTGCTGCTTCGAGGAGGTGGGCCAATTCGTCCAGGTCGGCGGCGAAATCTTGAAATGCGTTGTGCTCGTAGACCGCAAGTCCGGCCAGGTGAAAAAAGGTGCGGCTTCGGTCTTCGTGCTCGGCGTTCGAGTAAAAGCTCCAGATCGCCCTGCACAGGGCCGCGAATCCGAGATCTTTGCCCATCGCGGCGATGACGAGGTTGTCACGGCGGCGCGCTTCCGACAGCACGGCGCTGAGGAGACCCGGTCGTGATCCGAAGTGATAAGTCAGCAGCGTGTGGTGCACTCCGAGTCGCTCCGCTACTTGGCGCATCGACAGCTTCGGACTTGGGCCGGTTTCACCGAACTCGTCGAACAGTGCCTGTAACAGTCGCTCTCGACCCTCCCCAACCGGCGATCTCACGTTACCTCCATTGACGGGTTCACCACTGTTGAGTACGGTACCGCATATCGAATTCACCAGTGTTTAGGAAAGAGGTTTTCTCATGCTCGGGAGGTCCCTTTGACTGACGTATGGTTTGCCGGCGGCAAGGTCGCGGATGGATCGGGCACCGACCCGGTCGAAGTCGACGTGTGCGTGAGCGACGGCATTGTCACCGCGATCGGACAGGCGCCGTCGGGTGCGAGGACAGTCGACCTCGACGGCATGCTTCTGACTCCGGGGCTCATCGATGCCCATGTCCACCTAGGCCTTTCGAGCCCGATACGACGGCAATTCGGGTTTGAGCTCTCGGCGGCCGAACTCGCTGCGGACATCTTCGGCGCTGCCGGCCAGGCCCTCGACGCAGGCTTCACCACGGTGCGAGACGTCGGTGGCATCGACGGCGGAGTCGTCGACGTCATCGCCGGCGGCAAGGTTCGTGGTCCGCGTGTCCTCTCGTGTGGTCCGGTGCAGTGCCAGACCGGTGGGCACGGCTACTACGGGGCTTCGTGGGAACCGACTGAGCTGTGGAACATGCACCACCTCCCCGGGCTCTGCGCCTTGTCTTTGATGTCCGGCAACGCCGACGAGCTACGACGCAACGTGCGCGAGTCGTTCCGCCGAGGCGCAACATTCCTGAAACTGTGCGTCACCGGCGGTGTCGTCGGAGGCCACGACCGCCTCACCGACACACAGTTCACCGTCGAGGAAATCTCCGTGGCAGTGGAAGAGGCAGCGTCGCGCGGCACCTACGTCACGGTGCACGCGCACAACAATGCGGGCATTCGCAACGCAGTGCGGGCGGGAGTCCGGTGCGTGGAACACGGCACCGACATCGACGCGGAGACCGCCCAGCTGATGCGCGAGCACGACGTGGCTCTGGTCCCCACCTTCGCCGTGGTGGAGCAGTTGACGGACACCGCGAGCATGGACCTGGACCCTGCAATACGAGACCGCGCCGCCGGAGTACGTCAGCGCATGGCCTCGGCACTCGAGGTCTCTCGCGCAGCAGGCCTGAGGATCGGCCTGGGCTCGGACCTCATCGGGCCGCACCAGCAGCGCCGAGGCGAGGAGTTGCGCTTGCGCGCCGAGTTGGAGTCGCCGATGCACGCACTCGTGTCGGCCACCAGCGTCAACGCCGACATCCTCGGTATCGGGGAGACCGTCGGGACGATCCGCGTCGGAATGCAGGCGGACATGGTCGCCTGGCGACGAGATCCGCTCTGCGACGCCAAGGTGTTCGCCGATCCGGACATGGCTGTACTCGTCGTGAAATCCGGCCAGGTAGTGAAGGGAGAGGTTCGATGAGCGCAATGCTGCACGGATGTTTTGCAGACACGGAGTATTTCGAAATAACGGCGAAATCGGGGCACCGCTACGGCGTCTGGGTGACCACACCACCCGGCTACGCGGACTCCACGGATCCCTTACCGCTGATCTACGTGATGGACGGCAACTGGGCTGTGGGTCTGACCGCCCCACTCATCGTCACGCAGGAAGACCCGTATCTGACAATCGCACCGTACATTCAGGTCAGCGTCGGTTATGCCGGTGAGGAAGCCGCCAACTGGGCACGGCTACGCAACCGCGATCTCGTGCCGCCGGGGGAACCGGTAGGCGCCGAGATGGTGGCTACTCTTGCCGCGGCTCGCGACTCCGGTGCAATGACCCAGGAATACGTAGACGCCTATCTCGAGGAGCTCGCAGACACCCATGCGGACGTCTTCCTCGCCTTCCTGACCAACGAACTCCACCCTCACCTGTGCTCGTCGAAGCTGCGCGTCAGCGAGTCTGGGCACGGCCTTTTCGGTTACTCCTACGGAGGTCTTTTCGCGCTCTACTCATGGCTACGTGACGCGACTCCATTCGCGACCTTCGGTGCGGGTAGCCCCGGAGTTGTGAACGCCGACAGCCAGATCCACACAATGGTCGAGACCCTGCCAACGCGTGGCGTGGGCTCAGTTGTGCCGCAATTGCACGTCACGCTGAACGAAGCCGAACTGACGGGGCCCATTCCGATCTACCGCGGACTGGCACGAAACGTTCTCGCTGTCGTGGAGGAGCTGCACGGCAAGGGGTGGTCGCAGGATGTTTCGACCGCGTTGTTGCACGAGACGCACGTCACCGGGCTGCAGGCATCGTTCCTGAGCTACTTGAAGAAATGCCATGCACGGTAGCTGCTCGTCCCGGAGACGATGTCCACGCTGACACGTTCGATCGTCGATTTTCCGTCGATTCCGTGGAAGAAGAAGTCGGCTGTGGGTGTCCACCACGTGGTGGACACCCACAGCCGTGTCTATTCAGTTGTCGCGGCTATCGATTCTCCAAGCCGGACAACACTTCTAACCCATGACTGTCCCGGTCGACTCGGCATTGGGTGCCCGAAGCCGGGAGAATGCGCCGAGGTTGATTTCGAGCCCGGTGTGCATTCCGATGTAGGTCACGGGATCAGCGTCGTGATCGTGTCCGGCTTCCACCTGGTCGATGATCCTCGACATGAGACGTCCAGCGATGGGTGCATTCTTGAATTGGTTTCCGCTGGTGCCCATGGCGACGTAGAACCCTCGTCTGTCTGTCTTGTCGTAGATCGGGGTCCAGTCAGATGCTGCGTCGTACACGCCGGCAATACCTTTCGGCTGTGACGGGACGTCCAAGCTGGGGAAACGTCTGGCGGCGCGGAAAACTTGCGCTTCGAACCGGGCAACAGTGCGATTCGGGTTCGCGGTGTCAGGATCGTCGATCCACTCGAGCGGATCGCACTCCGGTTCGGTTCCGCCGACAAGGAAGCCGTTTCCGGGTTCGGCTCGCATGTAGGTTCCGAGATCCAAATCGGCGATCATCGGGCCGAGGATCTCGCCGTCGTTGTACCCAGTGGGTGCGGTGACATGATGGACTTCCTGACGCAAGGGCCGAACCGAAACCTTGAAGTCGGACCCGACATTCGAAAGCTTGTTGAATGCTCCCGACCAGGGGCCGGCAGCGTTGACGACAATATTGGATTTCACAATTTCCCCGTCGTCGAGCCCTAGCTGCCAGCTGTCGTCAGCCAACTGCTCGACTGCCACTACACGCGTGTTGTAAGTGAAAACCGCACCGTGCGAACGAGCTGCCGCAGCAAGATTCGCGGCGGCCAGTTGCGGGTCGTCGACAAACCCTGCCTGAGGTGTGTACAACGCACCGAGCGTGGTTGTCGTATCTGCGAAGAACGACTCCGAGTCGACGGGCTTCGGCGGATAGTATTTGCCGGAGTCGATGCCGGGAATCTTTTCGACGAGTGTCGTTGCGTCCCAGAGCTGGTAGTCGATTCCGATCTTTTCGAATAGGCCAATCGTGCGCGCGTGAGGTGCGACGTCGACATCGAGCAGCGCCATCCCGCATTGCCGAAACTTCGCAAGCGCACCGTCGACTGTCGCGTTGAGATGCTCGTTCCAGTTCTGCCAGCAATGCAGCGACTCCCAAGCCGCAGCCATACCGTCGAATGTGGAGTAGTTGAACCGGATAACCGCACTGGATGCACTGGTCGAGCCGTAGCCCGGACCACCAGACTTGTCGATGACCAGGACTTCGTAGCCTCTAGCGGCCAATTCGTAGGCGATGGAGCTGCCGATTACTCCAGCTCCGACCACAACTGCGTCGGTCTTGTTGGTAGGCACTTTCGGCCCCTCCTTGTTGTGACTGCGCCAGATCGAATGCGCATCCCTTCGACTGGCGAGCTTGGGTTCTTGGTAAGCCTGACGACTTGGACCTCCTCCGGAGAGCCGTACCTCAACTTCTTGGAGGATGCGCTCTGCCTTGCTTGATTTCGCACCTGGAGGCCCAGAAGATCGTCATCCTCAACTTTCGCTCGGCGGCCGTCGGAACGCTATCGACAGCTGCGCAAAGAATCGCACCCATGGCGCGCCCATTGTCAGAATTACTTCGTCGCACTGCCCTGCGTGGCTGACCAGTCTTTCGTTTCCGGAATCCCTCTCCACAGAATGGGAAGTGCGATCAAAGCGATGGCGGTTGCGTAGAAGGCCGGGGACAGATTGCTTCCTGTGGCATTGACCAACGACGCGCACACCAGAGGCGCAGTTCCTGCAAAGAGTGCATACGCAACGTTATAAGGGATTGCCGTGCCGGTGAATCTCGCGTGCGTCGGCATCATTTCGAGAATTACCAGCAAAGCGGAAGCAAGTAGGGAGAGCGCGACGACCAGAGCGGCCAGGGCAACGGCAATCGCGAAAGCATTCCCGGTGCCGATGAGCAGGTAGCTGGGTACCGATACGAAAACTGACATCACCATGCCGATTCTGACGAGAGGTCTCCGGCCGATTCGGTCGACTGTGGCGCCGAAGAAGATGAACAGCGGGACTGCGAGAACCAAAGCGCCGGTTGTCATCAGCAGGGCAACCGTGCTCGGAACATCGGCTGAAATAACCAGGAATGTCGGCATGTAACCGAGCAGCATATGAGTAACGACACCGAGCGAGGCGAAATACACGAAGGACGTGAGCAGAGTCCGCCAGTGATTGCGGAACAGATCTGCGAGTGGGCGAGTGGGAAGGGAATCGTTTTCTTGCATTTCCTTGAACGCCGGAGTCTCCTCGACGGCAAGCCTCATGAACAGACCCACCATGGCGACAACGCCTCCGATGATGAACGGCCAGCGCCATCCTCCGTCGGCGAAGTGCTCAGCGCCGACCAAGCTGAATGACAAGACTGTGACCGTGGCCAAGATGCTGCCGACGAATGACGAAGAGCTGATTATCCCTGCGTACAAGCCTCGGCGGTGGGACGGCGCATGCTCGACGACGAAGGTTGCCGCTCCGGTGTATTCGCCACCGGCTGAGAATCCTTGAACCAAGCGACAGAGCAGCAGCAACAGCGGTGCGGCGACACCGATCGAAGCATATGTCGGTAGGAGGCCGATAGCCGCTGTCGAGCAGCCCATGAGCGTAATTGCCAGGGACAGTGACCTCCGTCGGCCGAGGCGGTCACCCAGTCTTCCGAAGAATATGCCGCCGGCAGGTCTGGCCAAGAATGCGACTCCGTAAAGAGCGAAGGTGGCAAGCAGTGCGCCACTGCCGAACTCCGGAGGGAAGAACACTGTCGCGAGAACTGCGGCAGTGAAACCGTAGATTGTGAAATCGAACCATTCGACGATGTTGCCTGTCGCGCCGGCAATCAGGGCTCTACGGCGCGCCGATCGACGTCCAGGTGAAGTCTCGATTTGATGCTCTACAGGAGCATTTGCTGTGCCGGTCATGATGATTCCTCTCGGGATATGCTGAATGGCAACGGTTTTGCGACGTCAAGGTGGTCGATGTCGTTCGGGGGGGGGCATGCGAAATCGAAGAGGCCGACCGGACCCACGTTGATCTGGCGAACCGGAGGTTGCGATCGATTCCGGATCAGGGACGACGTTTTCTCGCGCGAGAGCGCGTCGGCTGGCTTCGGTCCTCAATGCAAATCGCACGGCTGCAACGAATCTCGCCGCTGTCGTGCAACCTGTCGGTGCTGGGTATGCCTGGTCGCTGGCCGAACGAACACGTTCCGGTTCTCATGTGCTTCGGCATGTAGCGAGCTTATGGCGCGAAAGTTAGTTGCATCACTGTCATTTGTTCAAATTGCCGCGGACGAATTTGGTCATATGTTGCAAAGCGGAGAGTTCGACTCGTACAGTTCGACCATGGCTGGAGAACTACAGCATCTGGTGGATACTACCGGGCGTCGACTGGACCGTTCCGTTGCAATCGATGACGCCCAGATCCGTCTACTCGCGTACAACTCGCACGACAGCGCCGTCGATTCAGTCAGAATGAATTCGGTTCTACAGCGGAATGTTTCACGCGAGATTGTGGACTTCATCTACGCGAGTGGAGGCCGCAAGGCCCTCGATCTCTTCACTGTTCCCGTCAACGAAGAACTAGGGCTGACCCTTGGCCGGGTCGGGATGCCGATCCGATACCGCAATGCGCTGCTGGGCTTCGTCTGGCTGTTGATTTCAGAGGGCGAAGTTGACGAGGATCAGGCCGAGGTCTTGAGGCACACGGCTGATGCGGCGGCGATGATCCTTCATCGCGAACAGTTGCTGGACGAGTTGTCCCGAAGTCGGGAGCGGGAACTCACTCGAGACGTGCTGTCGGGCGAGCGGTCGCTGCGTGAGGACGCGGCAAGCAGATTGGCTGATGAGGGCTTGATGGTTGCGGGTCCAGCAGTCGCGGTGACGATGTTGCTCCGCCCCGTGGACCGGTCGACATTGACCGAAAGAGATCGTCTGAGTGTTGCCGTCGGCGTCGATCAGCTTCGGCGGAGGCTCCCGCGGAACAGTGCAATCCAACTCGACCGCCCCGACCACAGTCTGTTGATCGTATCGGTGGCCGAACGCTCGACTCAAACCCATCTGGACTCGCTGATCGTGGCAGCCAGGGAACGAGTCTTGTCTGAAAGTGGGCGCCAGAACATCGAATGTTGGGTTGGTATCGGTGAACCGCGAACCTCGGTTGCAGACGTGCGCGAATCCTACGAAGAGTCCAGACGTTCTGCAGACGTAGCCCAGGTTGTCAAGGTGCTCGGAAATGTTGTGCGTTATCGGGATCTCGGCGTCTACGGACTTCTGGCCGAACTGTCGGAGGATCGACTCGAGAACAGTATTCACTCAGGTTTGCAGTCCTTGCTCTGCCATGAGGACTCAAAAAGCGAGGCTCTTCTCGCGACGCTGGAGAGCTTTTTGGACAATGCCGGTGACGTAAAGCGAACGTCCGAGGCGCTCTGTGTGCATCGAGGGAGCTTGTACTATCGTTTGCGGCGAATTCAGGAGATTACACGCGCAGACTTGGCAAACGGCGACGACCGGTTGGCATTGCATTTGAGTCTGAAAGTCGCGCGGTTGTTAGATCTCCGATGATCCCAACCAAGAAGAGGGGGCTGCGGAAGAATTCAGCGGCTCAACGTAGTTCGCGGCTTTCGATCGTCAAGCGGGATGGTTCTGGGGTGGGAAAGGAAGCGCGTCGTACATCGGCCGGGGTGGGCCAACTTGACCTGCTGAGACGTTCATACGTGTGATCGGGCATCTTCTGTCTTCCTGTCGGCAGATGCGGCGGAGTGCAACTTTTTCGGGCATTGAAAGTGCAGAATCGTCCAGATGGGTGTCGAGCTGCGTGAAGAACGCGCGTTTGTGCAAACCGAAATGACGACGAATTTGGTCTGAGCTCGGTCCCCCGGTACGTAGATGGTTACGCGCAAACTGGACTATTTGTTGCTGACTGCAAACAGAGGAATTCGCGTCCATTCCCGTTGGCTCCCTTTACGGTTGGATTGGATCAGATACGTGAGTCGGTGCGATTTTTACGCACCTCTTCACTGCAGGTCTGGTCTGATCTTTCCGAAATTGGAGGCGTGGAGATATGTGTAGTTGTTCGAGATCGTTCTTCCGAAATTGAACAAATGCGGAAGACTGGATTGTGGCCATTGATGGCTGCTCGTCGATCCGCTTACTTGTTGCTGAGCTGGCTCGTCAGTACGACACGGTATCGGCGATGTTGCCGGCCTATCGCCAAATGGTGAAATGGTTTTGCCAGGAGAACGACACGTTTTTGCCGGCATTCGAGACGACGACTCCGCGCGGATCGACCTCTGGGGGAAGGGGAACCGACCACATCATCTTTCCGTCGCGGGCCCTGATCGAATGCATTCCGGTGTAGTCGCTGAAGACGAAGTGGTCGCCATCGGTTGCCCCGCTGCGAACCCAGTACGCGTCTTGCCAGGGTGTCTGCCACAACTGTCGACCACTCTCGATGTCGAGACCGGAGATTGTGCGGGTCTCGGGAGACGTGACGAGGATTGTTTTTCCTACCACGGCGGCGATGGCGCTTCCCGTCCCGGCCATCGCGGTGTTGACGATTTGTGAACTGCGCCAAAGTTCGTCACCGGAGTTCGGGTCGTAGGCGCCGTCGCCGAGAAACATCGGCAGGCCCGTCGAGGACTTATTTGGGTAGGACGACGATGAGTACGAGGGAATCGGTATCGCACGAATCGTGGATCCATCGGAAGCCAAGAGGTTTTGGGTTCCTGCATAACCTGACCTGCCGCCGACACTGGTGAGGAACAATCCATTCCCGGCCGGGACAAGCGAATCGCCCTCGAATCGGAATCGTTCGGCGCCGGACTGCAGATCGTAGATTCGATAGCGGTACTGTGGGTCCCCGCCGTCGCCCTGTTCCATGGAAATGACAGTGTCGGTGTGAGGGACCGTGTAGACGGCTCCGAACTTCTCACTTGGTTCGAAGGTACGCACGAAGTTGGCCGTCAAATTGGTTGTGGTGCCGCTGGCAAGAATTCGCGTCCGAACGGTTCCGTCCGTCCTTTCGCCGGACGTGTACACGGTGTCTCCTGTGATGGTGGCGCCATTGAGATCGAAGTCGGTACCGAGGTCGGACATCAGAGTTCCGGTCGCGGTATCGACAAAGATCATCCGTCGATCGCCCCAGCACGCGATGATCGTGGATTCGTTCTGCTGACTGCACTGGCCGATGACTCCGCCGATTCGCGTTTTCCACAGCGGATTTCCGTCGTCGGGATTCACCCCGACGAGTGTGACGGCACCGACTCCCTGACTCGACGAAGACTCGTCGGTCTTGGGAAGCGGATAAGCAGTCGCGGCCACCAGCACATCACCGACTTGGTACGTGTTGCCGTAGCCGTAGTAGCTATCGAGCGTGGAAGGCATCGACAGCAGCACGTCCCCGGGGTTGTCCGTGAGCGCTCGGACATCGAGTTCCCAGGCTTGTTGCGGAGGATCGGAGAGGTCCACGTCGACAACGCCCTGTTCGACGATCGGACCGCCTGTCTTCGGCGATGCAACCTCGTTCGAGTCTGAGAGTGCCGATACGACGATGAAAGCGATTGCCACGATCAACGCGAGTCCGAGGGCGACCAGTTTCCAGTGTTCCTTCAACCGAAGCTGCATCGAAAGACCGTAACCGATCGAGCAAACTGAACGGTTCGTTTCGGAGGTGGCTGGCTGGATCCGTGCCTCGAGATCGAGCCACTGCCTGTCGCGTCAGGGCCGGGCAAGTTTCGATTTCTGACGGTTCGGTCGACGAATTGGGATCCGACCAGGGATCGTGATCGGTGTGACGAAGTGTGGTGGCCCCGTATACACGAGACCACCACACCGACCGTGTCAGACGTAAGGCGAGTACGCCGGCAGATCCAACTGACCGTTGCCGGACAGTCCGATCACGATCACCTCGGGTTCTGTGACGGCACGGGCGTGAGCGATGGCGCCGGCAACCGCGTGGGTTGATTCCGGAGCCGGGATGATTCCTTCGGCGCGGGCGAAAATCAGACCGGCCTGGAGTGCGTCGTCCTGATCGACGGCAATCGCGTCCATGAGGCCGAGGTTGACCGCATGCGAGACCATCGGCGACATGCCGTGGTAGCGGAGGCCACCGGCGTGGATGGCCGGGGGAACGAAGTCCTTGCCAAGAGTGTGCATCTTGAGCAGCGGCGTCAGACCGGCGACGTCACCGAAGTCGTAGCGGTACTCGCCCTGGGTGAGGGACGGGCATGCCGATGGCTCGCAGGCGACCAGGCGAGTCTTGGTGCCTTCGCGAAGGTTTCGTCCCAGGAAGGGGAAGGTGAGTCCCGCGAGGTTGGAACCGCCGCCGGCGCAACCGAACACGGTGTCAGGGACGGCGTCGCCGGCTTCTTCGAGCTGAACCATTGCTTCCTGACCGATCACGGTCTGGTGCAGCATGACGTGGTTCAACACGCTGCCGAGTGAGTAGTGCGTGTTCGGATCCTGCGCAGCGACCTCGACGGCCTCACTGATCGCCATACCAAGCGAGCCGGTGGTGTCGGGATGCGACTTCAACAGTGCGCGTCCGGCTTCCGTCAGGTCGGAAGGCGACGGGTGACAGATTCCGCCGTATGCCTCCATCTGGATGCGTCGGTACGGCTTCGAATCGAAGGAGGAGCGAACCTGCCACACCTCGACGTCGAGTCCGAGCAGCGCACCCGCGAACGACAGCGACGCACCCCACTGGCCCGCACCGGTTTCGGTGGTCAGCTTGGTGGTTCCTTCGATCGCGTTGTAGTACGCCTGCGCGACAGCAGTATTCGGCTTGTGTGAACCGACCGGGCTCACGCCTTCGTACTTGTAGTAGATGCGAGCAGGTGTGCCCAGAGCGCGCTCGAGTCGATGCGCCCGGAACAGGGGAGAGGGCCTCCACATGCCGTAGATCTCGCGAACCGTCTCCGGGATCTCGATGTAGCGCTCGGTTGCGACTTCCTGCGCAATGAGGTTCATCGGGAACAGCGGCGCCAAGTCCTCGGGGCCGAGCGGCTCACGCGTGCCCGGATGCAGGTGCGGGGGAACAGGCTCGGGGAGGTCAGCCGCCAGGTTGTACCAGTGCGTCGGCACTTTCGACGGGATGGAGACGCCCAAAGGTTCGAGCGAACGGTTGAGTGGGGTGGTGGTCAACTAACTCTCCTTCGTGGATTCGGTACCTGATCTTGGCGGTCGTAGCGACGACGCGTACGGCATTTGCCGGATCGGGGATCCTGAGAGGAGCCTGCTGGACCACCCGATATCGGTCCGGGCAGCACGCAGTTGCGGCTGACCGTCAGCGGTCGGGCCACCAGAGGTGCGCAGTGAGCAGGGTCACGACCCGATCGTACATCGGCACTCGCACCCTGCTCACGTCGGGCTTAGCGAAAAATCATGCACGTCGTAGTTCCGTGCGCCACCAACTTGCCGTTCTTGTCCAGCACCTTGCCCTCTGCGGTCGCGGTACGCCCACCCACATGAATGACACTGCCGTGGGCTGTCAGTTCGTCACCGTCGAGAGGCACCGTGCGGATGTAGTTGAGCTTGAGTTCGAGGGTCGTGTATCCGACGCCCGCCGGAAGCATCGTGTGTACCGCGCAGCCCATGACCGAATCGAGCAGCGTTGCGCAAATGCCGCCGTGGACAGTGCCGAGGGGGTTGCTGAAATCGGCGCGCGGGGTCAGGGCGAAGCTCACGGATCCTTCGTTGACCTCGCGCATCTCCATGCCGAGGAGGCGTCCGATGCTGGGTCGGTCGTTGACCTGTGTCCCCATCCAGCGGAGAAGTTCGAGGCCTGTCATCTGCGCCGGGTCGACGGTCGCGGTTGTCTCGTCACTCATTGTTTCATCCCATCACTATGTAGGTCGTCATACATAACGTAGCGTATGAGTCGACAGGTGTACCGACGGCCGAAGGATCTGTGACATGGCAGAGCTGAGCTCACGTGATCGCATGATTCGCAGTGCGGTCGAATTGATCAGTCGCAACGGTGTCGATGCGACGTCCTTCAGTGAAGTCATCAAGCACAGTGGCGCGCCTCGAGGGTCGATCTACCATCACTTTCCAGGCGGTAAGACCGAGCTGATGGTCGAAGCCGTACGCGCGGCCGGTGCGATCATCACCAGGCGAATCAGCTCGGCCGCGGCTACCGGTTCCACAGCCGACGTGATCGAAGCGGTCGGAGACATCTGGCGGCTCAATCTCACGCGCTCGGACTTTGCGATCGGCTGCCCGGTGATTGCCGGCGGGTTGGCGCGTGCCAGTGAACCCGAAGTCGCGGAAGTGTCGGCTGAGGTCATGCTGGGTTGGCAGAAGTTGATCGAATCGCAACTCGAAACTGCGGGTTATCCTGCAGCGCAGGCAAAATCGATGGCAAACCTGACGATCACGTCGGTCGAAGGTGCAGTGGCGGTGTGCCAGACGACTCGAAGTATCGAGCCGCTCGAACAGGTCATCGCTTCGCTGCAGGGGCTCTCGCGCTCTGAAGCTCGGTCCAACTGAGCCTTCGGGGGTTGACTTCGGTCGTCAAGTATCCGTAACTTCATGTAACGGCTAATTGGGCAGGAGTAGGCGATGACACATTGGTTCGACCTCGAACCGGTCGGTGCCGATTTTTTCGACACGGCACCGCATATCTTCACGTATTCGATCGACCTCACCGCCCAACCGGATGACGTCTGGGCTGGTCTGACCGCGGACGAACCGTTGTCGTGGTGCCGGCTGCTCACCAAAGTTCACTACACCTCGCCTCGCCCGTACGGTGTCGGCACGCGACGAATCGCGGAGGTGGGCGGCGGTGCAATGCAGATGCGCGAAAAGTTCATCACCTGGGACGACGAAACGCGTCGGCACTCGTTTTACGTCGAACAATCGAATGTGCCGCTGTTCCAATCCTTTGCCGAGGACTATCGCGTCGACGAACTCGCAGTCGGCTCGAGACTGCAGTGGACCTTTGCATTCTCACCGCGTCCGAAGCTGTCGCTCGCGGTACGCGGTGGCCTACCGGTCAACTCACTGATCTTCTCGAGCTTCGTGCGCGATACCAAGCGGCACTTCGGTTCTGCGCCCCGCCATTGACCTTCTTTTCCTATTCGTCGCGAGAGGCATCCATGACCACGCTCGGAGAATCGTTGACTTTGCCCTGCGGGCAGATCCTGCGGAATCGGACCATGAAAGCGGCGCTCAGCGAGGCCCTGGGTGACCGGGCACACGGACCGTCCACCCGCTTGGAAACGCTGTACGGGCGTTGGGGCAGTGGCGGGTTCGGGTTGCTGATCACCGGCAATGTCATGGTCGATCGAACGCAGATCGCCGAACCGGGCAACGTCGTCGTCGACGACGATCGAGATGCCGAAGCGCTGACTTCCTGGGCCAAGACTGCCAAGAACGGCGGCGCCGAGATCTGGATGCAGCTGAACCACCCAGGGCGACAATCCAACCCGATTGCCAGCAGAGGTCGACCGGTCGCCCCCAGCGCGATCGCGCTGAAAATTCCGGGCATGGCGACGCCGCGAGAACTCTCGACTGCCGAGATCGGCGAGATCATTGACAAGTTCGCGGAAACTGCTCGCATCGCCGAGTCGTCCGGATTTGGTGGCGTGCAGATACACGCAGCGCACGGTTATCTTGTTGCGCAGTTCCTTTCGCCGTTGTCCAATCAGCGGACGGACGAGTGGGGCGGAGATCCTGAGCGTCGACGACGCTTTCTCATCGAGATCGTTCGGCGCATACGCTCTACCGTTGCGCCGGGATTCGCGGTGTCGGTCAAACTCAACTCGGCTGATTTCCAGCGCGGCGGGTTCTCGGAAGACGAGTCGCGAGAAGTAGTGCGCGCGTTGACCGAAGAATCCGTCGATCTCATCGAGATCAGCGGTGGCAGTTATGAATCGCCGGCCATGATGGGTAAGGCGCAGAAGCAGAGCACTCGCGATCGAGAGGCATATTTCCTCGAGTATGCCGAGACAGTCCGAGCGATTGCCGGCGACATTCCCTTGGCGGTCACCGGCGGCTTCCGCTCGCGATCGGCGATGGTCGAGGCACTCGCTTCCGGCGCGTGCGATGTTATCGGTCTCGGCCGGCCGACGATCACGATCCCGGACGCGGCAACCGTTCTCCTGGAATCGGATCGGGAACGATTGAACGTCCCGACTGTGGAGTTCGGCGCGCGGAAGTTGTTGGGGAAGGTTGCCGACATCTCGATGCTCGACGGTGCACTCGACCTGCAGTGGCACACCGATCAATTGCACCGAATGGGCGACGGAAGCGAGCCGGATCCGGCTCGGCCGTGGTGGAAGACCCTCGGAACGATGGTGAGGCGAAACGGACTCGATGCGCTTCGCCCCACCAAACGAGCGGCTTGATCAGCTCGGCGCACCGATGTTGAGCTCATCGGGATGCGCTCCGACGCGGGTACCGTCGTCGAGCGTGTCGATTTCGCTCAGATCGAGATCGGTGAGTTCGAAGTCGAATACGTCGATGTTCTGAGCGATCCGAGCATCGTGTACAGATTTCGGGATGACGATCAGGCCGTTCTGAAGGTGCCAGCGGATCAGGACCTGCGCGGCAGTTTTGCTGTGGCGATCGCCGATTCGAGTGATGATCGGGTCGGTGAGCAGGGTGTTGGGCTTGGACGCCTTACCCCAACCTGCGTTGCTGGTACCGCCGAGTGGGCTCCACGATTCGACCTTGATCCCGTGCTCGGCGGCCTTGTCGCGAATAGCGTGCTGCGTGAGGTGCGGATGCAGTTCCACCTGATCGACGGCGGGCAACATTCCGCCGCGATCGACGAGGAGCTGCAGATGATGCGGCTCGAAGTTGCACACCCCGATTGCCTTGGCGCGGCCCGATTCCGCGATCTTTTCGAGCGCTTCCCACGTGCGGAGGAGTCGGTCGTTGTCCTGCAGCGGCCAGTGGATGAGGTAGAGATCGACGTAGTCGACGCCGAGCTTGTCGATACTGCTGTCGAAAGCCTTCAATGCCGGCTCGTAGCCCTGATCTGCATTCCACAGCTTCGTGGTGAGGAAGATGTCCTCTCGTGCGACGGACGAGTTGGCGATACCTCGTCCGACGCCCTCTTCGTTTCCGTAGGCGGCGGCAGTGTCGATGTGCCGGTAGCCGGCCTCGTCGAGTGCGAACCGCACTGCATGCTCGGTTTCGTCGTTGGTGGCCTGCCAGACTCCGAGGCCGAGTTGCGGGATCGTGGTTCCGGAATTCAGCGTGATGTCAGGATTGCTCATGGATCAAGGCTAGCGATCTCGAGCTGTCCTCGCCTGGGTCAGAGCCGCCTGGGTCAGAGAGTCGTAGCCGAGTACCCGTGCGCCGCTGCAACACTGTCGGACAGGAGTAGACCGTCGTGTGTGCTCAGTCCTGACCCCAGACCGGGAACTGTGGCGACCGCGTCCTTCCACCCCTTGTCGGCCAATGCGACGACGTACGGAAGTGTCGCGTTGGTGAGTGCGTAGGTGGACGTACGGGGTACGGCTCCGGGCATGTTCGCAACGCAGTAGAAGACCGAACCGTGTACCTGGTACGTCGGATCGGCGTGCGTGGTCGCGTGCGAATCCTCGAAGCAGCCGCCCTGATCGATGGCGATGTCGACCAGGACAGAGCCCGGCTTCATGCGCGCCACCAGGCTGTTGGACACGAGAGTGGGAGCCTTCGCCCCGGGGACCAGCACGGCGCCGATGACAAGGTCGGCGTCGAGTACTGCCTGTTCCAGTTCGAGGCTGTTGGAGGTGATGGTCTTGACCTGGCCGTGGTACAGCTCGTCGATTTCCCGCAGGCGCGCGATCGACAGATCGAGAACGGTGACGTCGGCCTGCATGCCGTAGGCCACGGCGATGGCGTTCTTACCGGAGACTCCCGCACCGATCACCACGACCTTGGCGGGGCGCACTCCGGGAACGCCGCCCATCAGAACTCCGCGTCCGCCGCCGTGACGCATCAAGTGGTAGGCGCCGGCCTGCGGTGCCAGGCGTCCGGCTACTTCGCTCATCGGGGCGAGGAGGGGCAGTGAACCGTCGGAACCGACAACGGTTTCGTAGGCGATGGAGGTGGTTTTCGACGCCAGAAGTGCGTCGGTGCATTCCTTCGACGCCGCCAGGTGAAGGTAGGTGAAGAGCACCTGATCCTTGCGGAGCCGCGAATACTCTTCTGCAATAGGTTCTTTGACCTTCAGGAGTAGATCTGCGTCCGTCCAGACCTGATCGGCAGATCCGAGGATCTGTGCGCCCGCGGCCTTGAAATCCTCGTCACTGAACGAGGAGCCGACGCCTGCGCCCGTTTCGATGACGACCTCGTGCCCTCGGCCGACCAGTTCGTGGACGCCTGCTGGGCTGATGGCCACGCGGTACTCGTGGTTTTTGATCTCGCGGGGGATTCCGACCTTCATGACACGGCTCCGAACTGAGTCTGTTGTTTCTTCGAATGGCAGGTGCCAAGCATGAAGTTTCGTCGCCAGATAGTGAAGAGAAGTGAAGATAATTCTCTAGGCTGTATCCATGGTGCGCGAAAGTTCAAAAATCGGTATTCAGACGGCCGCCTCGCCGAAGCATGTTCGGGCTGCCGTGAAGTTGGACGAGGTCGACCGGGTTCTGCTCGAAGAGCTGGCGAAAGACGCGAGGATTCCGAACAATGCGTTGGCCGCGATCGCGGGAATCGCACCGTCGACATGCCTCGGCCGTGTGCGCGCCTTGGTGGACAACGGTGTGATCAGGGGATTTCACGCGGACATCGACCCCGCCGCTCTCGGAATGGATCTGCAGGCGATGATCGCTGTTCGATTGCAGGCCAACGCACGGTCGCACCTCAACCGGCTCGGTGACGACTTCGCCAAGCTGGACTCCGTCCTCAACGTGTACTTCGTTGCCGGTGTCGACGACTACATGCTGCACGTCGCGACGACGGATTCGGCGCAGTTGCGTGACTTCGTCGTCAACAATCTCTCGGCACACCCGGCGGTTGCTGCGACCGAGACGATTCTGATCTTCGAACATGTCAGGCCTCGTGGCGGTACTGCCTGATTTGTTCTCACCCGATGGCGGGTCGACGCCCGGACCAGGCGTTATCGAGGAGTTCGTTCAGGCCTGCCGCGGTGATCTCACGCGGGTTCGGATAAGCGGCCGCGGTCGCGAGTTCGACTGCCTTTTCGATTTGATCGTGACGCATTCCCAGTTTTCGCAGAGACGTCGGTCCGCCGCACGCGGTGACGAGGTCGAAAACGCCGGTAGCGGCATCGGATACACCCAGGGCAGTCGCTATTCGCGACATCACTTCCGGGACGGCAGACGCGTTGAACGCCATTGCGTGGGGGAGGACAACGGTGTGGGTAGGGGCGTGCGGCAAACCGAAGCTGCCGCCAAGGGTGTGGCACACCTTGTGATGAATCCCCATACCGACTGTGCCCAAGCAGGTTCCGGCCAACCAGGCCGACTGCAGGAGTTCGGCCCTCTCTTCCAGATTTTTCGGATCATCGACAATGCTCGGCAGCGCACGGGCGATCCCGGAGATCACTTCGATCGCCATCGAGTCGGTGATCGGATTGGACTCGGCTGAATACAACGCTTCAACCGCGTGCGCCATCGCGTTGACGGCGCTGGTGACGGTGGTGCCGAGCGGCAGATCGAGGGTGAGGTCGACGTCGTAGATGACGGTTTCCGGTCTGATGTGGGGCGACGAGCGAGTTGTCTTGCGTCCGTTCTCCGTTTCACCCAACACCGGAGTGGCTTCTGACCCCGCATACGTCGTCGGAACGATGATCTGATCGAACCCCGCTCGTAGTGCGAGTGCCTTGGACAACCCGGTTGCCGACCCGCCGCCGATCGCGACGACGACGTCGACGTGATGGCTCTCGGCAAGTTTCAGCGCGGCTGTCGTGACTTCGATCGGAGTATGCATCACAGCGCCGTCGAAGCGGGCCACCACCATGTCGCAGAGGGATGCGGTGACGGCGGCGGCAACCGCGTTCAGTCGACGACTTGCCAGCACCATCACTCGACTACGGCCGAGCCGCCGCACTTCTTCGGCGATCGTGTCGATCGTCCCTTGACCGAAGACAATTCGAGCCGGTGAAGCGTCGTACGAGAAGGACTTCATGTCATCCTTGCGAAACGGTGGCGTGCATTTCCCAGACGATAACCTCAGCCCCGGTATCGGAGCTGACCTGCTGACCTCCGCCGCCGGATACGCGTACCGCGTCACCTTCTTCGAGCACGCCGACGCCTTCCATGGCGGCCTGACCGTCGGCGACAAAAACATGCAGGAACGGTGCATCCGGCAGGGTCACAGGTTGTCCGGGTTGCAGACGCGCAACGTGCATAGCGGCGTACTTGTTCTTGATCCGGATTGCCGAGTGATCGGCGTACGCGTCCATGCCAGACGCGACGGGAACCAGTCCACCGGCGAGCAATTCGGCGTCGATCTCCAACTGTTCGTAGCCGGGGGTGATTCCGGCTTCATCGGGGATAACCCACATCTGGATGAAGTGAACCGGGTCGCTGTGCTTGGCGGAATGCGTGCCGGCCACGTCACCGAGTCGCCACGAGTCGTTCTTCTCGGAATGCAGGATGCCAGTTCCGGCGCTCATCCGTTGGGCGAGGCCGGGGTAGATGACACCCGAATGACCCATCGAATCCTGATGCACGAGAGAGCCTCTCAGGACCCAGGTGACGATCTCCATGTCCTGGTGTGGGTGGGTGTCGAATCCCATTCCCGGCGTGACGATGTCGTCGTTGTTGACCAGGAGAAGGCCGTGGTGAGTGTTCTTCGGGTCGTAGTGATTGCTGAACGAGAAGGAGTGCTTCGAGTCCAGCCAGCCGGCATTGGACTTGAAGCGATCGCCCGATCGACGGATATCGAGGTTCGGCTGCGACAGAGTGGAGGTCATGGTGTGCCTTCCGAGT
Source organism: Rhodococcus baikonurensis (assembly GCF_040489275.1). NCBI lineage: Bacteria > Bacillati > Actinomycetota > Actinomycetes > Mycobacteriales > Nocardiaceae > Rhodococcus > Rhodococcus baikonurensis. Next base: position 361,519 of record NZ_JBEUOQ010000004.1, on the reverse strand, counting down.
GGTGTGGGGAGAGCAAGTTTTCAGAGGATGTGACTGCCGTACATCTCGCCGAGCGGGTCGGCGATCAGCTCGAGTCGAGCGCCGTCGGGATCGCGGAAGTACAACGAAACCTCGCTGTGCTCGATCAGTTCGACGCCGGCCTCGGTCAGTTGGGTGCGCAGCTTTGCCCACTTGGCAGGTTCGACGCTGATCGCGACGTGGTGGAGGCCGCCGAGTACTTCTTGGTACGGGCCCACGTCGAGACCCGGGAAGTCGAAGAAGGCCAGGAGGTTGCCGTTACCGATGTCGAAGAAGAAGTGCGACGACCCGGGGTAGTCACGGTTCTCGATCAACTCGGTGAGTGGGAAGCCGAGGAGATCTTGATAGAACTTCACGGTTCGCTCGACGTCACTGCTGACCAGGGCAGTATGGTGCAGCCCGCGTGCCATCGATGATGGTCGTTTGTCAGCGGGGATCAGATGTCGATCTCTGATCTCGGCACGGCGTTCCTCGAACTGCGCTGCTTTGTCGAACTGCGCTGCTTTGTCGAACTGCATTGCGTTGTCGAACTGCACTGCGTTGTTGTCGCTCATGGCGCCCGCCTCCCGGTTGAACCTTCTCTTCGAACAGGTAGTTGACTGATCAACTACATTGAGAATAGATCATTTGATTTTGTTGTCAACTACTTCAGCTATGCTGGCGCCATGGAATCGACGCGGTGGTTGAGCGACTCGGAGCAAACGGCCTGGCGGGCTTACCTGGACTCGACCCGACTGCTCCAGCGTGTTCTCGATCAGCAGTTGGTGCGAGACTCCGACATTTCCTTCACTGATTTCGAACTGCTGGTCGCTCTCGCCGAAGCGCCCGGGCGGCAACTGCGCATGAGTGAGCTCGCCGACGCTGTTATGGCTACGCGAAGTGGTGTGACCAGGGCCGTCAATCGCCTGGTCGGTGCCGGGTGGGTGCGCCGGGTCGAGTGTGTCGATGACAAGAGGGGCGCTAATGCGGAGCTGACCGACTTGGGTGCCGAGAAACTGGCGTCGGCAAGCCCGGCGCACGTGGCCGCTGTACGGGAGAGCATGTTCGACCTGCTGAGCCCGCGAGATGTCGAGCGGCTGGGTGTGGTCTTCGGTGAGATGCGTCGGCACCTTCTGGGGGCCCAAGCAAGTAATTGACAGAGCAACGGCCCATGCCACGTAGTTGGTGAGGGCTGCGAACGGACTGCCATCATTGTCTGGTGACCCGTATTCGTATGTTCGCAACCGACCTCGACGGCACCCTGCTGCGCTCCGACCGAACGATTTCGGCGCGCACCGCGCAGGCCATGGAGAACGCGCGGCTCGCGGGGATCGAAGTTGTGTGGGCGACGGCCCGGGCCAGGCATTCGGTACACACGTTGGCGAGTTCGTGCGGATTTCGCGGTAAAGCTGTGTGTGCCAACGGAGCTGTCATTCTCGACCTGGCGGACGGGACTCCGGAGATCGTCGACACCATTTCGATCGAAACATCTTTGGCTGCAACGGCTATGGAGCAGGTTCGCGCTCTGATTCCGGGCGTCGTGTTCGCGAACGTCGGACCCACGCAGTTCTTTGCCGAGCCGGAGTATGCCGCTCTGTGCGAGTTCGCGGACCATCACCGGCACCTGCACGAGATGGTGCTCGCCGATACGCTGCCGCTGGACGTGGAGCCGATGGTCAAGATCGTGGCCCGGCATGCCGAGGTTCCCAGCGCCGACCTGTACCGAACTGCGGTCGCTGCGGGTATCGAGGGTGTGGAGTTGACCCACTCCGGGGCCCCGTACATGGAAATGGCAGCGGCGGGCGTCTCGAAGGCCAGCGCTCTCGCGCAGTTGTGCGCGATCGACGGCATCGACGCGTCGGAAGTGGCCGCGGCCGGTGACGCCTTCAACGACGTTGCGATGCTGACCTGGGCCGGAACGGCTCTGGCGCCCGCCAACGCCAGAGCTGAGGTCATCGAGCTCGCCGACCGAATTTTGCCCACGAACGACGAGGACGGGGTGGCGAGCTACCTCGAAGAGCTGGTTGCGGGGAGCTAGTTCAGCTGCTGACGGCCTTGGGTCCGGTGCCGATACCGACTCCGCAGTCCGTCATGAATTCGGAGAAGACGCGGTCGAAGCGATCCGGATAGTCAAGGTGCGGGAAATGCCCGGCGCGCTTGAAGATCTCCACCCGCCCCAGCGGTAGTTCGGCGCGAGCGTTCTCGGTGTGGGCGTTGGGGATGATGGTGTCTTCCTCGCCCCACACCAGTAGTGCCTGCAGGTTCTTGAAGTTGGCGAAATGCGGAGTGGCATTGACGGTTTGGCCGTTGTAGTTGATGACCGATCGCGCGGTCGCCAGAAATGCCTGACGTGTCGACGCGTCCGATACCGAAGCAAAGCTCTTACGGGCCTCACTCGCGCTGGCACCGAGCTTGAACAGGCCGATCTTGTTGAAAAGTCCGAGCGCTTTGTCCGTCACGTCGGTCAGCGTCCTGGACGCGAGAACGGGAAGTACCAGTTCGCTGCCGGGCAGAGTCGCCGCGCGCAGGAGTGGGCTCACCTCGGGGCCGAGTCCGCCGCTGGCCACCAGGCACAGCCGCTCCACCCGGTCGGGGAACAGGTACAGCGTCTGCATCGCGATCCCACCACCGAGGGAGTGACCGACGAGGGTGGCCGACGGAATATCGAGGGCTTCGAGGAGGTCACGAACGGTGGCGGCGTGAGCACTGAGTGAGTAGTCGCCGGCAGGCTTGTCCGACGCGCCGTGTCCGAAGAGATCAGGAGCGATGACGCGGTAGTGGCGCGAGAGCGTCTCGATCTGCGGCTCCCAGTTGGAGTGCGCGCCCAGTAGGCCGTGAATGAGCACCACAACGGGGCCACTGCCTTGGTCGACGTATTTGAGCTGGTCGCCGTGCAATACAACCGTCTGTAATTGGTCGGTTGCCATGATTGAACCTTTCGGAGCTGCCAGTGTCTGTGGCTGCTCGCGTGTTGTCGGACCGCACCCGCCCCGACGCGGATCCACGGGTATTTGTGACCGGGAGTAACCCCAGTTCCCTCAGTATGCCCATCGAGGGGGCCGATGTCGTGGCCATCGGGCGTGTTGTGACGAACCGTGAGCCGTCGGCTGAGGGGAGACGTACAACTCACCGCCGCGTGTCGGTGCCTTTGATCAGGCGAAATCAACCAGTTTGCCGAAGGTGAGGTTGATGTCCCACGGAGTGACGCCCCACGTCTCGATGGCTGATACCGCGAAGATTCCGGCAGCCTCGATTGTGTCCTGTGAAGCTGGTGCCGAAACCGAAACACCGGCTTGTCCGTGTGGAACCTCCGGCCAGACGCCGGTGCCCACGGGTGCGGGGGTGGCTTCCATGACTGCGTTGGCCAGTCCCGATTCGTCGACGGTCGTGAAGAGGCAGTTCGGTTCGTGGGGAGACTCCCACCCGCCGAGTTCCGCGAGCCAGAATTCGCCGCGACCGGCTGCGGAGATCGCGATGTAGGCGAGTACCGCCTCGAGATCTCCCCAGGCGCCGCCGGTCGGGGCAGTCGCGGCGGTGAGCTCGAACGGTGCGGCGAGGGCAGCGCTGTCCTGTGAGGCGAAGCGCGGCTGCACGGTGAGGGTCTGGGTCTGGGGATTCAGAAACGCAACTTCTCGGAACTTGTTGTCCGGCAAGGCGGTGCGAGCTACGAGGCCCTGTCCGAGCAGTGCGCCGAGCGCGGTGGGATCGTCGACGCTCCACAAGCGGGTCTCGTCCTCGGACCACGTGCGAATCATTCCGCCGACAACAGGACTGATCAGCACAGGCTCGAGGTTCGTACCGCCTGTTGATTCGCTCACCGCTGGCTCCCCACCGCACTCCGTACCGCCGGACCGGTTCCGCGCGACCAGATAAGTATGCCGCTTGCTGCTGTGCGCCTTTATTAACCGCCGGGGGTTAATAATGGCGCACAGCAAGTGGTCACATATGCGTGCCGCCGTCGATGCGGATTTCCGTTCCGGTGACAAACGAGCCGTCTTCGGAGGCGAGCATCGCGATCACGCCGGCGACCGCGGACGGGGGAGCGAAACCCTCGCCGATTGCCGGCGCCAGCTTGCCGAGCAGCGTGAAGTCGATGTCGGCCGGGAAGCCGGGATCGGACGTCATGCCCGAAGCGATGCTGCCGGGAGCGACGGCCACGGCGCGGAGGCCCTGCTTGCTGTACTCGAGAGCGAGTGCGTGCGTGAAGGATTGGATTCCACCCTTCGACGCTGCGTACGCCGTCATGTAGGGGTGGGCGAACGTGGCCGACGTGGAACTGAAGTTGACCACGACGCCTGCTCCGCTTTCGAGCAGTGCCGGCAGGGACTCCCTCGTCATGAGGAATGTTCCGGTGAGGTTGACCCCGATGACGGTGTTCCAGAAATCGAGCGTCATCTCGTGGGTGTGCGCGGAGCGCAGAATGCCCGCCGCGTTGATCAACACGTCGAGACCGCCCAGAGCCTTGATCGCAGCGCCGACCTGTTCGCGAACAGACTCTTCGCTGGAGATGTCGACCTTCACCGTGGTCAGGCGATCGGCATGGCCTGCGTCCTTCGCAGCGTTCAATGTCTGTTCGAGGCCGGTCTCGGAAATGTCGGCGGCGACGACGGTGCCACCTTCTGCCAGGATGCGGGCAACGGTGGCCTGGCCGATTCCGGATCCTGCGCCGCTGATGAGGACGCGCTTGTCGTCGAATCGATTCACGAGAAAACTCCGGTCTGTGAGATGGACAGCTGTCTGGTGACCGATTCTGCGTGATCGAGCCGCATAAATCTGCGGAGCATTCCACTGACTGGGCGGCATCGGTGCTTGTTCACTCGAAATCCCGAGCGAACAAGCACCGATGTGTCTTAGAGACCCGCGGCCCGAGCGAGGCTCGGCAGGTAGGTGCTCGGCTGACCGAAGAGCTGAGCACTGCCGTGTGCACGCTTGAAGTACAGCTGAGCGTCGTGCTCCCAGGTGATCGCGATTCCGCCGTGCAACTGAACCGCTTCGGAGGTGATCTGCTGCAACGCTTCCGAGCAGTACACCTTCGCTACCGCCGCGTCGTCCGCCGACTGCGTCGCCACGGCGGCGTACGTCATCGACCGCGCCGTCTCGACCAACGTGTACATGTCGGCCATCCGGTGCTTGAGGGCCTGGAAGGAACCGATCGCGCGGCCGAACTGCTTGCGCGACTTCGTGTATTCGACGGTCTGTTCGACGATCGCCGCGGCCGCTCCGACCTGCTCCGCGGACAACGCGATCAGAACGACGGTTCGGATGCGATCGACCAGATCTTCGGACCACTGCAGTGGACGACCGCGAACACCGGAGAACGTGACCTCTGCCAGCGTTCGCGTGGGATCCATGGTGGGGACGCGTCGGCGGGAGACGCCCTCGGCCGCGGGATCCACTTCGTAGAACCCGTCGGCTGTCAGAACGAGCAGGGTGTCTGCGACGTGGCCGTCGAGGACGTACGACGCCGTGCCTGTCAACGCATCCTCGGTTGCCTCGACGCCGAAGGTGCTCCAACCTGTGGCACCTGCCCAGCACAAAGCCAGCGTGCTCTCGCCGGATGCGACACCGGGCAACAGGCGCGAGCATGCGTCGTTGTCACCGGAAAGCAGCAGTGCCTGTGCGGCAAGAATCGCCGAACCCAGCATCGGTGACGGGGTCAGCGTGCGGCCCAGTTCCTCCTGGACCACGTGTACCTCCCCCAAACCTGCTCCCACGCCGTCGAACTCCTCGGGAATCGCCAGCGCGGCGACGCCGATCTGCTCGCACAGCTTGCTCCACAGGGCGGCGTCGTAGCCGATCTCTGTGGTGATGGCAGCGCGGACGGCAGCGGAGTCGGAATGCTTGCTCAGGAGATCGCGTACCGACGCACGCAGTGCTGCCTGGTCTTCGGTGTCGATGCTCATGATGCAACCAGAGCTTCGACGACGCGTGCGCGGTGCTCGGACGGTGTGCCCCACGCGGTGAGCAGTGCTCGTACCTTGGTGAGCCACAAGGAGAGATCGTGTTCCATCGTGTAGCCGATGGCGCCGTGAACCTGAAGTCCGACGCGAGCGGCCTTGTACGCAGCATCCCCGCACGCAACCTTGGCCGCCGAGATGTCACGGGAAGCGTCGGCCGACTGATCGCGAACCGACAGAGCGGCACCGTGGAGCAGGGGGCGAGCCATTTCGAGGGAGACGGCAACTTCGGCCAGGTGGTGCTTCATTGCCTGGAACTGTCCGATGACCTTGCCGAACTGCTTGCGCTGCTTCGCGTATTCGGTGGTGACCTCGAGCAGTGTCTGGCCGAGACCCTGCAACTGCGCGGCAGTGGCAAGCGCGCCCATGTCGAAGGCGGCCGAAAAGTCGGCGGAGCCCAGCGATTCGCCGGCAGAAACCTCGTAGAGCTTGCGGGAGAGATCCACCGATGCCTTGGCTTCGCCAGGGACGCCGAGTGATACGGAGCCGTCCTGCACGAGCAGAACCAGATCCACCGCATCGGCATCGAGCGCGAACGGTGTGTGTGGGGGAGCGGCGACGGTTGCCAGCGAACCCTCGGCGAGAGCAGAGAGACGTTCCGGTGCAACGGAAGCCAGGAGCGTCGGTGCCACGGCGATCGTTTCGACAACCGGTCCGGGTACTGCGTGCCGACCGAGCTGTTCGAGAGCAACGACCAGGTCGACGGCGTCGGCGCCGAGTCCGTCGTGTTCTTCGGAGATGACGAGGCCGTTGACACCGGTCTCGGCAAGGCGCTGCCAGAGCTTCTTGCCCGGCTCGGTGTCACCGTCGTTCCACGAGCGGATGACGGAGGGCATGTCGGACTTGGTCAGCAGTGCATCGATGCTTGCAGCGAAGTCCTGGTGGGAGGAGTCGAGCGCGAATCTCATCGGTCCGCCTTCGGTAGGCCGAGCAGACGCTCGGCGATGACGTTTTTCTGAATCTCGTTGGTGCCTGCGTAGATCGGGCCGGACAGGGAGAACAGGTATCCGTCCATCCAGTTGTCGGCCAGCTCGGCTTCCGGGCCCTGCAGTTCGAGAGCGGTCTCGTGGGTGGCGATATCCCACTCGGACCAGAAGACCTTGTTGATCGAGGACTCGGCGCCGAGTTGTCCACCGTCGGTGAGACGGGTGACGGTACCGAAAGTGTTGAGCTGGTAGGCGCGTGCACCGATCCAGGCGTCGGCAACCTGGTTACGCAGAGCGCTGTCGTCGGTTCGTCCGCTGGACTTGTACAGCTCGAGCAGGCGGTCGACGGTGGCGAGGAAACGGCCGGGGCTGCGCAGCGAGAGGCCGCGCTCATTGCTCGCGGTGCTCATCGCGACGCGCCAACCTTCGTTGACGTTGCCGATCACACCCGACTCGCCGGGGTTGGCCGGGTCGTCCGGAACGAAGACGTCTTCGAGGAAGATCTCGGCGAAGCCGGGCTCGCCGTCGAGCTGATCGATCGGGCGAACGGTGACGCCCTTCGATCGGAGGTCGAACATGAAATACGTGATGCCCTTGTGGCGCTGCGCATCCGGATCGGAGCGGAACAAGCCGAAGCCCCAGTCCGCGTAGCTTGCGCGTGAGCTCCACGTCTTCTGACCGTTGAGCAGCCAGCCCCCGTCGACCTTCTTCGCACTCGAACGCAGGCTGGCGAGGTCGGAACCCGATTCGGGCTCGGACCAGGCCTGGGCCCAGATGTCGTCGGCACGAGCCATGCGCGGCATGATGCGAGCCAACTGCTCGGCATTTGCATGCTCGAACAGTGTGGGAGCCAACAAGAAGATGCCGTTCTGGCTTACGCGGCCGGGCGCGCCCGAGCGGTAGTACTCCTCCTCGAAGATGACCCATTCGAGCAGGGACGCATCGCGTCCGCCGAGTTTCTTGGGCCAGGAGACGACGGCGTAGCCGGCGTCGGCGAGAGTGTGCTCCCACTGACGGTGCTCTTCGAAGCCTTCGGCGGTATCCATCGACTTCAGGGGAGTCGCGGGCACATTCGCTTCCAGGAACGAGCGGACCTCGTCACGGAATGCGGTTGTGGCGTCGTCGAATACGAGATCCACTAGTTTGTTCCTTCCTGCGGTGCGCGAGCACTGGCAGCCATGGCTTTGGCGTCGAGACCACCAAGCGAGTCTTTGCCGACCTCGGCGTTGTGAGCGTGAGCGAAGTGATGCAGACCGAAGACGGAGTCGATGCCGTTGCGCATCCCCATCTGGTCTTCGCACTGGTTGACGGCCTTCTTGGTCAAAGCCAGTCCGAAGCGCGGCATCTCGGCGATACGTCCGGCGAGCTCGAACGTCTCCTTCTCGAGATCCTTGCGGGCGACGACGCGATTGACCATGCCGATTTCGTAGGCGCGTTGCGCGGTGAAGCGATCGCCGGTGAAGAGCATTTCCTTCGCGAAACGTGAACCGACCATCCACGGGTGCGCGAAGTATTCGACGCCGGGGATGCCCATGCGGACAACGGGATCGGAGAAGAAGGCGTCGTCGGCCGCGACGATCATGTCGCAGACCCAGGCGAGCATGAGCCCACCGGCAATGCAGGCGCCTTGCACCATCGCGATGGTGGGCTTGGGGATCTCCCGCCAACGGCGGCACATGCCCAGGTAGACCTCCATCTCGCGGGCGAAACGCTGGTCACCGCCGGGCTTGTCGACGTGATCCCACCACATGGTGGCCTTGTTCTCGTACTCGACGTGATGGTCGCGTCCCGGAGTTCCCAGATCGTGTCCGGCGCTGAAGTGAGGTCCGTTGCCTGCCAGGACGATCACTTTCACGTCGTCGTCCTCGACGGCGCGCTGGAAAGCCGCGTCGAGTGCGTACGTCACGACCGAGTTCTGGGCGTTGCGGTAGTCGGGGCGATTCAACGTCACGACGGCGACCGAGTCACGAACCTCGTAGGTCACGACGTCGGCTTCGAAAGGAACGGTCATGACTGTTCCTCGCGCAGAACCGTTTTGAGGACCTTGCCTGAAGGGTTACGGGGCAGGTGATCGACGAAGCGTACTTCGCGGGGCACCTTGAAGCCGGCGATCTTCTCCTTGAGGAAGGCGATCACCGACTCTTCGGTGAGGTCGGCACCGTCGAGTTGGGCGATGTAGACGCGGCCCACCTCGCCCATCCGGTGATCGGGGATGCCGATGGCGGCAGACTCGTGGACGCCGGGCAGGCGAGCCAACATGCCCTCGATCTCGGCGGGGTAGACGTTGAATCCGCCGCTGACGTACATGTCTTTCAGACGGTCGGTGATGTCGAGATACCCACGCTCGTCGAGGGTTCCGACGTCTCCGGTGTGCAACCAGCCGTCGGCGTCGATTGCCTTGGCGGTGGATTCGGGGTCGTCGAGATACCCGAGCATGACGTTCGGTCCACGAAGCAGGATCTCACCCTGATCGCCGATCTTGACCTCGAAATCGGCTGTCGCGCGGCCGGAACTGGTGGAGACGGTGACCGGGTCGTCGTCGGTGCGGCACATGGTCGCAACCACGGCTTCGGTCAGACCGTATGCCGTGAGGACGGCGTCGAAAAGCTCTGCCTGCATGCGCTCGACGAGAGCAACCGGCACGGGTGCTGCGCCCGTGATCGCGATGCGGAGCGAGGACAGGTCGTATTCGCTGCGGCGGGGGTGATCGAGGATGGTCTGGTAGATCGTCGGGGCGCCCGGCAGGATGCTGATCTTCTCGCTGTTGACCAGCGCGAGGGTGTCGTCGATGTTGAAGACGGACACCGGCACGATCGTCGCACCGTTCAACAGGCAGACCAGGATTCCGGCCTTGTAGCCGAAGGTGTGGAAGAACGGGCTGATGATGAGGAAGTTGTCGTCGGCGGTGACCTCGGCGCATTCACCCCACGACTTCGCGACGGCGATGGATTGACGATGCGCGGTGATCGCACCCTTGCTGCGTCCCGTGGTGCCGGAGGTGAAGAGGATGTCGCTGACGTCGTCGGGCTGTACCTTCGCAGCACGCGCGTCGGCTTCGGTGCGAGCGGCGTCGGTGGCGAGCGCGAGGAAGTCCTCGAACTCGATGACGCCGTCACGGTCGTCGTTCCCGTCGATCGGTACCTGGATGACGGTGGGGATCGACAGGTCCGGGTTGGCGTCGAGCAACTGCTGGTACCGATCGGTCTTGAGGAACGTGCCGACGACCACCAGGGCAGCTGCGTCGACGCGCTCGATGATGTCGAGCGCTTCCGTGCCGGTGTATCGGGTGTTGATCGGGATGATGGCTGCTCCGGCGTACTGAGCGCCGAGCAGGGCGATCACCCAGTGGTACGTGTTGGGCGACCAGATGACGACGCGGTCGCCTGCCTTCACCCCGCGGTTGATCAGTGCGCCGGCGAAATCGCGGACGCGCTGATGTAGCTGTGCGAAGGTCAGTCGGGTGTCGCCATCGGCGATAGCCGCGCGCTCACCGAACTCCTCGGCGGCCCGGATGAGGGCTGATGGGATGGTTCTCGGTTGTTCGGTCACTGGACTCCTACCTGACACGCTACCTAGCAAGTGCTTGGTAGGTTATCTTACATATGTGGACCAGAGCGAGAGCCCGGACGGGCAGATGACGGACGACGAGTTTGCGGCCACGGTCGCGCAGTGGTTGGCCGAGAACTTGACGGGCAAATTCGCCCAGCTCAAGGGTAAGGGCGGCCCCGGCAGTGAGCACGAGTTCTTCGAGCAACGACTCGAGTGGGACAAGCACCTCGCAGCGTCGGGGTGGACGTGCCTCGGGTGGCCGAAGGAGTTCGGCGGGCGGGGAGCAAGCATCTCCCAGCAGGTCATCTTCCATCAGGAGTACGCGAAGGCCGGTGCGCCCGCTCGCGTCAGCCACATCGGTGAAGAGCTGCTCGGCCCGACGCTGATCGCGTACGGCACCGACGAGCAGAAGCGCCGATTCCTTCCTGGCATCAACACGGTCAGCGAACTGTGGTCGCAGGGCTACTCCGAGCCCGGCGCCGGTTCCGACCTCGCGAACGTCTCCACCACCGCGCGCCTCGAAGACGGCAAGTGGATCATCAACGGCCAGAAGGTGTGGACCTCACTCGCTCACGTCGCGCAGTGGTGCTTCGTGGTCTGCCGCACCGAGGTGGGCTCCAAGCGTCACCAGGGGTTGAGCTTCCTGCTGGTCCCGTTGGATCAGCCCGGTGTGACAGTTCGGCCCATTCAGCAGCTCACCGGCACATCGGAGTTCAACGAGGTCTTCTTCGACGACGCCGTCACCGACGCCGATCTCGTGGTCGGGGAACCCGGCGAGGGCTGGAAGATCGCGATGGGGCTGCTCACCTTCGAGCGCGGTGTGTCCACGCTCGGACAGCAGATCGGATTTGCCCGCGAGCTCCAAGGCGTCGTCGACCTGGCGAAAGCCAATGGCAGTGAACAGGATCCGCACATCCGCGAAAAGATTGCCCGCGCGTGGGTCGGACTGCGCGTGATGCGCGCCCACGCGATGCGTACTCTCGACGCGGTCGACGCCGGAACCGGTGGCGGAGAGGCGTCCGTCGCAAAACTGTTGTGGGCCAACTGGCATCGTGATCTGGGACAGCTGGCGATGGACGTGCAAGGTGCGTCGTCGTTGGTTGCACCGTGGGCCGATTCCGAAGGCAATGCCTCGGACATCACCGATCCCGAGCATCTCGAGCTCGACGAGTGGCAGCGCCTCTTCCTCTTCACCCGCGCCGACACGATTTACGGCGGCTCCAACGAAATTCAGCGAAACATCATTTCCGAGCGCGTGCTCGGTCTTCCCCGAGAGGCTCGTTAATGTCTGACACCAAAGCCGCGTCCCCGCTTTCCGTTGCGCCGGAGGAAACCCCGGGCCACGGACTGCTCGCGGGCAAGAAGGCGATCATCACCGCCGCAGCCGGAACCGGCATCGGCTTCTCGACTGCACGCCGGGTGCTTCTCGAGGGCGGCGATGTTCTCGTCTCCGACTTCCACGAGCGCCGGCTCGGGGAGACGGTGGAGAAGCTGAAGGCCGAATTCCCCGGTCAGCAGGTCGAGTCGATCATCTGCGACGTGTCCAGCACCGAGCAGGTCGACGCGCTGTTCGTCGGCGCGGCCGAGAAGCTGGGGCGTATCGACATCGTCGTCAACAACGCAGGCCTGGGCGGTGAGACTCCCGTCGTCGACATGACGGACGATCAGTGGGATCGCGTTCTCGACATCACCCTCAACAGCACCTTCCGTTCGACGCGCGCCGCGCTGCGGTACTTCAAGAGCGTTCCGCACGGCGGTGTTCTGGTGAACAACGCGTCCGTTCTGGGTTGGCGGGCGCAGCATTCTCAGGCGCACTACGCCGCAGCCAAGGCCGGCGTCATGGCACTGACTCGGTGCAGCGCCATCGAAGCAGCGGAGTACGGAGTCCGGATCAACGCGGTCTCGCCCTCCATTGCGCGTCATGCGTTTCTGGCGAAGGTCACCAGCGAGGAACTGCTCGACCAGTTGGCTTCCGGTGAGGCCTACGGCCGCGCCGCGGAGGTCTGGGAGATTGCAACGGTCATCGCGATGCTCGCCAGCGATTACTCCACCTACATGACCGGCGAGATCGTCTCCGTTTCTTCGCAGAGGGCCTAGCGTCCCCGTGCGCGGTTAAGGAGTCCCTGGACTCGCTGACCGCGCACAGGGGAGGGCCCTGGATAGGATTGAATACATGACGCCACCTCGAAATTCCGACGAATCAACCGGCAAGTCAGGGCGCCGCGACGAACTGCTCGAGATCGCGGCCGGGCTGTTCGCCGATCGCGGAGTGCGCGCGACGACGGTCCGCGATATCGCCGACGCCGCCGGGATCCTCTCCGGCAGTTTGTATCACCATTTCGATTCCAAGGAGTCGATGGTCGACGAGATCCTGCACCAGTTCCTCGACGAACTCTTCGGAAAATACCGCGAGATCGTCGCGGCGGGGTTGGACAGTCGCGCGACGCTCGAAGCTCTGGTCGTGACTTCGTACGAGGCCATCGACGCCTCACATTCGGCTGTTGCGATCTACCAGGACGAGGTCAAGCACCTCGTCGGGAACGAGCGCTTCGCTTACCTGGCCGAGCGCAACACCGAGTTCCGGGACCTGTGGGTCGGCGTCCTCGAAGCCGGCGTCGCGGACGGGACCTTCCGGTCCGACATCGACGTCGAATTGGTCTTCCGCTTCATGCGCGACACCGTGTGGGTCGCGGTTCGCTGGTACCGCCCGGGTGGATCCCTCTCGGCTCACGCCGTCGCGGCTCAATATCTCGCGATCGTGCTCGACGGGCTATCCGATCCGGCAACAACTTCAGACGCTATTGCTGAATCAACTTCAAGAACTATTGCTGCACAACGAAACTAGGAGCTAACGCTATGTCCGAGGTTTACATCGTCGACGCCATTCGAACACCGATCGGCAAGAGGGGCGGCGCGCTGTCCGGCGTGCACCCCATCGATCTCGGTGCGCACGTCGTCAAGGCACTGGTCGAGCGCACCGGTATCGATCCCAGTGACGTCGACGACGTGATCTTCGGTTGCGTCGACGCCATCGGCGGCCAGGCCGGCAACATCGCCCGCATGTCCTGGCTCGCAGCGGGATTCCCGGAGCACGTACCCGGTGTGACGGTCGACCGTCAGTGTGGTTCGAGCCAGCAGGCAGTGCACTTCGGTGCTCAGGCCATCCTGTCGGGCACCGCGGATCTGATCGTTGCCGGCGGCGTTCAGAACATGAGCCAGATTCCGATCTCGGCAGCGATGATCGTCGGTCAACAGTACGGATTCGACACGCCGACTTCGGGTTCGGTCGGTTGGACCGAGCGTTACGGTGACCAGGAAGTCTCGCAGTTCAAGGGCGCCGAAATGATCGCCGAGAAGTGGGACATCAGCCGCGAAGAGCTCGAGAAGTGGGCACTGCAGAGCCATGAGCGCGCCAAGGCTGCAATCGCCGCGGGTCGTTTCGACAACGAGATCGTCGCCATGGGTGACGCGACCGTCGACGAAGGACCCCGCGAGACCAGCCTCGAAAAGATGGCGACGCTCAAGGTTCTCGTCGAAGACGGTCGCATGACCGCAGCGGTGGCAAGCCAGATCTCCGACGGCGCGAGTGCGCTGCTGCTGGCGTCGGCGGAAGCGGTGGAGAAGTACAACCTCAAGCCCCGCGCCCGGATTCATCATCTCAGCGCTCGCGGCGACGACCCGATCTTCATGCTCAGCGCGCCGATCCCGACCACGAAGCATGCTCTCGCGAAGGCCGGTCTGAGCATCGAGGACATCGACCTCGTCGAGATCAACGAAGCTTTTGCCCCGGTCGTCCTGGCCTGGATCAAGGAAATCGGCGCAGATCCGGCCAAGGTCAACGTCAACGGCGGCGCGATCGCACTCGGCCACCCGCTCGGCGCGACCGGTACCAAGCTGATGGCGACGCTGCTCAACGAACTCGAGCGCACCGGCGGTCGTTACGGCCTGCTGACCATCTGTGAAGGTGGCGGCACCGCGAACGCGACGATTATCGAGCGGCTCTGACGCCTTGCTGTGCGCCTTTATTAACCGCGGGCGGTTAATAAAGGCGCACAGCAGTTAGTTGTTCGGCACATCCGCGACCTTGATATCGAAGTTCGCACTTTCACCGTCAACGCTGGTCACGGTAGCTGTGACGTCGTATTCGGTGCCCTGCTCGGTCAGGATGCACGTGATCGATGCGCCGACTTCGGCGTCGAGGTTCTCCGGACACGTCACGTCGTCGGGTGGCTCGCCGATCTTCTCCGCGAGTTGAGTGGAGATCTGACTTGCGACTTCGGACTTGTCCACTTGCGGCGTCCCGACGCTTGCCGAGCACGCTCCCGTGGCCAATGCCGCCGAGAGTAGAACGATTCCAACTGCAGGCCTCTTTGCCATGTGAACTCCCAGAGTGCGCCGGTGCTTGCTGCTGCCAACTGGGATTACCGCATTCGGGACTGTTCAACCGACTTACTCGGCGCAGTTTTCCGAGGTCAGCGTCGGCGGACCGTCAAGTTGAAGCCTTCGGGCATCAGGGTGAGCCGTTCGGCTACCTTCAACTCGTAAGCCGGATCAGCTTCGATCGTATATTTCTGCAAGATGGTGCCCAATACGAGGACCGCTTCGTGAATGGCGAATTGTCTTCCGATGCAGGCACGTTCACCGGTCCCGAAGGGTTTGTACACGTGCGCCGGCCTGGCTTTGATGTTGGCGGGCAAGAATCGATCCGGATCGAACGCCTCGGGATCGTTGCCCCACACCGGATCGCGATGAAGTGAGGGGATGAGGACGAGCATCCAATCACCCTTCTTCATCGGATACTTGCCGACGAGCGTGGTGTCTTCGAGTGCCGCGCGGCCGTAGGCGGGAGCGGTCGGCCACAGACGCAACGATTCGTCGAGGACGCGTCGCACATATCGAAGTTTCGCGATCTTCTCGAAGGCGGGTTCCTCACCCTCCCACACCTTGTCGACCTCGGCTCGAGCCTTGGCCAGCACCTCAGGGTTTTGCGAGAGGTAGTAGAGCGCGAACGACAATGCGCCGGAGGTGGTTTCGTGTCCGGCGACAAGGAAGGTCACGACCTGGTGGCGGATGTTCAGTTCGTCGATACGGTTGGGATCGTTTTCGCGTGCCGCCCGCAGCATCAGTTCGAGGAGATCTTCAGGCCCCGGTTCGGTACTTGTCCGCCGGGCACGGATCACTTCGTCCACAACCTCGGCCATGTACGCCTTGCGGACCTCGTCACGTTGATCAGCGCGACGAGCGAGCACTCGCCCGAGGGCGGTCGACTTCAGGAACGTCGTGCGTTGTGAATGGGAGAGTGCGCCGACCATCGCCTTGACGAACGGATGCTGCTCTTCACGTTCGAAAGAGTCGAACGAGTAGCTGAATCCAGTGCGTCCGATGGTCTCCAGTGTCAGCTTGGTCATGTCAGCGGAGACGTCGACGGGGGAGTCACTTTCACGACTGTCCCAGTGGTCGACCAACTCGCCGGCCACGTCGAGCATGGTGCGGTGGTACGAGCGCATCGCAGTCTGGCTGAACGCCGGTGCCAGGAGATTGTGCGCCTTGCCCCAGTTGGGCTCGTGGTTGTACGCCGTGAACAGTCCGTCGCCGCCGATTCCGCGTAGCGCTTTGACCCCGGGTGCGAGGTGTTTCGCGAACCGGGACTCGTCGGACAGTTCTGCCACCATGTCCGCGCCCGAGGCGAAGACGAAGCGATTGCCCAGGACGTTTCTTTCGAAGATCGGCCCGAGTTCTCGGCCGATGCTCACGGAGTTCTGCAGAGGCGTCCGGATGTTGATCCCGAGGACGTCGCCGAGAACTGGCAGGCGCCACGCCGGATGCGGGATCCGAGCATCGGTCGTCGCCTCTGGAGTGGTGTCGACGCTCATGATGTGTCCCCCGGGTGAGATCGCTTACTGAATTGGTGTCTAGTACGCAAAGTACGCCTTACTGAATCGGTGTCAAGTAGTAATCTGACTTGCCTATGGTTGCACCACGAAAACGCCTGGACCGAGAGCAGCGGCGCACGCAGTTGCTCGACATCGGCGCGCAACTTTTTGCCGACCGCTCGTACGAGGACGTGTGGATCGAAGAGGTTGCCGAGATTGCGGGCGTCTCGCGAGGGTTGATGTACCACTATTTTCCGACCAAGCGAGACTTCTTCGCCGCAATCGTCGAGCGCGAATCGCAGCACCTGCTCGAGGTGACCGCACCCGACGCGTCGCTGCCGGTGCGCGAACAAGTGGCAGCCGGGTTGGATGCGTACTTCGCGTACGTGAAGTCGCACAGCAGGGGAGTGCGCGCCATCAACGTGGGCACGCTCTCAGCCGAGGCCGGCATCCGAGCGATCGTCGAACGGGAACTCGAACAGCAGCAGATTCGAATCCTCGACGCACTGGAATTCGAGGGCGAAAAAAGACAGATCGCTGCCGTCGCAGTGCGGGGATGGATCGCTTTCGTCCGGGCCGTCTGCCTCGACTGGCTCGATCAACCTTCGATACCGCAGGAAGAGTTGAGAGTGATCTGTCTGCGGACCCTCTCCGGAGCATTGGGTATCGACCTCGAAACGTGAAATGCCGACCGCTCGGGAGCAGCCGGCATCTCTACGAACAAGTCCGACTAGTCGAGCGTCGAATAGAGTTCGTCCCAGCCTTTGGCGACGTACGTGTTGGTGTAGATGGATCCGTAGTACGTACTGCCGTGCAGAACGGTGACGTTCCCGGACTGCACGGCTGGAAGTCGTTGCCACAACTTGTTGTCCGAGAGCTGATCGAAGGTGGTGTCGCTGCTGTCGGTGACGGAAACCATGAACGCGTCGCAATCGCGAAGGCGATCCATCTCCTCGATGCTCAGCCGTCCCTGATTGTCGAAACCGGTTGTGTTCAAAGTTCTTCCGCCGATGTCGGCGAGCGTCATGTCGGTGGGTTGGCGATTCTTCTTGCCAGTTTCCTCCGACACGGGAAGGCTGTCGATGTAGATCGTGGCCTTGTCCGGACTGTAGGACAAGCTTGCGACGGTCTTTCCCGCGATCGCCGAAGCGTGTCGAGAGCGAATGTCGGTGATCAGAGCGTCGTAGTCGGTGTTCAGGCGATCCATGGTGGGTGTTCGACCCAACCAATCGGAGAGGCGGGTTAGGTTCTCCCGCCACGTTTGCTTCGATTCGGTCGTCAGGACAGGAGCGATGGCTTGAAGCTTTGCAGCGGGCCAGTACTCGTTGTCGGCGTTGACGCAGATGATGAGATCGGGTGCGAGTCCGAGGATCTGCTCCAGATTGGGCTTGTCGCTGAGGTATTCGGCCGAGCCGTCGATGGGAACCCACTCGGTGGCGGGTGAGATGTTGTATCCGAAGACCGGTAGTTCGAGGGCAATGGCGAGCTCGAGGTCGGTTCGGGCGTCGACGGCCAAGACCCGCTTGGGGTTGGTCGGTATGTCGTAAGTTCCCAACGGCGTGGTGACGGTGCGCATTTGAGCATCATCAGGGGCATTTGAACCATCGCTGGAACTGCAGGACGACAGAATTGTTGCTACTGCTGCCAGCCCGGCTCCGATGCCGAATTGGCGACGGGTCAGTGCGTCGACTAGTTCTTGCCAGGCGCGTTCGTCCGGCACGGTAGGTGTGGTGGTCAGCATTTTTCGATACCCTTCGGTCTGAGTCCGTATCGATCGTAGGGTCGGCGATACCAGATCACCTATATCGAAAACCGCCTTATCTTAGTCGATTTCGGCCATTGTCCGTGACTTGCGGGTAATAGTGGCGCCGAAGGCCGCGGCGAGCGGGAACATCAGAACGCCGTACACCGCCGCCGGTACTGCCAATTGCACATTGTCGAGAAGACTGACGGCGATGGTGATCGCCAGCGTGCTGTTGTGGATGCCGATTTCCATGGAACTGGCGATGGCTTGTCGGTCCTCGATGCCGAATATCCGGGGAACGACGTAACCGATCGAAAGGCTCAGCAGACAGAACAACGCAGCGACGGCGCCGATGTCGACGAGATAGTCCGCGATGTTCTCGCGTTCGGATACAACCGTTCCGACGATCACCAGTGCCAGAACCACCGCAGATCCGATGCGGACGGGCTTGTCCATGCGCTCGGCAAAGGCGCTCGAGCGCAATCGAACCCACATTCCGAGGGCGACAGGAATCAGTACGACGGCAAAGACCTGAAGTACCTTTGTGAACTGCAGTCCGAGGGTGCCGTCCGCGTCTTCGGGTTCGAAGTACCCCAGCGCGAAGTTGGTGATCAGCGGAAGGGTCACCACCGCAATCACCGAATTGACCGCAGTCAGTGTCACATTGAGAGCAACATCGCCGCGGAACAGATGGCTGAACAGGTTTGCCGTCGTCCCGCCCGGTGATGCGGCGAGAAGCATCATGCCGACGGCGAGCAGAGGGTCGAGGTCGAACAACGTGACCAGGCCGAAGGCCGCAGCCGGGAGCAACAACAACTGACAGATCAGGGCAATCGAGACGGCTTTCGGCGCTTTTGCCACGCGGGCAAAATCTCCGACCGTCAAGGAAAGCCCGAGGCCGAACATGATGATGGCGAGTGCGGCGGGTAGGCCGACGGAGGTGAGTGCAGAGTCCATGAGTTAGTGGCTACTTCCAGTCACTGGGGGAATTTCACTGAAACTACCGTGATGCCCGAATCTGCGTGGCAGTTTGGATACATTGATGTATCGAACCGTGACGGCGTCGGTGAGCAGGGTTATCGTCGAATTATGTGCCGAAACATCACTGAACTTCGTGGACTCGAGCCCGCAGCTACGCCGGAGGAGATCGAGGCAGCCTCTCGCCAATACGTACGTAAGGTGAGCGGGATAGCCAAGGTGTCCGACGCCAATCGAGACGCCTTCGAGCAAGCGGTGCGTGAGGTAACCGAAACGACGACACGCCTGCTCAGCGCCCTGCCGCCTCGTAGGCAGCCGCCGCAGACCGTCCCGCCGTTGCGTCGCCCGGAAGTACAGGCTCGGATCGCTGCTCGTTCGTCCTGACCCGAGTGGATCTCACAGATATCGACGTATGGGACGTCGAAGCCTTGGATCAGCTGTCCGCTGGGTTGGAAGGCGTTCTGGTCGCTCACCGCGTCCGCGACATCCGTCGACGACTGACCACTCTGCGCAAAGAAGCCGTCGCCGACGACTTGCATATTCGTCAGGACGGAACCGTCTCTGCCGTTGCGCCCATCGCCGACGGTCACCCGCTCCACGTGCACGCCCAGTTGCTCGAGGTTGCAGTGCGAGAACTGATCGGTGAGGCATTGCTCGTCAGCGCGGATCTTCATCATGCGTTGTCGCTGCGGTCCCAGGTCGGCACCGACCTCCGTGACAAAGCTGTGCGCGTGGGGGAGGAGTGGCGAGCGTTCAGCCCTGATCGGCAGCGTCAGATGTTGCGCCATGCACCCGATCTGATCGCCAACCTCGACGGAATTCCTGCAGCGGTTCGCAGTCCTGCCAATCTCGATCGGATTCAATCGGAACGAGCACGGCTGCAAGATGATTCGGTGCGAATCTCGCAAGAACTTCACCGAGAGTTCTTCGGCGGCAGACTGAGCAACACCGGGGCCGGCCAGTGGTACGCCGAACGTAAACTCGAGGATTTGGACGCGCTCGACGAGTTGTTCCATGCCGAACCTTGTCGACGATTGCTGCTGATGGACATGCGCTCGGGTGAACGAGGCTTCGCCGCAATTGCGATCGGTGATCCGGACACCGCGGATCACATCTCCGTGACGATTCCTGGATTGAACACCAACGTCAAGGACTCGATGCGCGGAATGGTCAGCGAGGCAACACGATTGCGAGCCGAGGCGATGCGCCAACTCGAACTGGCCGGCCGAAGGGAAAGCGTGGCCACCATCGCCTGGATCGGATACGACGCGCCACAGGTGATCGGGCCTGGAAAGTTCGACATCGGTCGGGCCAGCTTCGACGTCAGTCGATCGTCCAAAGCAGGCATAGCCGCCGACGCATTGGGCAGCTTCTTTCACGGCCTTCGTGCTGCGTCGGTCAACGACCGCGTCCACATCACAGCGCTGGGCCATTCCTACGGATCGCTCGCGACATCTCTTGCGCTGCAGCGCGGAGCAAGCGCAGCAGTCGACGACGTGGTGTTCTACGGTTCACCCGGCGTGCGGGCCAAGGTGGAATCGGACCTCGGTATCGCCGACCGCCACGTCTACGTCATGAAAGCGGAAGGCGACAGCATCGCGGGGTTCGGTCGTTTCGGCGGCGATCCGACGCGCACCGAGTTTCATCGGTTGTCCACGGCTGAAGGAGTCACCCCGGACGGGGTCAAACACGAGCGGGCTTTCGGGCATGCGGAGTACGCGAGGACCGGGGACAACGGAGAACTGCGGATGTCCGGCTACAACCTTGCGGTTGTGGTTGCAGGGTTGCCGGAGTTGGCCGTTATGGCCTGACCTGCCGCCTTACAGTGGCACTCATGCATCTGAGGCATTCGGCCAGGGGGTTGGTCGTTGACGACCAGTCCCGTCTTCTGCTCTATCGATTTCATCGCACCCGGGGGCGGGCTGACGGTCTGGTGTCCTCCGGGCGGAGGCTTGGAAGGAGACGAAATCCCGTCCGAGGCGCTCGCGCGCGAACTGGACGAGGAGATCGGCTTGCGCGACTACGGCGCCGCCACCCACGTGTGGCATGAGGAGATCCGTGATCCGACAGTATTGCCGGGTTGGGACGGTGCGATCAACGACTACTTCCTCGTGCCGGTGGAGGCTGCATTCGAGCCCTGTGGGTCGTTGGGGGCGCGAAGCGCTTGCCGCCGAGTTTGTCGAGCACTTCGAGTGGTGGAGCGTTGACCGCCTTCTGTCACACGAAGGTCGAGAAGTGTTCGGGCCACGAGATTTACCCGACCGCTTCGCCCGCCTGGTCAAGGATGGGCCACCGAGTTCGCCGGAACGGTTTGTTCGGTCGTTGTAAGGGCTGCGAGGCAGTGGTTGCAATCGAGCCTTTGGGCATCGAAAGAGGGCTAAGCTGGGGTTATGGAGCACTATGTGCGCAAGGAACCCATCCCGTACGCGTCTACGGCGGCGCCGGTCACTTCGGGTAGCCGGGTCCGACGGATGCTCCAACGATGGTGGATGCGGCTTCGTAGGTTGATGGGTGACAGTAAGGCCAGCCGGTACACCTCGCTCGCGCCGCGGCATCCTGATGGATCACGCACTGACGTAACTTCTTTCAACAGCAGTGGCAGCGGAAGATAACTGTCGGTTGAAAGACACTGCCCGGTGTTCGTCGAGAATTCGACGAACACCGGGCAGTGACGCATTACGTGAGCTGGAATCAGCGGAGGTACTGTCCGCAGACCGGCCACGCGCCGGCGCCCTGACCGGCGAGGACGTTTTCCGCGACGCGGACCTGTTCTGCCTGGCTGGCGTTGGCGGCACTGCCCGCTCCGCCGTAGGCTTCCCACGTGCTCTGGCTGAACTGGAGTCCGCCGTAGTAGCCGTTTCCGGTGTTCGCAGCCCAGTTGCCCGAAGATTCGCATTCTGCGACACCCGACCAGTCGTGGGTGGCTGCAGATGCGGTGCCGGCGGTCAGTCCGACGGCTCCGGCTGCGAGAGCTCCGGCTGCGGCGACAGAGGCAAGGGCACGGGTAACGGTGGTCTTGGTCATTTTTTGTAAATCCTCTCGAGTCCCGCCGACGGAGGACGGTGACCGTCTCAGCTCCGCTCCCACCACTAGGAATGTTGTCGAGTCCGAACCGCGGGGTGGGACGGGCGGTGGCGATTCGGTAATGCCCGGTTGATCGGGCTGTCACCAACCATAAGAGATGATTACGGATTGGTCACGGGTCGGCGTGTCGACACATGTTTGTGCAACAGAAATGCATCAAAGAGTGTTTTCCCAGGTCGCGTTGCGATACGCCACCTCTCATGGCGTTACATAAACGAGATAAAGTGTGATGCAAGTCACTTCAAAAGCGCCTCGACGGCGTCGCTGCGCGGCGAATGTGTCGCTCGATCGGCCCGGTTTGTCGGCTTTTCGACCCGATTTCAGTCGCTCTGGAACCCCTGTCCAGCCGTGATCGGTTGTCGACCGACCGACCCGATTTACCTGCAGCGCAGCAGAATTGAAACGATCATCGCGCTGCCGGTCCTGGGCTCAAACGAGATTCTTGCTCGCCTTGATCCGACGGCGAATGTCGCGCATCTGAATGGTGTTGCCGGCCTGACGGATGGAGCGTGGGATGAACCTGTTGACGAACGACACGAAAATGAAGAGGTGTTCGAATCGGCGGCGATCGTCTTCGGTCCATTCGAGGTCGAGTTGGTCGCGGTAGATCGGTGGTAGGAATCCGACCGTCAGGAACCGCAGCAAGTTTCGGAACACCAGGCGTATCGGCCACGCGATCATTCGAAGGTTGACGAGGTCGACCAGATACTGCTTGGTGCGTTCGTCGATGACGACGCGTTCACAACCGAGGTTCCAGTAGCGCTCGAAGTCGGCGCGGGTGGCCGGCCACATCTCTTCGGTGACCTGCAGCGTCGTTCCCAACGTTGATGCGGACTGATAGAACGATTCCGCCTGTTCTTCGGACATCTTGCCGTGCAGCAACTGATGACTGTCTTCGAAACCGATGAACAGGCATGCAGCAACCCATAATTGGAGTTCGCGATTGAAGGCGTTGTACTTGACCGGGCTGTTTGAATCCGACTTCACATGTCGGTGCACCGAGTTCACGGCCTCGCGGTAAGCCTTTCGCTCTTCCTCGTTACCCAGGATCGCGACCGTCAGGTACTGCGTCGTGGTTCGTGCGCGCTTCCACGGATGCACTGTCAGAGCACCCGATTCGACCTTGCTCTCCATGACGCCGTATGCCACCTCGGGCCAACCGAGTTGCAGGATGACGTTGGCAGCGGCTCCGGCGAACGACCAGAAATCGAGTGCGTCGGTGATGTGTGCGGGTTTACGTGCCCACCGCCTACGCTCGGCCGTGACGGTGATGCGTGTCCGATCGGTTCGAAGAGACGACTCGGACTTTTCCGAATCCAGGTAGTGAGTGGGCATCGATCTTCCTCCGTGAGGGGTGAGTTACTTGGTCTCGACGTTGCTCACGAGCCACCGGTCGTCCGAGCGGACCAGGGATATGACCATCCGGTACTTCTGTGTATTACCTTCTGGCGCAGCAACGTTCTTGGCCTGCTGGTCGACGAACACGAGTACTTCGGCCGACGAATCTTCGAGCGTGTCGATGCCGACGTCTGTCGCTGTCGCGCTCGCCTGACCTTGGCCTCCAGCGACAACCTCGCGCAGTGAATCGACCATGGTTCGGTAGGTGCCGGCAAATTCGTCGGTCGACATCGACGCGATGGTGTCCTTGTTGGCATCGAGGTTCTGATAGTCGAAGGAGGACATGATGGTCGAGTACTCCCTCGCGGTGTCCAGCGCTTCCTGCCGCAGCGTGTCTTCCTGATTCGCCGAGTACATCTGGAATCCGAGAACCACCAATGCTGCGACCAGCGCTACCGCCATTAGTGAGATCAGTGCGTTGCGTGGCTCCTTCAGGCGGCGAAGTAGCGACGGAGAAGTCGGATGTTCGGCCACCTCGGCTTCTGCCTCGTCGAGTAGTGCGTTGTCACCGTGTGCCATTTCCCAGTCCTTCCAACATCAATCTCCAGTAGTTCAGGGCGTCGACTCCGGTCGGAATCAGAATCGGATCTGGGACGACGGGCGGTCCGATCGGCGTGCCAGGGACCGTCGAGTTCTGCAATCCGAGGTCGTTCGGGCGGGGAGCATTCTGTGCTCCGCGTTGGACGAGGTCGTCGGCGGGGGGACAGTACATCGCCAGACTCGGACTGGTGGGGGAGAGATCGCCTACCTCTCGCCTGGGAGTGTCGTAGTTGCACACCGGCCCTTGCGTGGCAACCAACGCGAAATCGGCGCGATCGCCTTTGACGATGGATGCCAGTTTGGCAAGTCCTTCGGGGATCGTGACCAGTCCGGTTTCCAGGGCGTCCGTGCGGTCGGAGATGATCGGTGCGACAGTGACGAGATTGGCCAGGACCGCTCCGAAAGTGTTGTGGTACTTGTCGAACAACTGTTGAGCGCTGTTCAGGGCGGCGGGCGAATGATCGGTGAGGTAGATCAGCACCGGAGCGTTGGATTCGAGTTGTTCGGTGAAGTTCTTGGCAGCCGCCATTCCTCGGACAAACGAATCCGATTGTGTCGCCATGGAGTCCACCAACGTGGAGGTTCGCGACAGCAGCGCGGCGAGTTCGGCCGACTGGTCGTTCAACTGCGCCGACATGGTCCCACCGTTGTCGATCATCGTCGCCAAGCTCGGGCCGAGCCCGTTGAACGATTTCCCCAATTCGGTCCCGATGTCGCTGATCGCTTGTGGATCAATCCCTTCCAGGACACCGGACGCCTGAAGCATCAACTGGCTCATCTGCACCGGCTGCTGATCCGCGGGCATGGCGATCTCGTCGCCATCTCGGAGATAGGGGCCGTGATCCGTGGTGGGGTAGATGTCGACGTTCTGGATTCCGGCGGCTGTACCCATCGTCACCTTGGCGACGCTGTCGGTGGGTATCTCCGTGTTGTCGTTGAGTGAGAGTTCCACCCGAGCCGAGCGGGTGCCTGCGTCGAGTTCGACTTCGCTCACCTTCCCCACCTGCACTCCGCGATACGTGACGACCGTGCCCTTGGTAAGTCCGAAGGCGTCGGACATGTTGGCGTGCAGCCGGATTTGGCCACCGAAACCCTGAGGGCCGACCACGTAGACGATTCCGAAAGGGATGACTACAGCGGCGATCAGAGCGAACAGGACGAGTTGAACAAGCGCAAGGCGACTCAACGTGGACCTCCCTGAAGTAGATCGGTGAGAGTTCCCGCCGGCGCGATCGATTGACCTGCCATACCGCCGCTCCACAGTTTGTCGATCGTTCCCGGAATATCCAGAGCGCCGTCGAACACGAGGTAGTCACCTTGGACTGCCCTGGTGAAGTTTTCGAGCAACCCGTTCATGTTCGCCAGTGTCTGGCCGATCTCCGAATTGAACGAATCCAGAGTTCCCACAACGGTCGACGCATCGTGCAGCATCGCGTCGAGCCCGTTGGGTGAGGAATCGAGGATGGTGTTTGCGTTGGTGGCGAGCTGAACGGTCGAGTTCAACAGGCTCGCAATCTGATCCTTCTGTCCGACGAGAATCGACACCACCTGTGGAACGGAATCGAGGTAGTTGTCGACAACTACCCGTTGCCCAGCCAGTTGGGAGGAGACCCGGGCAGCGAGGTCGACGGCCTCGTCGAACTCGCTGCGGTGACTGCTTGCCTCTGCCATCAGCGAAGTGAGGGTCTCGGTCAGAGAACGAACTTCACCCGAGCGCCCGGAAAACGCGGTGTTCAGTTCGCGTACAACGGTGTCGAGTTGATCGATACCGCTTCCGGTCAGAACCGTGCCGAGGGTGGCAAGTGCACTTTCGACCTGCGGACCGATCTCGGTGCGAGACTCCGGAATCGTGTCGCCGTCGCTGAGCGTGGAGCCGGACGGAACTTCCGGCACCCGAAGTCTGATGAAAGGGTTTCCCAGTGCGGACGGGAGTTCGACGGATGCTTCGACATTGTCCGGCAACTGCGTCGCGGCGTCCAGACTCAGCGTCACGTCGGCTCCGACGACGTCGGCTGACAGCGCGGATACTCGACCGATGACTTTCTGGCCGCTGCGGACGTCTGCTCCCAGCACCAGACCGTCGGCGCCGGCCAACTGTAGCGCCACGTTGTACGCGTCACCGTCGGCCGAACGACCCAGCGGAAGGTCCTGAATGCCTGCGCTACAGCCGCCGAAGGCGAACACGGCCGCACAACCCACACCGATGATCGTGGCACCGGCGACTATTCGAACCGAGTGCCGCGTCAATTGCCACCTCCGGGGACGGCTCCGCCGGAAATCGCGGAGGCGATGCCGAGCGGATCAGAAGTACTGAGGGGGAAGGAAATCGGATTCGTGAACCCGGCACCGGTGCAGATCGGCAACTTGTAGGTGTCGCACAACGGTTTTGCAACCGCGAACTGAGTCAATGCAGTCGAGACGTTGAGCCGGATGCGCCCGCGCTGATCAGGGCCGATAGTTTGGGAGAGGTTCTGCATCATCAACGGCACCAGGTCCATGAACTCGGCGAGGCCAGGTTGTTTGGAAGCCAGAGTGTCACCGAGAACTCGCACGTTGTCGGCTATTGCGCCGACATCGTCGCCGTGAGTTGTCATGAAACTGTTCAACTGGTCGAAGACGACCTGCAGATCCTGCAGAGGCTGTGAGATGTCCATGTTCTGGCCCGCCCACTGATCACCCAATACGCCGAGGTCACCGACAAGTTCGTCCAGGCTGACCTGCCGCGCGTCGAGAGCATTCATCAACGTGTTGAGATTGTCGACGAGGGCACCGATGTCTTCCGACCGTGCGCCGACAACTCCGGTTGCCGTGCTGAGGTTGCGAATTGCGGTATTGAATTGATCGCCTTGGCCCTGCCATCCGGCGGCGCCGCGGCTCACGAGATCACCGAGATTGCCTCCGTCCCCGGCAAATGCGTCGGCCAAAGTGCTGACGCTTCCCATCAACCCGTCGAAATCTATGGGGGAGTGGGACCGTTCGATCGGAATCTGATCGCCGTCTTTCAGCGTCTCTCCGCCGGTGTACGCCGGACCGAGTTCGATGTGGCGATCGCTGATAACCGACGGATTGAGAACATAGGCCGAAGCGTCGGCGGGCAGATCGACGGAGTTGGGCATCGACATCGCCACTCGAACAGAAGTTCCGCGAGGTTCCACCGACGTGACTGTCCCGACGCCGACTCCGAGGACGGTGACCTTGCTTCCCTCGTAGATCCCGCCGACGTAGCTGAAATCGGCGTAGACGGTCTTGGACTGATCGGTTCGTCCGAAGATGTACCAACCGGGGAGTGCAATAGCCAGGGTCACGACCAGCATGGCAGTGACAGCTTTTCGTGTGTTCACTTGCAGCCCTCCATGATGCCGAGCGCGCAGAGCAGGTTGTCCGGGATCACGGCCGCCGGCGCGTTGACGTCGGTCCAATTACCGGTGCCGGTGGAGTCGGTGACCGAACGCAGAGCGGAAGGAAGACGAGTCAGCAGCAGGTCGATCTGATCTGCGTTGTTCTTCAGCGTGGTGGTGACCGCGACCAGGTTGTCGGTCATGGCCCCGAACTCTTCCTGACGATCGACGAAGGTGGTCGAGAGCTTCGAGATGATGATTGTCAGGTTGTCGACCAGTTGAGTCAAGGCGTCCTTGCGCATCGCAAGAGTACGAACGATCGTCTGAGCATTGGCCGCAGTACCGACTATCGAATCGGTTTGTGCCGCAGCCATGTCCGACAGCTCGCGGGACATGCTGAGAATCTGGTCGATCTGCTCACCATTCTGCGCGAAAGCAGCCGAGGCGCCGCTGATTCCGGCCAGAGCCCGGCCCACCTGATCGGAATCCGTGGGAATCACCTGCGAAAGGGTGTTCATCATGGACTCCATCGCCGCTAGGTCGACACCCGTGGCAGCATTGGTGGCGTCACTGCTGACGTCGTCGAGGCTGTACGGCACCGTAGTGCGGGAAAGCGGAATGACTCGCCCGTCGGAGTCGTCGACCACGCCGGCCGGCACGATCTCCAGGTAGCGCTTGCCCAGGACCGTCTTGAGTCTCACAGTCGCTGTGCTTTGGTTTCCCAAGGGTTGATCCTTGTCCAAGCGGAAGTTGACGACCACGTGGTCGCCGGCAAGATCGATCGAATCCACTCGGCCCGCGGGAACCCCGGCAACATAGACGGGGTCTGTGTCGGAGAGCCCGCTGGCATTGGCGAACTCGGCTGTGTATGCCGACGTGCGGACGTTGTACCAGAGTTTCGGAATGCCCAGTGCGGCGGCGAGTCCCACCACCAGAACGAAGATTCCGAGACTACCCAGCGCGAGAGCTGTTCCGCTACCGCTGCGTCGGCGATCCCCTTTGAACAGGAAGAGCATGATGCCGACGAACACGTCGATCAGTTTGACCAGGAACATCATGAGCACACCGGT
The DNA here is from genome assembly GCF_040489275.1 of Rhodococcus baikonurensis. NCBI lineage: Bacteria > Bacillati > Actinomycetota > Actinomycetes > Mycobacteriales > Nocardiaceae > Rhodococcus > Rhodococcus baikonurensis. The sequence goes on along the minus strand of NZ_JBEUOQ010000004.1, from coordinate 333,065 downwards.
GAATGTGTCGGACCGAAGATGTTGGCCTCCATGTCGCCTGCCTTCAGAGTGAAATTGCACAGATACAGGCTGATGAAACTTCCGTAGCTGCCGATACGGTTGGCGGCGTCGGCGAACTGGGGAAGGTTGGTGACCAGCCTGTTGAACTCGTCGGTGCTCGCAATCCAACTGCCGGTGACACTTTCGAGTTGTTGCACGGTCTGACCGAATGCGCCGTTCGACCCGGCCATGATCTGAGCCAACGACGAGACAGTGCGGTTTCCCTGGTCCAAGAGCGAGACCAGTTGATCGTTCTGACCGACGACGGCGGTGCTCAGGTTGTTCAAACCGTCCAGCAGACTGACCAATTCGGGTTGGCGCTCGTCCACGGAGGTGAGCAGAGTGTTCATGTTCGTGAGTAGTTGCGCGAAGACGTCCTGACGGTCGACCAGGCCGGAACTCATGGCCGCGATCTGATCGAGAAGTGTGGTCATTGCTTGGCCCTGACCGTTGAAGGTTTCGACAAAACTCCGCGTGAGGGTGTTCACCTGCTCGGGCTCGAGTGCGGCGAACAACGGTTTGAAGCCGTTCATCAGTGCGGTCAAGTTGATCGGCGGAGTTGTCTGCGCCAGCGGTATCGTGTCACCTGGTTCGAGCTGTTGTGCGGATACCGTTGTCGCACTGTGATCCTGGGTCAGTGCCAGGTATCGAGCACCCAGCATGTCGCCGTAACGAACTGCGGCACGGACATCCGACTCGAGTGAATACTGTGATTCGATTTCGACGTCGACGATCGCCTTGCTCGTACCGCCGCCGTTGTCGGCAAACGCGACCGAGTCCACGCGGCCGACGCGCACACCCGACATGGTGACAGGGTTACCCGGGTTGAGTCCTTCGACGTCGGTGAACTCGAACGAGTACGAATCAGTGCTTCCGCGAACCGGAACCGACAACGTGTTCACCACGAACGACGCGCAGGCGACGCCGGTGATGCAGAAGAGTGACAACCGAATTACCTGGCCAGGACGGACCTTCACGGGACGGTCACCTCGTTACCTCTGACCAGCGGCCCCAACATCAGTGTTGTTGCCGGGTTGGGGGTGTCCGACTGCTCCGGCGAGCCGCCCTGCAGTTGGTCTTCGAGGTATCGCAGCGTGGCAGCCTCGGCTTCGCCGCCCGCGACCGGGGCACTGACGGGTTGCATTGGCGTCAGGTTGGCGCCGGAACATTGCGCGCCGCGCGAGTCTCCGTACTGCGGGCAATCGGCGCCCGTGTAGGGGAGCGGTTCGGCGAACGTGGCGACTGCTGTGATGTCGAACTTTCCGGTGGCGAAGACCCGAGCTCCGGCGGCGCCGAACGTGCTGGCGTTGGCGAGAGTGGAACGCAGTCCGTCGGGATTGGCGGCGGTGGTCGCGAGTATCTTTCCGGCGGAATCGATCACAGTGATGATGTTGCTGTTGTTCGTCGCGACGAAATCGTCGACGGTCGCGGCGAATACGGCCGCCGCGCCGATCGAGGTCTCGAGGTTCGCCCTGTTGGCGACCATGTTGTTCGAGACGGATGTGGCTGCGGCGAGGGTATCGAGAATGTCGGGGGTCGCGCGGTCCAGTGCGTCGACGACAGTTCGGAATTCCGGAGTGGATTGCAGGAATTGGTGGGCGGCAGGAGCCAGTGCACCGGAAGCGGCGCTGAGATTGTCTATCGTGGTACCGATCTCGGCTCCGTTTCCGTCCAGAGCTTGGCCGAGTGCGGTCAGAGCCGTTTGAAGTTTCTCGGGTTGCATCGCTGTGAGGACTCCGACCAGCTTGGTGTACACGTCGTAGAGGGCGACGGCCTCGGGTCCGTCGTCCATGCGGATTTCGTCACCGTCCGCGAGGGTCGTTCGGGCCTGTCGCGTCGGGTCGTCCACGAGTTGCATGTAGATGTCACCGAAGAACGTACGTGGAACGACGCGAGCCATCACGTCGGCGGGAATCTTTGATGCATCGTCAGTCTGTATCTGTAGTTGCACAACGGATTCTGTTGTTCCTGATTCGATTTCACCGATTCGGCCGATGTTGACCCCGTGGTACCGGACCGGTGCCTCGCCGCTGATCAGGCCCGCCGTGGCCGGAACCGCGACGAACACGTCGGTGCTCTGCTCGAGGTTTCCGGATCCGCGCAGCACCATCGTCACTGCTGCCACGACGGCCACCACGATGGCGATGGTGCCGCGCAGTGCATAGACGATCTTCGTGCGTGTAGTGAGTCTGTCCACGGCTCAGATCCCCATTCCCGGGATCTGGGGGACGAGGCCCCACAGGCCGAAAGTCATCAGCACGTCGAGGATTCCGATCGCAAGGATGGCGGTCCGAAGCGCGCGGCCGGCAGCTTGACCGACACCCGCCGGTCCGCCCGAGGCGTAGTAGCCGTACGCGCAATGCACGAGCGCGACGACGGCGGCGAAGACCACCGCCTTGAGTCCCGAATACAGGAGGTCCTGCGGCGAGATCGCCAGATGGAAGAAGTAGTCGTAAGTACCTGCCGACGCGCCGTTGAAGAACACGACGACCAGTCGGGTCGAGAGGTAGCTGGCCAAGAGTCCGATCATGTAGATCGGGATGACGCAGATCATGGCAGCGATCACCCGCGTACCGGCGAGGAACGGGATCGATCGGATCGCCATCGAGTCCAGGGCGTCGATCTCGTCGGAGATACGCATGGCCCCGATCTGGGCAGTGAAACCCGTTCCGACTTTGGCTGCCAACGCGATAGCGACGACAACAGGTGCAAGTTCGCGTGTGTTGGCAACCGCGGACAGCATGCCCGAGAGCGAAGTCATGCCGACAAGTTCGAGACCGCGATGTGTCTCCACACCCAGCATCATCGCGGCGGCGAGAGACATCGCGAACACGATGCCGATGGTTCCGCCGCCGGACAACAGCGAGTTCGTTCCGAAGCTGACTTCGCTGATCTGTCCGAGCACGTGTTTGCGGTACTTGGTGAGAGCGAAAGGTATCGAGGCGATGGTGCGGATGTAAAAGGTGACGTGCTGACCGAGCGATACCAAGCCGTCGCCTGCGGTCCGTAACGGCCTGCCGGCCTGACGCGCTCGGATCCGGAGATCGACGAGTGACATCAGAATTCACCGACTGCCGGCACGATCACGGTGTACAACGCGGACAACACCGTGTTGACGATGAAGACGAGCGCGAACGCAATGACGACCGCTTCGTTGACTGCGTCGGCAACGCCGCGAGGGCCGCCCTTTGCATGCAGACCTTTGAAGGTGGCAACCAAAGTCGAAGCGAGGCCGAAGATTGCCGCCTTCACCAAAGCCATGACGAAGTCGGAAGATCGACCGTACTGACTGAACGTTGCCATGAACGTTCCGGCGGGAAGATGCTGGACGTAGATGTGGTACAGGTAGCACGCGATCACACCGCCGAAGGTCACCATCGAACACAGTGCAAGGGAGACGATCACTGCTGCAACCAATCTCGGTGCGACCAGGCGCTCGATCACGTCTATGCCCATCACTTCCATCGCGTCGATCTCTTCACGGATCTTTCGTGAACCCAGATCCGTGCAGATCGCCGATCCTGCGACACCGGCCATCATCAATGCGCACACCAATGCCGCGGCTTGACCGACGATGATGAAAGCCACGACTGCCCCGGAATAGCCACCAGCGCCGATCCTGCCTGCCAGTTCGCCGACCGACACGGCGATGAAGACACCGATCGGAATCATGAGAAGCAACGATGGGCCGGTGCTGACGCGGCCGATGAACAGGGTCTGAGTAACCGTCTCGTGCAACGAGAGTCGTCTGCGGAGGATTGCCGTGAACAGGCCGAAGAGTGCCTGAACCGAGAATCCGATCAGATAGCCCCCCTGTAACGCTACGTCTCGCACCGGGCCCTTCGCGGCTGGTAGCTCGTACGTCATCTAATTGAATTCCTTTGCAGATCAACAGTGTTCGGCACGGAGTTCGAACTGTTCGAGCGCTGGCGGTCGAGCGAACTGCCTGTGAAGCATCTCACACATATATGTGTCCAAGCAAGCATTATGTGAACCGAAATTCTCGTCGACTTGTCTGCAGTGTTGATCGAATTTCTGCTTTTGACGTGGAAGTATCGGGGCCGTTCATGCCACCGCCCCGTGTATGTTTACGAATATTCCGAATCTGTCAGGCGGATTGCTTCGCGGCCGTAGGGACTGAGCTTCGAGCGGTGACCCTACCCATTGTCGGCGGCTTCGGGCAACGTTTTGTTAACCGAAATTCTCAGTGAGGGGCTCGTCGGCTGGCGCCAGGGCGAAGTTGTATGTCGTGATCGAACGACGTTTCACCAGCTGTTATCTGGCGGCAGAAACGCAATGTGCTGAAGAATGTGTGTGAATCCTCGGAATCATGCTTATGCTGATTCTCGTCTGCCGGACAGGCGGATCGAGGTACTTCGAGCGTGAAGGCTGGAGAGTGGGGTAGACGGTGAGCCCGAGCGAGCAGTTCGTCGACGCGCAGTCGTCGAGTGGGATTGTTCGGCAGGCGAGGTCCGATTCCGTCAAGAGGCGCCCGAAGGATCGCAAGGCGCAGATCTCGGCAGCGGCGGCAATCGCGTTCAGTGAGCGCGGATATCCAGCTGTCAGTGTCGATGACATCGCGTCGGCTGTGGGTATTTCGGGTTCGGCGCTCTATCGGCACTTTCCGAACAAGTACGCGATGTTCCGCCACGCGGCGTTGGAGTTGACCGAAGCGCTCGCCAGTGCCCTGGACGTCGTCTCGGTTGCGCCTGCAGCGACCGACGCGCAGCGGTTGCGCGAAGATCTAATTGCAGTGATAAGAACCACAATTCGCAATCGGCGTACGGCCGGAATCTACCGGTGGGAGAGCCGGTTTCTCGAAGCCGACGATCGGAAATCCGTTCGAGCGCAAGCCAGCGCGGTCAATCGCCGGGTAACCCGGAATCTTTCGCGCTCCGATCCGGCAATGACGGCGCGTGAAAAGACCCTCGTCGTGGCAGCGATGTTCAGCGTGATCGGCAGCATCACCGTCCATAATCTCTTACTGCCCCAGCGGGTGATGGAGCAGGTTCTGCTCGAGGCGTGTCTGGCGATAGGTCACGGCGAGGGCGCAACCACCGCGAGCCGCCTGGAGCAGTCCTCGTTGCCCAGAACGGTGACCACGAACAAACGCGAACGTCTGCTGCAGGAAGCCGTGCGACTCTTCGACTCTCGCGGGTATCACGACGTCAGCATCGAAGAGATCGCTGCGGCCGCCGGCTTGAACGCCTCCGGTATGTACCGCTACTTTCCCAGCAAGGCCGAGCTTCTCGGCGCCGTATTCTATCGAGCCGCAGATCGCTTGGACTTGGCTACTGCAGCGGTGCTCGATTCCGCTGACTCACACGAAGAAGCGCTCCGGTCATTGTCGGCGATGTACGTGGAATTGTCGTTCGCACAGCACGAATTGATGTCGGTCTACTTCTCCGAGATGAACAACCTTCTGCCGAGTCATCGAAGCGATCTGAAGAATCGCCAGAAGCTTTACGTGGTCGAATGGGCGCGGGTACTCCGCGAAATCCGGCCTGAACTGTCGGCGGTAGAGGCGAAGTTCGTGGTTCATGCTGCGCTCAACCTGGTTCCGGACGTCGGCCGCATGATGAAATTCGACGCTGCCGCGGAGAACGCGGCCAGGTTGCAGATGTTCATGACGGCAGTACTGTTCGGCCGTCAAGCCGCCTCGACCGTGTCCACGCGCCGCGGAACATCGGCCTCCTGAAACGTGTCGGTGGGTGTGCGTAGTCTGGCCCACTATGAGCGAAGTCGTGTCACTGGCAGCTGCCCGTCGCATAGCGCTTGCCGCTCAGGGATTCGGCAAATCGCATCCCACGACGGTCACGCGTCGCAATCTGGTCGGCGTGATGGACCGGTTGCAGGTGCTGCAGATCGACTCGGTCAATGTCTTCGAGCGCAGTCACTACCTGCCGGTTTACGCTCGGTTGGGGGCGTACGACAAATCCAGACTCGATCAGCTCGCCTTCGCCCCCGGCTCGGGTTACCTCGAATACTGGGGCCACGAGGCAACGTTCTTGCCGGTGGACATGTGGCCGTTGTTCCGCTGGCGGATGGATCAGTTTCGCGCCAAAGCACTCGGTGACAAGGACGGGTGGGCTTCCGATCGGAGTGTCTTCCTCGATTGGTTGCGGCAGGAGTTGCGCGACAACGGTCCGATGGCGGCGAGCGAGATCGAACACGAAGCGAACACGCGACGCGGTCCGTGGTGGGGGTGGTCCGATGTGAAGGTCGGGCTCGAGACGCTGTTCCGTTGGGGCGAGGTGGTCTCGGCGGGGCGCGCCGGTTTCGAGCGTCGTTACGGCCTGGCCGAGCAGATGCTTGAACCCGAGATACTCGACGCACGGGTCGAGCGGTCGGAGGCGATACGCGAGCTGGTGCTGCGGGGAGTGAGGGCACATGGTCTGGGCACACTCGACGACATCGCCGACTATTTTCGTCTGCCCAGCGCAGAAGCACGAACCGCGTTGCAGGAACTCGAAGAGGCCGGCAGTGTGCGCCGGGTATCCGTCGACGGCTGGGAGCGTCGAGGTAAAGCACGAGAAGTGTGGATCGATCCACAAGCGAAGCGTCCCAGGTCCATCCGTGCGGAAGCGTTGTTGTCCCCCTTCGATCCGGTAGTGTGGGCACGCGATCGAGCGTTGCGGCTCTTCGACTTTCACTACCGGATCGAGATCTACACTCCAGCCCACAAGCGAGTTCACGGGTACTACGTGCTCCCGGTCCTGATCGACGACAAGATCTGTGCCCGAGTCGATCTGAAGAACGACCGTCAGAACCGTCGGCTGCTGGTGCGCGCGGCGTGGGCCGAACCCACCGCGGACGCCGACACTGCTCCCCGGTTGGCGGAACTCCTTCGCAGAACTGCGCATTGGCAGGGCTGCGAGACCATCGAGGTGGAGCACAAGGGCACGCTGTCTCGGGATCTGTCCGCCGCCCTTGCGTGAGCCGTCGTGGCCGCGAGGGCGAGTGTCATTCGGGAACGGTTATGCGCCCGTCGACTGCGGCTCTGTTGATGGATTTTCTCAACTCGGAGCAGCTTCCGGATCGAATGCTCGTCGGTGCGACGTGTTCGCGGTACTCCAAACATGTGGTGCGAGAATCTGATCGCCACTGAGTCGACGTGTGGTGCCAACTGTTCTTCTCGACGAGGACGTATGCTCCGCACCGCTCACAGTCCAGCGGTTCCATGGTCATCGGTCCACCCCTGCAGCGGCTTTGCGAGCGATGTTGTCCGCGACCTCCTGCTTCCACACCTCGATGGGTTTGCTTGTGTCCATTTCGAATTCGAAGCGATCGACCATCTCGGGCGTGACGTCGGCGACGTCGACGTAGAACTGTTCGTACCAGCGTCGCAGTTGATAGACCGGACCGTCCTCGGTGCAGAGCAGCGGGTTGTCGATGTGAGTCTTGTTCTTCCAGATCTCGATGTCTTGCTCGAACCCGACGCCGATGTAACCGATCATCGCATCAACGGTTTGGTCCGCTATTCCGGCGGGAAGTTCGTCGGTCTTCTTGACGGTGATGCCGTACATCAGGACGAACTTGTTCGGGCTGATCGGGTAGTGGCAGTTGATCAAAACCGAATCCACCTTGAACGTTTCGTACTGGTACACCAGATCGTCGACCATGAAAGACGGCCCGTGATAGGCGGCCACCGAGAGGTTCGAGACCAACTTCGGCACGTCGGGGTCGGTCCAGGTCACGATGTCGTCGCGGTTGATGCCACTTTGCTCCTGGATCGCGACGTGACCTTCGAAGACGTTCTTGAAATAGGTGGGGAACGAGAAGTGCACGTAGAAGAAATGCGCCATGTCGACGACGTTGTCGACGATTTCTCGGCAGTTGGTATCGATGACTATCGACTTCCACACCCAATCGGTCCACTCGTGCTCCGCAGACTTGATGATCGGAATGGCGACCTCGGCAGGAGGCGGATTGCCTTCGGGGTCGTGCCAGACGAAGAGCAGGTCATCCTGTTCGAGCGTGGTCCAGGCGCGGGTTTTGGCAAGCGGAGGAACCCGGCGGGCATAGGGAATCGCCGTGCACTTTCCGTTGCCTCCCCAGCGCCAGTCGTGAAATGGGCACGCGATCGAATCTCCCTTGATCGTGCCCTGACTGAGATCGCCACCCATGTGTCGGCAGTACGCGTCGAGGACCTTCACCTCGCCCTGGCTGTCGGCGAATACGACAAGTTTGGTGCCGAAGGCCTCGATCGGATGTGGATTTCCGTCGTGAAAATCGTTCGCGAGCCCGAGGCAGTGCCAGCCGCGGGCAAACCGCTCAGGGGTAACGCCTTCGTCGATGACGCGGAATTCGTCGACTTCGCCCAGGTCCATTGTGGTCATAACGCCGTCCTCTGTTCAGGGGTCTGTCCGTGCCACTGTGGCGAGGAGTGAGCTCAGGTTCAACGGGCGCAACCGGTGATCGGTATAGGTGCAGGTGGCAGTGACCAGGCGGGTTCGTCTCCCGCACGGTGGGAAATGCCCTGGCGGAGCGCGCCGACTGAGCCGAGATTGGCAGTCGGCAGCGAACACATCGCCCAGCGGTGCCCGCTCGACGGACGGATCACCGGAACGGAGACATCCATGTTGGTCGGACCGATCACCGAAGAGCCCATACCCATGTCAACTCTCGACAGACTGGCGATGGTGATGGATTGCTTTCGTGACACACCTCGACTGACGCTGGGGGAGGTGGCTCGTCGAACCGGAATTCCGCGGTCGTCCGTGCACAGGATGCTTCTGAAGCTTGTGAGAATGGACTGGCTTCGACGAGAAGGGCTCGAGTACGAAGTTGGAGACAAGCTCGGTGACCTCGGGGCAATTTCGTTGTATCGAAACAAGTTCGAGAGAGTGGTGGTGCCGTTGTTGTACAACCTGCACCTCGTCACGGATCAGGCTGTCCATCTCGGAGTCCTCGAAGGAAGCAACGTGCGCTACGTCCAGAAGATCGGCAGCCGGGCGATACCCGAACTCCAGACAGGCGTCGGCACTCGAATTCCTGCACGGTCCTCGGCCATAGGCAAAGCGCTCTTGGCGGCGGATCGCCGTTCGCCGCTCGCGCAGCCTTCTGAAATTGCCCACCGTCAGCGCGGCGTCGTATTCGGCACGTGTACTTCGGGACTCGGCTGTATCGGAGTACGGGTCGGTGCACTGGGAGGGACCGAAGTCGGTCTGTCGATCAGTGGCCCGCTGGTTCGAGGCAAGATCGACGATCGGCACGTTGCACCCGTGCAGATGGCCGCCGTGGCAATCTCCCAGTATTTCGAGGTGCCGGACCGTCGTCACCGGCAGACCGGGTAGTGCCCCGCAACGCACAGAGTGCGCCTCCCTCGACTACGCGTAAAGCGCAGTGGGGGAGACGCACTCGGACAAATCTGGGTCAGCGAAGAGCCGCAAGCGCGTCGATACGCCCCACAGCACCTTCCATGATGCTTTCGATCAGTTCCTTACAGCTGGGCAGATCGTTGATCATGCCGACAACCTGACCCGACGCGAGAACACCGGCTTCGGTGTTGCCCTCGACCAGTCCGGCCTTGAGCAACATCGGGGTGTTGGCGGCCATGATGATCTGCATCAGAGTGCGGTCACCCGAGCGCTTCATCGCCAGACCGTCCTTGGCGAGCGTCGACCACTTCATGCCTGTCATGGCCTTGAACTTGGTGGCGTTCTTGGCTGCGGCGATCAAACCGGTTGCATAACTGGAACCTTCGAGGCTGTTGACCAAGTCGGTATTGAGCACGCGGTGAGGCATGCCGTCGACCTTGCGAGAGACTGTTGTATCCGTCAGTCCGCGCTTGAGATACTCCTGCTTGACGGAATCGGGTACCGAAGAGTCGCTGGTGAGCAAGAAACGCGTCCCCATCGCGACACCGGCAGCGCCGTACGCCAACGCGGCAGCCAGCCCGCGGCCGTCGAAGAATCCGCCACCGGCGATGACCGGAATATCGACCGCGTCGAGAACCGAGGGGAGAAGCAATGTCGTTGCCACACCGCCGGTGTGACCACCACCTTCGCCGCCCTGGACGATGACGGCGTCCGCGCCCCAGGACGCAACCTTGACCGCATGCTTCGCGGCACCGATCGAAGGTACGACGACGATGCCGTGGTCCTTGAGTTTGGCGATCAGTTCCTTCTTGGGAGCCAAGGCAAACGACGCGACCTTGACGCCCTCACGGATCAGCAGGTCCGCGCGTTGCGGGGCGTCGGTGGCGTCGGCACGCATGTTGACGCCGAACGGCTTGTCCGTGAGCTGCTTCGTCTTCTTGATCGCGTGCTCGAGCTCGTCGTAGGTCATCGTGGCCGAAGCCAGGATGCCGAGACCACCGGCGTTAGCCGTCGCCGACGTCAGTGCGGGCCCGGAAACCCAGCCCATACCCGTCTGCACGATCGGGTACTCGACACCGACCAGTTCGGTCAGCGCGGTCTTCAGGGTGGGGGTCATGCCGAGACCTCACGGTCCCGGAGGTTGCGCGGATCGAGGGTCTCACGGATGAGGTGGAGTTCTTCGGCGGTGGGGTCGCGGGTGATACCGGCCTCGGCGAGTCCGGCAACCTCGAACGAGGTGTTCTCGGCTACCTCTTCCGCCGTGACGCCGGGGTGAAGGCTCAACGCGCGGAACGTGTTTCCGGGACCTCCGAAGTCGAAGACACCGAGATTGGTGACGACGCGGGGGATGTTCAGGTACTTGTATGCCGGGTTCTCGGGGTCGATCTGGTCGTAGCCGACACCGCACACCACGTCGACCTTGTCGACGAACACTCGCTTGGAGTGCTTGGGGACGAAGTAGCTCGTCGCGTGGTTGATGGTGTTACCCGGGGCGCCGCGCACACCGAACATCTGACGCGTCGGCTGCTGAAGCGGGCCGAAAGCGGAGAGGTTCTGGTTGCCGTGGCGATCGAGCTGATTGGCACCCATGACAACGTGGCGACGGCCGGAAGCGACGACGTCGAACACCTTGCGGAAGGGCATCCATCCTTCGACGGGGCCCTTCGTTCCGACTGCCGGAGTGTCCTCGAGGATGAGGGCTTCACCATCGGTGATCAGCAGGTCGGGTTCGGTGGTGAGCCGAGCCAGGCGAGCGCCGATGGTGGACGACGTCGACATGGGGCTGGCCATGATTTCGCCTGCACCGGAAAATATTTCAGCGCATGCGAGAACGACGTACTCTGCGCGGGTGACGGTGGATTCGCTCATTTTGCCTGCTCCCCTGCCTTTGATGAATCGGCAAACTTCTTTACTGCGGCTTGGTAGTCCTCTTCGCTGCCGGAGAGGAACGTGTCGACGAACGCCTGCCACGACTCGGGGGTCTTGGCGGACTCGGCGTAGTGACGCTGGAACTTCTCGTCGCGGCCGTAACTTTCGCCGGCCAACGTGAAGTGTGCACCATTGGGTGCCTCGACGACGGCGTCGACCATCATGCGGTTGAGCAGAAGGTTCTGCAGTGGAACGGATTTGACCAGTTCCTCCGTCTCGACGATGCGTTCGACGGAGACGTAACGCTTCTCGGCGGCCATGCAGTACAGGTCGTCGAAGTACGGGTCGACGCCGTTGTACGCGGCATTGCCGTGCTTGTCACCGAGATTGAGGTGGACGAACGACGCATCGAGGTTGAGCGCAGGCATCGCGATCAAGGTCTCGGAACGGCCGTCGGCCTCGGGATACGGGGAGGTGACGGTCTTGAGTTCGTCGCCCCAGAAGTTGCGGACGTCCGAACCCAGGCCGGCGCGGATCGGGAGGAAGGGGAGACGGGCGGCAGCGGCTTCGAGGCCGCACTTGACCATTCCTTCGTCCATCTCGCGCACTTCGATCTCACCGGCGGTGCGCGCCTTGGCAAACCACGGATCGTAGAACGGCGCGGAGTCCAGGGACACGAAGCCGTAGTACGCCTTCTTGACCTTGCCGGCCGAGCACAGCAGTCCGAGATCCGGTCCGCCGTAAGTGACCACGGTCAGGTCCTTGATGTCCGAACGCAGAATCGCACGCACGAAGGCCATCGGCTTGCGGCGAGATCCCCAGCCGCCCAAGCCGATCGTCATTCCGCTGCGGAGTTCGCCGACTACCTCGTCGAGCGACTTCGTCTTGTCACGCTTGCTAGCCATGTTTTTCTCAGCCTTCCTTCTGGGTTGCGTTCTCGCGCGGCTTGCCGGTGGCGACGAACTCGTCGCGGTGCTCGTCGGACACACCGAGGAGGTTGAGTTCGAAGGTGTAGCCCTGCTCGAGGCGGTAGCTGCCCTTGACGTCGACCGGGTCGATGCCGTTGATGGCTTCCTTGGCGCACCGGATGATGCGGGTGTCCTTGGCGGCGATCTTCGCGGCGATTTCGCGAGCGCACTCGTCGAGCTTCTCGCGCGGAACCACGTCGTAGACGCTGCCGAACTGCTTGAGTGTGTGGGCGTCGACGCTCTGCGCCGTGTAGTAGAGCGTGCGCATCATGTGTTGCGGCACCAGGCGCGAGAGGTGTGTGGCAGCGCCGAGTGCGCCGCGGTCGACCTCGGGGAGGGAGAAGATCGCGTCGTCGGAAGCGACGATCACGTCCGCGTTCCCGACCAGTCCGATGCCGCCACCGACGCAGAATCCGTTGACTGCCACGACGACGGGCACAGCGCAGTCGTAGACGGCAGCGAAGGCTGCGGCACAACCGCGGTTGGCGGCGACCAGTGCGTCGAATCCCTCGGTGGCCTGCATCTCCTTGATGTCGACGCCGGCGTTGAAACCGCGTCCCTCGGCTCGCAGGATCACCACGTGCGTGTTCAGATCCTTGCCCGCGTCGAGGATGGCGTCGGCAAGCTCGAACCATCCCTTGGACGGGATTGCGTTGACCGGCGCGTAGTCGATGGTGACCGTGGTGATGCCGGTTCCGTCGGAGGAGGTGCTGATGCCCATATCGGGATTCCTTACGTCTGTGTACCAAACCAAGCGATTGCTTGGTAAGTTAGCACACAAGCGGAGCCGACAAGCCCGAGCAGAGTGCATTAGGAGACAAAAATGAGTGGATTGGTCGACGGACGCGTAGTCATCATCACCGGGGCAGGTCGAGGTATCGGACGCGCGCATGCGTTGGCGTTCGCGGCTGAGGGGGCCAAGGTCATCGTCAACGACATCGGTGCGGGTGCCGACGGTTCCGAGACCGGCGAAAGTCCGGCCGAGCAGGTTGTCGCGGAGATCATCGCTGCAGGTGGCCAAGCAGTGGTCAACGGAGACGACGTCGCCGACTGGGCGGGCGCCGAAAATCTGATCAAGACCGCGATCGACACCTTCGGTGGCCTGGACGTACTCGTGAACAACGCAGGCTTTCTGCGTGACCGCATGCTCGTCGGCATGAGCGAAGGCGAGTGGGACGCGGTAATCCGTGTGCACCTCAAGGGGCACTTCGCGCCCCTGCGTCACGCTGCTGCCTACTGGCGCGGTGAAGCCAAGGCAGGCAAGACCGTCGACGCACGCATCATCAACACCAGTTCGGGTGCAGGACTGCAGGGTTCGATCGGCCAGGGCAACTACGCAGCGGCGAAGGCCGGTATCGCCGAGATGACCATCCAGGCCGCGGCCGAGCTCAAGAATTACGGCGTCAGTGTCAATGCGATCGCACCTGCTGCGCGCACGCGCATGACAGTCGGTGCAGGTGGGGCGATGGCAGAAGCGATGGCAGCTCCGGAAGAGGGCTTCGACGCCATGGCTCCCGAGAACATCTCGCCGCTGGTCGTCTGGCTCGGCAGCGCCGAGGCCAAGGACGTCACGGGCCGGGTATTCGAGGTCGAGGGCGGAAAGATCACCGTCGCGGAGGGCTGGCGTCACGGCCCGAGCGAGGACAAGGGTGACCGTTGGGACCCGAAGGAGATCGGGCCCGTCGTGGCAGCGCTGTTGCAGAAGGCTGAGATTCCGACGCCGGTGTACGGGGCGTAGGGCCTCCGGCCCCGTGAGTGGTTAAGGAGTGCAGGGACTCCTTAACCACTCACAGGCGTGCCGCCTACGCAGGCGCCCGAACCACCAGCACGGTGCCGGGGAACTCTGCTGCGAGCTCGCGCCGCGAATGCTTCACGCAGGCGGTGCCGTAGCCCTTCTTGCGGGACTCGGGTGCAATCCAGATCGCGACGTTGACCTCTTGGCCGTCGAGTTCGCCGAACACCAGACCGACGCTCTTCGGGCTGTCGCCGGAGACGTCCTCGGCGACGAACCAGGCAGCGCTCTCGTCGTCGATACGACCGAGACCGCCGACGCGCTCGGCTTCGATTCGATCCTCGCTCCACGGATTGCCGTCTTCGCCGAGCTGCTCGCCCGAACGAATCGTGAACAGCGACTTGTCCTCTGCGCTGTCGCTGAACGGACGCAAGCTGAAGTTCTGCCCGCTGCTTGCGGGGCGATCGAGCGTCGTCCATTCGAGTGTTGCGTCGAGATTCTCCAGCTCGCCCTGGATGCGATCGCGTGCAGCCTTGGTCAGTGCGCTGAACTTGAGGCTCAGAACTGCTTCGGCATTTGCTTCCGACGTGCCGAGGAGTTCCGCGACGGTGGTCAGTGCCTCCTGGTGGTCCTTGCTGTCGACCACTGCATCCAGCACCTCGTGGCGACGCTCCAGCGCACGCACGAGTGCGGAAGTGATCTCGCGTCGGTCCAGGATCTGATCTTGAATATGCGTCGTCATATATGCGACTCCTTGCTGTGTTCGAGGCTCTGTCGAAACGCCGTGCGGACCGTACGAGTCAATAGTGCTCCAACTCGCCCGTTATGGCACGCGTTCAGCCTCCGGTGCGGCGAACGAGCCGTTCGTAGCGCTGGCGGGCGGCTTGAGTGCTGCCGAGCCCGAGTCCGAAGGCAATATCCTGCCAGGTCATGCCACGTTCGCGAGCAATTCCGAGGAACAGCGCTTCCAGCTGTTCCATTTCGGCTCGGGCCTTGGGGATCAGAGTCAACGCAGCCATGACGTCGGCGTCGTCGACCTCGGGTTCGTTCGGCTGCGGTGTGTCGGTTCCGCCGGCAAGACGAGCCACGACGCGCACCGCGCCGTAGGGCTCGAGCATCTCCGGATGGGATTGCCGTGCGCGCTGGCTTTGGATCGCGCCGTGGCGCTCGCTGATCCGAAAGAGCCCGGCGTACTCGCGATGTGCGCGTTCGCGGCCGGAATCGATCGGTCTGAACTGGTCATCGGTCATGAACCCAGGGTGGCACGAACCCGGGTCGGTGTAAACGTTGTGTTGTAAACAGTTCGTTTAGTTCTTCAGTGGCTCGCACACGATGACGGGAATGATCCGGTCGGTCCAGGCTTGATAGTTGTCGAAATCCGGATACATCGCCGTCAACTTCGGCCACAGCCGAGCGCGCTCGTCCTCGGTGGCGACGCGGGCTTTCATCGAGCGGATCCGAGACTTGATCTGCACCGTCACCACCGGATCCGCCTTGATGTTGAGGTACCACATCGGGTTCTTCGGAAGACCACCTTGCGACGCCACCAGAATCACGTCTTCGCCGTCCTCGAGGAACAGCAGCGGACTGATCCGCTCCTCGCCGGATTTGCGACCGGTGGTGGTGAGCAGGCAGATCGGCAGCCCGCGTGGGAACGCGCTGCCGACCCGCCACTTGCTACCCAGCCTCCCGTCGGTGGCGCGATACATGGCGACGTTTGCCTTCGACATCCACTTGATGATCTTGACCGTCGCCGGAGCGTCGAGTCCCTTGGGTTTGGCTGGGGGAGTGGTCATCTCAGATACGCTCGATGATGGTTCCGGTGGCCAGCGCGCCGCCGGCGCACATCGTGATCAGAGCCGTCGAGCCGTTGCGACGCTCCAGTTCGTGCAGAGCGGTGGTGATCAGTCGAGATCCAGTGCTGCCGACCGGATGGCCGAGAGCGAGCGCGCCGCCGTTGACGTTGACGTTGTCGAAGTCGGGTTCGTGAACCTGAGCCCAGGACAGTGCGACGGATGCGAATGCTTCGTTGATCTCGAACAGATCGAGGTCGCCGATCTTCATTCCGCTCTTCTCCAGAACGCGGCTGGTTGCCTGCACCGGTCCGTCGAGGTGGAATTCCGGCTCCGAGCCGACCAACGCCTGGGCGATGATGCGGGCACGCGGCTTCAATCCGAGCGCGCGAGCCTTGTCCTCGTCCATGAGCAGGACTGCGGCAGCACCGTCGGAGATCTGGGAAGACGTTCCGGCCGTGTGAATCCCGCCTTCGAGGACGGGCTTCAGACGGGCAAGGGACTCCGCCGTCGTATCGCGCAGGCCCTGATCGCGATTGACGAGCTTGGTCTCGCCCGTGAGGTTTCCTTCCTTGTCGACCTGGGGTGCCGAGAGTTCGAGAACCTCGCGGTCGAAACGCCCTTCCTCCCAAGCCTGCTTGGCCAGCGCCTGCGAGCGGACGCCGAGAGCTTCGACGTCGTCGCGAGTAAGACCGCGTCGG
The DNA here is from genome assembly GCF_040489275.1 of Rhodococcus baikonurensis. Taxonomy (NCBI): domain Bacteria; kingdom Bacillati; phylum Actinomycetota; class Actinomycetes; order Mycobacteriales; family Nocardiaceae; genus Rhodococcus; species Rhodococcus baikonurensis. The sequence continues at coordinate 316,643 of NZ_JBEUOQ010000004.1, read as the reverse complement.
CGTGCGATACGTTCTGCAGCTTCGAACTGGTTGGGCATGTCGATGTCCCACGTCGCGGGTCGACGCGGTCCGGCCTGATCGCCGACGTTTGCGCCGAGGGGAACCTGGCTCATGGCTTCGATGCCGCAGGCGATGCCGGCGTCGATGGCGCCCGTGGCGATCAGTCCGGCGATCAGATGGTTCGCCTGCTGAGCGGAACCGCACTGGCAGTCCACGGTCGTTGCGCCGGTCTGCCACGGCAGACCTGCATGCAACCATGCCGTGCGCGTGATGTTGTTGGACTGAGCGCCGGCCTGGGTGACGCAGCCGCCGATCACCTGCTCGATGAGCAGCGGGTCGATACCCGACCGGTCGAGAACGCCCTTCTGGGCCGCTCCGAGGATCTCGGCGGCATGCAGACCGGCGAGCCAACCTCCGCGCTTGCCGATCGGTGTACGGACAGCCTCGACGATTACTGGTGTGCCCACAGCGGGCTCCTTTCCTTGTAATGAAAAAGTAGAACAGGTTCTCTGCGGGAAGCAAGACCTGTCGACGTTTCCTTTCCTAGTAAGCAGGCTTGTGTTTCAATGAGAGTAGAACGTGTTACACATCACGGATCCCCATCACCCCTGTGATGAAAAGGCTTAGGGCAGGAGACATCAGTGGCACAGCCCGCATTCCCCGAGGGAATCGACTTCACGGACCCCGACATCTACGCGGAACGCATGCCGTTCGAGGAGTTCGCCGAACTCCGGAAGACGGCCCCCGTGTGGTGGAATCCGCAGCCCCCGGAAATCGGTGGATTCCAGGACGAGGGCTTCTGGGTGGTCACCCGTCATGAAGAGGTCAAGGAGGTTTCGCAGCGAAGCGACATCTTCTCGACCCACGAGAACACTGCGATTCCTCGCTTCGCCGACGACATCCCGCGTGAGAACGTCGAGATGCAGCGGTTCATTCTCATCAACAAGGACGCTCCGGAGCACACCAAGCTGCGCAAGCTGGTCTCCCGCGGATTCACCCCGCGCGCCATCAACAGCCTGCGCGAGGAACTGACCGAGCGTGCCGAAAAGATCGTCACGACCGCGGCTGCCGGCGGTGCCGGAGACTTCGTGGTGCAGGTCGCGTCCGAGCTTCCGCTGCAGGCCATCGCCGAACTTCTCGGTGTGCCGCAGGAAGATCGAATGAAGCTCTTCGACTGGTCCAACCAGATGACGTCGTACGACGACCCCGAGTTCGACATCGACCCGCAGGCGGCGTCGATGGAGATTCTGGGATACGCGTACCAGATGGCGGATCAGCGCAAGAAGTGTCCCGCCGATGACATCGTCACCAAGCTCATCGAAGCGGACATCGACGGAAATGAGCTCTCCCCAGAGGAATTCGGCTTCTTCGTGATCCTGCTTGCGGTCGCGGGTAACGAGACCACTCGCAATGCCATCACACACGGCATGGTTGCCTTCCTCGACAATCCCGACCAGTGGGAGCTGTACAAGAAGGAACGTCCCAAGACGGCGGCCGACGAGATCGTTCGTTGGGCCACCCCGGTGACGTCTTTCCAGCGCACCGCGCTCGAAGACACCGAACTCGGCGGACAGAAGATCAAGAAGGGCGATCGCGTCGTGATGATGTACGCGTCGGCCAACTTCGACGAAGACGTCTTCGAGAACCCCATGAAGTTCGACATCATGCGTGACCCCAATCCGCACCTCGGATTCGGCGGCACCGGTGCGCACTACTGCATCGGCGCCAACTTGGCCCGTCTGGAAATCGATCTGATCTTCAACGCGATCGCCGATCACCTACCCGACATCACCAGGCTCGGCGATCCCCGCCGCCTGCGCTCGGGCTGGCTCAACGGCATCAAAGAGTTTCAGGTTGATTACAAGACATCGGGCTGCCCGGTCAAACACTGATCCGGACATATACTGACCTGGTAACCGGCGAGTAGGTTCTGTGAAGCTTTTCGGGAGTTGCCTCGGCACTCTCGAACACGCAGAACTACAGTAGACGTTCCGGGGAGCCACTCGTTGGCAACCTGGAACTGCGGCGGCGTCTGCGGGATCCCTCATCTCCCGTAGGCGCCGCCGTTTGTAGTTCACTCTCTCATTCAGCCGCCGTACGGTTTGGTGATCGCTTCCAGGAAATGTCCCGACGGGTCGAGGAAGTAGACACCACGCCCACCGTCGTTGGTGTTGAAGCCGGTACTCGACTGGCGCGGATCGGCCCAGTGATCAAGTTTCAACGCCTGTATTCGCTGGTAGATGCCGTCGAAGTCATCTTCGGAGACGAGGAAAGCGTAGTGCTGAGACGCCACCTCGGCGCCCTCTTCCACCTGTGCGAAGTCCAGTGTCACGCCGTGCTCGAGTTCAACGCCGAGAAAGTAACCGGCTTCGACCGGGCCTGGCAGACCGAACATGTGAGTGAAGAACCACGCAGACTCTTGTCGGTCTTTTGCGGCGATGATGGTGTGATTGAACGAAATGGTCATGAGTGACCCCTTGCAGTACGACGCCTCCATGCCTGACGCAGTCCGTCATCGACACGCGACGTTGGGAACCAGGAAACCATTTCGAGGTTCTCGGTGCAAGTACGACAGGCTGATTCGACTACGACGAGAGCGGCCCCGGTCGATGACCGGGGCCGCTCTCGTACTGGGGGGGGTTCTCAGGCTTTGCGCGCCGTCTTCATCGCACGGTCCACTTCCCAGAATGCTCGAAGCGACGCGATCTTGCCGTCGTCGTTCACCCGGTAGACGAACACGCCTTCGGCGTCGATGATCGAGCCGCCGATGGTCGTACGGATCTTGCCGATGTTGACGTTCTCGTTGCCGCACACCAGGGAATCGTCGATCAGAAACTCGAGCTTGTCCGCGTTGGCGATCGTCATGTCGTAGAACTTGGAGATCGCTTCACGCCCGTGATGGCCTTTGCCTTCGGGGTCGAAACCCGACGGCCCGACCGGATCTTCCACCCAGCCGTCCTCGGCGAAGAGGTCCAGCCAGGCTTCCTTGTTCTTGCCACTCGCGGCGGCGCGCGATGCGTTACCCGCGACGCGGGCGGGGTGCTCGTCGGTCATCGCAGCTCCTCAGTTGATGTACTGTTCGGCGAACTTGCGCATCGAATCCTGCTTTGCCTCGAGTGGGGCATCGAATCCGATTCCGTCGAAAACCCAAGGCACGGTGATGATGTCCGTGACGCCGGCGTCCTCGAGTTCTGCGTAACCGTCCTTGCCGAAACGGTCGATGCACACCGTCTGGATTTCGTACGGCTCGTTCTCGCGGCCGTACTCGGCGCGCAATTCGCGCAGTCGTGCGATCACACCCACCAGGTCGTCGAACTTGATCATCGCCGACGTCCATCCGTCGCCGACTCGTGCAGCTCGCTTGAGTGCGACCTCGGTGTGGCCGCCGACGTAGAACGGAACCGGCTTGGTGGGAGCCGGGCTCATCTGCAGGCGATCGAAATCGAAGAACTCACCGTGGTACTCGACCATGCCGCCGCCGAGAATCAGCTTGAGAACGTCGATCATCTCGTCCACACGTGCGCCCCGACGCTTGTACGGAGCGCCGCACCACTCGAACTCTTCCGGAGCCCAACCGATTCCGACGCCGAAGCCGAAGCGGTTGTTCGTCAGTGCCGCCACCGATCCGACCTGCCGCGCGAGCAGGACCGGATTGCGGCTACCCAGCTTGAGCACCTGGGTGTAGAACTCGATCTTCTCGGTCACCGCGCCCATTGCGGCCGCGGCGATCAGCGGATCGACCCAGGGGGTCTCGGCATTCCACATCCGAGACCCGTCCGGGGTGTACGGGTAATCCGCCGCCTGCGTTTCCATGAAGAACAGTGAATCGGGGAGAGCGATCGACGAAAAGCCGCATTCCTCGGCCGTTTTGGCGATACCGGCTAACTGGTCCAAGGGGTTCATGGCAACCCCGACGGTGTACTTCATCTTCGGCCTCTTCCTGATCGGCGTGTGTGCTGCTGCTTACGTGGTGGGGCGTTCGGAGCCGACGACCCACATCGAGAAGTACTGCGAGCCACCGCCGTAGGCATGGCCGAGAGCCTTGCGGGCGTCGGCCACCTGGTGATCGCCGGCGCGGTGCATGACCTGCATCGCGGACTCGGCGAACCGGATCATGCCCGAGGCGCCGATCGGGTTGGACGAGAGAACGCCTCCCGAGGCGTTGACCGGGAGCTTGCCGCCGATCGCGGTTTCTCCGGCCTCGGTCAGCTTCCAGCCCTGACCTTCCTCCGCGAAGCCGAGGTTCTCGAGCCACATCGGCTCGAACCACGAGAACGGGACATAGATTTCGGCGCAGTCGATCTCGTTGAGCGGATCGGTGATTCCCGCTGACTTCCACAGCGCGGCCGCGGCGTCGCGGCCGGCCTGCGGATTGACCTGATCGCGTCCGGCGTAGAAGGTCGGCTCGGTGCGCATGGCCGTCGCGTGGATCCAGGCGACGGAACGACCCTCGGCCTCCACCTGTGCAGCAGCTTCCTCGTTGCCGATCACCAGAGCGCACGCGCCGTCCGAGGACGGGCACGTCTCGTCGTAGCGGATCGGATCCCAGAGCATCTGAGATGCCTTCACCGATTCGAAGGTGATGTCCGGCTGCCGCAGGTGCGCATAAGGATTGAGGCTGCCGTTCAGCCGATCCTTCACCGCGACGAGGTAGCCGATGTGCTCCGGTGCGCCCGATCGACGAATGTACGAACGGACGTGCGGGGCGAAGTATCCACCGGCACCGGCGCCGACGGGCATGTTGAACGGAACCGGTGTGGACAGCGCCCACATGGCGTTCGACTCGGACTGCTTCTCCCAGGAAACCGTCAGAACCCGCTTGTGGACCCCGGATTTGACCAGACTGGAGGCGACGATAGCCGTCGAACCGCCCACCGAGCCGGCTGTGTGAACACGCAGCAACGGCTTTCCGTTGGCGCCCAGGGCATCCGACATGGCGAGTTCGGGCATCATCGAACCCTCGAACAGGTCGGGGGCCTTTCCGATGACGACGGCGTCGATGTCGTCCCAGCCGACGTTGGCATCGAGCATCGCTGCGTCGATGGCTTCACGGACCAAGCCCGCCATCGAGACGTCGTGACGCTTTGCGACGTAGTGAGTTTGGCCGGTGCCGAGCACGGCCGCGAGTTGAGGCGTTCCGGCCATCAGTTCCGTCCCTCCAAGACTGCTACCAGGTTCTGCTGCAGCACAGGGCCGCTTGTTGCATGGGCCAGAGCGCGATTCGCCTGGCCGTCGAAGATCGCCTTGGCGGCGTGGCCGATTCGTTCCAGACCACCGGCGAACAGTGGGTTGCCGCTCAGCGGTCCGCCGGACGGGTTGATCGTGGTGGCGTCGGTCAGGCCGATCGCTTCCTTCAAGATCAATTCCTGGTGAGTGAACGGTGCGTGCAGTTCGGCGACGTCGATGTTGCCGACCTCGCCGCCCGTTGCCGCCTTGGCCGCCGACGTAGTGGACGGCGACGTGGTCAGGTCACGTGCGCCCAGGTTGGGGGAGTCGATGCGATGCTCGAGTCCGGTGATCCACGCCGGCCGCTCGCAGAGATCGCGGGCGCGGTTACCCGAGGCCAGGACGATTGCTGCCGCACCATCGGTGATAGGCGCACAATCGTGTGCGCGCAACGGATCTGCGAGGAAGGGGCTGGCGAGAAGTGCCTCGACGTCGACCTCGCCCGCGAGCTGAGCCTTCGGATTGCTCAGCGCGTGACGACGGCTGCGAGCTGCCACCTCCGCCATGTCCTCTTGCGTCCACTTACCCGCGTCGAGTCCGAGTCGGGCCTGAAGCCCTGCGATCGAGACGGAGTCGGGCCACAGCGGAGTGACGAGGTACGGATCGAGCTGCATGGACAGGATCTTGCGCAGGTGCCCGGCGGAAGACTTGCCGAATCCGTACACCAGCGCGGTCTCGACCTCGCCGGTCAAGATCTTGATCCACGCTTCGTAGAAGGCCCACGCAGCGTCCATCTCGACGTGAGATTCGTTGATGGGCGGTACCGCTCCGATGGAGTCGACGGCCGAGATGAAGGAGAACGCGCGACCGGCCAGGTAGTCGGACGATCCGGAGCACCAGAAGCCGATGTCGGACTTGGTGATTCCCAGATCGCTGTAAAGCTGCTGGAAGCACGGGACGAGCATCTCGACGCCGTTGGTGGTGCCGTTGGTTTCGCGGACGTGGGGTGCCTGAGCAAAGCCCACGACTGCGATGTCTGCAGAAGTCATTTCAGGAGCCTCACAGGTGGTGTTGGAAGGTGGAGTACTCGGCGTCGGGTTCACCTGTCGGCCGGAAGTATTCGATGTTCTCGAGGGTGTAACCCCACTCTTCGCGAGGCTTCCACTTGGCTTCGACGCGCATGCCCATCCGTACGTCCGCGGCATCACATTCGAGGATCAAGTGCAGGAACGGAATGTCGGCCCCGTCGAGAAGCACGTAGGCGGCCACGTAGGGCGGCTTGATCCGCTGCCCGAGGAACGGGACGTTGACGATGCAGAAGGTGGTGACAATTCCCTTGTCCGGCAGTTCGATCTGCTCGCTCGTCGGCTTCCCGTTGGTGGGATTGGCGCCGCGCGGTGGGATGTAGATCTTGTCTTCGGGTCCGCTACGACCACCGATCAGCTTGCCCTCGGCGAGACCGCGGAGGTAGAAACTCTCCTCGGCTGAAGCGGAATGCATGAAGTGCAGGTCGACAGGCGTCGTGATCATGGTGACAGGATCGGCGCTGGGATCGACTGTCGCGATGCCGTTTTCGCTCTCACCTGGTTCGAAGCACTCGATGTCCTTGATCTGCCCGATCCGCTCCGACGCCCAGCGAGCACGAACCCGCAGGCCGGTGCTGATGTCGTCGGGGGAGTCGACGTCGACCGCGTGGAGCATGGACGTGTCCGCGCCGTCGAGCTTGATCAGGGCCCACGCGAAAGGCTTCGTCAGTGGTTGACCCTCGATGGGTTCGGGCATCCACGTCCAACTCACGACCGTTCCGCCGTCGGAGACTCCGACGAAGTCGGTCAGTGGTTCGGCCGTGTCCGGATCGAACTCCGGTGGCGGAACGAAGACACGACCGTTCGACCCTCGTGCGCCGATCACCTTGCGATCACGCAGGGCAGTCACGAACGCGCCGATGGTCGGTCCCGTCGATCTGGTGTAGTCGAAATGGAGATTCAATGGTGCGCTCAGGGGCTTGTCGGCCACCCCGCTCTTTCCGATGGTCACAAGATCGAGTAGAACAGGTTCTAGAGATTGTGGCAAGAGTCACTTCTGATCACCGGCAATGTGGAGGCCTGCGATGAAGCTTGGGTTGCAACTCGGATACTGGGGCGCACAGCCGCCGGCAAACGCCCCGGAACTGATCGAGGCTGCGGAAGGTGCGGGATTCGACGCGGTCTTCGCGGCGGAGTCGTGGGGCTCGGACGCTTTCACTCCGCTCGCCTGGTGGGGATCACGCACCGAGAAGGTTCGGCTCGGTACGTCAGTCGTACAGATCTCGGCGCGAACACCGACCAGCTGTGCCATGCACGCGCTCACCCTCGACCACCTGAACGGCGGACGAACGATCCTCGGGCTCGGCGTATCCGGACCACAGGTCGTCGAAGGTTGGTACGGCCAGCCTTTCGAGAAACCGCTCGCACGCACCCGTGAATACGTCTCGATCGTGCGCCAGGTCCTTGCCCGTGAAGCGCCCGTCACCAGTCCCGGTCCCCACTACCCTCTGCCGTATGCGGGACCGGGCAGTTCGGGACTTGGCAAGCCGCTCAAGCCCATTACGCACCCGCTGCGTGCGGACATCCCGATCTGGCTCGGCGCCGAAGGGCCGAAGAACGTCGCGCTTGCCGGCGAAATCGCCGACGGGTGGCTGGCGATCTACTACACCCCGCGCCTGGCCCCGATGTACAACAAGTGGCTCGACGAAGGCTTTGCTCGCGCCGGGGCCCGTCGTAGCCGCGAAGACTTCGAGGTTGCCGCCACGTGCCAGGTCATCGTGACCGACGACCGAGCAGGCGCCATCGCCGCTCTCAAGCCGATGACCGCCCTCTACGTCGGCGGAATGGGCGCCCCGGAGTTGAACTTTCACGCGCAGGTCTACAAGCGGATGGGCTACGAGAAGGAGGTCGACGAGATCGGTCGTCTCTTCATGTCGGGCCGCAAGGAGGAAGCCGCTGCCGTCGTCCCCGACGAGATGGTCACCGAGACCATGATCATCGGCAACGTCGACGAGGTGCGCGCCGACGTGAAGCGTTGGGAGGAAGCCGGAGTCACGATGCTGCTGGTGACCTGCCGCGACGCCGACCATGTGCGAGAGCTCGCGGCCGCGGTGGGTGGTTGAGCGGGGCGCCCCCTTTTTTTCGAGCGGGACCCCCCTTTTTTTTCGAGCGAACGGCATGTTCAGCGCATCTGAGGCGCTGAACGCGCCGTTCGCTCGCCGAAAGTTATCCACAGGGCCACCAAAACCCCAGGTCGCCTCCGGAGCCCGCGCTGCTACTCGAGTCATGCTGCAACCATGCGGCGTGGAACGTGGGGCGATGATCTGGACGCGATCTACCGCGTCAGTAGAAGCGGAGTGATCCGAACGGCGGAGTTGGCGCGATTGGGCGTGTCCAACTCCGCCGTGCACACCCGGTGCCGAGTGGGTGGACCCTGGCAGCGCATTTTGCCAGGAGTCATCCTGCTCCGAAATGGTCAGCCGACGCCGCGTCAACGATCGATCGCTGCGCTCATGTTGAGCGGTGACGAGTCTCTGCTGACCGGGCGATCTGCCATGTCGGAGTACGGATATCGGATGCATTCCGGGGATGTGCAGGTGCTCATCCCCATCGACCGTCGTGTTCAATCGGTTGGGTTCGTCACGGTGGAGCGCACTGTTCGACTGCCTGAGTCGGAGATTCACAACGGTCTGCGCTGTGCGCCGCTGCCGAGGGCACTACTCGACGCTGCGAGGCGGTGCAGGGCCCTCGATCCCACACGGGCACTCATTGCCGAGGTCGTTCAGCGTGGCGACGTCTCGGTGCGCGAACTTGCGAAGGAACTCGAGGCGGGCAGCAGTCGGGGGTCCGCGCTACCTCGGGTCGTGTTGCGCGAAGTGAACGCGAACGTCCACTCGGTTCCGGAGGTTCACGCGCGAAAACTGTGGCAGCGGAGCGGTCTGCCGGAAATGTTGTTCAACCATGAGATCCGGGATGCGAAGGGAGACTTCATCGCAATTCCGGACGGATGGATCGATTCGGTTGCCTTCGCGTGGGACATCGACTCGTTGGAATGGCATGCCGCGCCGACGGACTACAAGCGCACGGTGGAACGTCGGACGCGAATGCAGAATGCGGGAATCATCGTGTTGCCGACGGTGCCCAGTGCACTGCGAACGGACCCTGATCGCGTGATCGAGGACCTGCGTGCGCACTACAGATTGGCGCAATCCCGTCCTCGGCCTCAGGTGTTCGCGAGGTCGAGGTGGGTGAAAATGGACGAAACCGGCTGAGCGAACGTACCTTTCGGCGCACTGAAGGCGCCGAAAGGTACGTTCGCTCGAAAAGGGCGTGGGTCAGACAGGGTGGGTCAGAGGGGGTGGGTCAGACGGGGTGGGTCAGACAACCTTTACTCAGATGCCCTTGAACTGGGGTGCCCGCTTCTCACCGAAAGCCCGCGGGCCCTCCTTGGCGTCCGCGCTCATGAACACCTTCATGCCCAATTGCGCGTCGATCTGGAAGGCCTCTTCCTCGTGCATGCCCTCGGTGTCGCGGATGGTCTTGAGGATCGCCTGCACGGCGAGGGGGCCGTTGGCGCTGATCAGGTCGGCGAGCTCCAGTGCCTTGTCGAGGGCCTGGCCGTCCGGGACGACGTGGCCGATCAGCCCGATCTCCTTGGCTTCGGGCGCTTTGATGTGACGACCGGTGAGCAGGATGTCCGCCGCGATCGTGTACGGAATCTGGCGCACCAGACGCACTGCGGAACCGCCGAGTGGGAAGAGCCCCCACTTGGCTTCGGAGACGCCGAACTTTGCGCTCTCGCCTGCGACGCGGATGTCGGTGCCCTGCAGGATTTCGGTTCCGCCGGCGATGGCTGCACCCTCGACCGCGGCGATCAGCGGCTTGGTCAACCGGCGACCCTTGAGGAGGCCTTCGATCTTGGACATGTCGACGCCGCCGCCCGCGAAGGAATCTCCCGGCGGCTTGGCGGACATGTTCTTGAGGTCGGCGCCGGCGCAGAAATCGCCACCTGCTCCGGTCAGGATCGCCACACGGATTTCGGGGTCGTTGTCGACCTGGTCCCAGGCGTCGACCATGATCGCCATCATCTCGCCGGTGATGGCGTTCTTACGCTCGGGGCGATTCATGGTCACGATGAGAACGTGGCCGCGCTTCTCCACGAGGCAATGCGGCGCGGTTTCCGAAATGTCTGATTTTTCGGTCGTCGAAGTGGACACTGATGGCTCCTGGCGGGTCTGTGAGCTGGCTCTCAAATTGGGTCTTGCCAGAAACGGTAACACGTTCTACTTTGAACTCGTGGCCCTTAACATCGCAGACTTCGTAGAGCACGCAATCGACCTCGTTCCGGACCGCGTTGCGCTGGTCTCGGACAACCGCGAGATGACTTATGCGCAGTTGGAGGACCGAGCAAACCGCCTCGGCCACTACCTGCGTGAACATGGCGTTCAGCCGGGTGACAAGGTCGGCATCTACTGCCGGAACGTCATCGAGGCGATCGAGGCCATGGTCGCCGTTTTCAAGATCCGGGCCGTGATGGTCAACATCAACTACCGGTACGTCGAGAACGAGTTGCAGTACATCTTCGACAACTCCGACATGGTGGCACTCATTCACGAGCGCCGCTACTCGGACAAGGTTGCGAACGTCCTGCCGAACACTCCCAAGGTCAAGTCCGTCATCGTGGTCGAGGACGGCACCGATCTGGATTTCAGTGCTTTCGGCATCGGCTACGAGGACGCACTCGCGCAGAGCTCGGGTGAGCGTGATTTCGAAGAGCGCAGCAACGACGACATCTTCATGCTCTACACCGGCGGCACCACCGGAAGTCCCAAGGGCGTCATGTGGCGTCACGAGGACTGGTGGCGTGTGCTCGGCGGCGGCATCAACTTCGTGACCGGCGTTCCGGTCGAGGACGAGTACGAGATGGCGAAGGTCGGCGCTGCCAACCCGAGCATGATCCGCTACCCGATCCCCCCGATGATTCACGGCGGTTCGCAGTCTGCGGTGTTCCACAGCCTCTTCGGCGGCGGAACCTGTTTGATGCACCCGGAATTCGACGCCCACGAGGTGTGGCAGAACATCGACAAGCACAAGGTCAACCTGATCTTCATCACGGGTGACGCGATGGGCCGCCCGATGCTCGACGCACTGATCGCCGGAAACCCGGCGACCGGTGAGCCGTACGATCTTTCGACGCTCTACGTGATGGCCAGCAGTGCTGCACTCTTCTCGCCGAGTATCCAGGAGCAGTTTCTCGAACTGCTGCCCAACCGCTTGCTGACCGACTCCATCGGCGCGTCCGAGACCGGCTTCGGTGGACTGGCAGTGCTGAGCAAGGGCCAGAAGCACACCGGCGGCCCGACGGTCAAGATCGACGCCTCCACAACGGTTCTCGACGACGACGGCAACGAGGTCGAACCCGGATCGGGCAAGCGCGGCATGCTCGCTCGCAAGGGCAACATTCCGCTCGGTTACTACAAGGACGAGGTCAAGACGGCCGAAACCTTCCGCACCATCAACGGCGTTCGTTACTCGATCCCCGGCGACTACGCGCAGGTCGAAGCCGACGGCACGGTCACGATGCTCGGCCGCGGTTCGGTGTCCATCAACAGCGGCGGCGAGAAGGTGTACCCGGAAGAGGTCGAAGGCGCCTTGAAGGCGCACCCGGACATCTTCGACGTGCTGGTGGTCGGTATCCCCGACGAGCGCTTCGGTCAGCGGGTTGCCGCAGTGGTTCAGGTACGTGAAGGCACGTCACCGACCTTGCATGACATCGCCACCGCAGCGCGCAAAGAGATTGCCGGATACAAGGTTCCGCGCAGCGTGTGGTTCGTCGACCAGATCAAGCGCAATCCGGCAGGCAAGCCAGACTACCGCTGGGCCAAGGCCGAGACGGAATCGCGCGAGGCTGACGATCACAACGGAAACGGCGCTCCTGTGGCGTCCGCAAACGAAAGCGTGGAAGCCTGATGCGTTCGGATCTGGCCGACAAGTTCGGCATCGAATACCCGATCTTCGGATTCACTCCTTCCGAGCACGTCGCCGCCGCGATCAGTCGCGCAGGCGGTCTGGGCGTTCTCGGTTGCGTCCGGTTCAACGACCCGGAAGAGCTCGAAGCTGCACTGACGTGGATGGACGAGAACACCGACGGGAAGCCGTACGGCGTCGACATCGTCATGCCGGCCAAGGTGCCGACCGAGGGTGGTGCCGTCGATCTCGACAAGCTGATCCCGGAGGAGCACCGCGCCTTCGTCAATCGCACGCTGGACGAACTGGGGGTGCCGCCGCTGTCCGACGACGTCGAGCATGCGACCGGCGTACTGGGATGGCTTCACTCGGTGGCGCGGTCCCATGTCGATGTTGCTCTGGGGCATCGGATTGCGCTGATCGCGAATGCGCTGGGATCGCCGCCCAAAGACGTCATCGATCAGGCGCACGAGAAGGGCGTTCCGGTAGCAGCACTGGCCGGCGCCGTCGAGCACGCACGTCGTCACGTCGAGAACGGCGTCGACATCGTGATCGCGCAGGGCTACGAGGCCGGCGGTCACACGGGCGAGATCGCTTCGATGGTTCTGGTCCCGGAAATCGTTGATGCACTGGGTGATTCAGCTGCTGTACTGGCTGCCGGCGGTATCGGCAGCGGCCGTCAGGTGGCTGCTGCACTCGCACTCGGTGCGTCCGGAGTGTGGATGGGCTCGTACTGGCTCACCACCTCCGAATACAAACTCGGCAGTGCGTCGGGCGAGGGCCCGTCCGCTATTCAGCGTGCACTGTTGGGCGCGACGTCGGCCGACACCGTACGTTCGCGCATCTACTCGGGTAAGCCCGCTCGGTTGCTCAAGACCAAGTGGACGGAAGCCTGGTCGAACCCGGGAGCACCGGCGCCCTTGCCGATGCCGCTGCAGAACCTGCTGGTCAGCGACGCTCATCAGAGAATCGCTGCATCGGAGAACCCGGAAGTTGTGGCAATGCCCGTCGGCCAGATCGTGGGCCGGATGAACGAGATCCGCCCCGTCGCCGAGGTCATGGCAGAGCTGGTGTCAGGGTTCGAGGACGCGCGAACCCGACTGGATTCGATGAAGTAGTAGATGACACGTACGTATGCCCTCGGCCGAGTTTCGGCCGAGGGCATACGTCGTTTCAGCCGGCGAGGTCGTCCGGTCCGACGCTGTCCGACAACCATTCTCCGCGGCTGAGGGCGCCGTCGTCGCGGCGACGTGCGATCACGAAAATGACGAGGGCGGCAGCGAGGACAACTGCGAGAACGCGCGAAGGCGTCAGGTTCGGGTTCTTCATACCCGTAATTTTGCCGGAAGAACGGGCGCGATGGTGAGGCAGCGGAGCAAAATCACGTGTTTCGAGATTACTGCGCTTCGGACGCATGGAGACTGGCGATCCGCTCGCGCAGGCCACCGAAGTGCACATCGAGAGTGTGCGCCGCCTCGACGGCATCACCCGTACGGATCGCGTCGAGAATCGCACGGTGCTTCGACGCGATGTCGATCAGTGGCGTGTCCGAATGCCCGATGGCTTGCTGAATCTCGCTGTACACCTGCCAGAAGACGTCCATCAACTGAGCGAGGACCTGGTTGTCGAGCGGGGAGTACAGGCGGGAGTGAAAGGTCGCGTCGATGTCGGAGAAGTTTTTCCCGGCGGCGGCACGAACCTCCATACCGGTGACGAGTTCGTCGAGGTCGGCGTGGTCGGCCGACGTCATCTCGGCCATTGCCGCACCGATCAATCCGGTCTCGAGTGCTTGACGAATGTCGACCAGTTCCATCGCCTCGTGCCCGGTGCCCTGCAACGACAACCGGCCGCGGAAGGTCAGGCCGTCGGCGAGAGCGTCGAAGTTGCTCGGGGCGACGAACATTCCGAAGCCGTGACGGATCTCGACGACGCCCAAGGCCTGCAGAACCTTGAGTGCCTCGCGGAGCGTGTTCCGGCCGATTCCCAACTCCTCGGACAGTTCGGCCTCGGTGGGCATCGGGTCGCCAGGGGAGAGTCTGCGTTCGAGGATCAAGTTCATGATGTCCGTCTGAAGTGCGCGCATGCGGTTTTGCGCGCTGAAACGAGCGCCCTGTGTGCCACTCCGGACAGACATCGATTCCCCTTTTCTGATACGAACGTCCTTCATCCTATGTCCGGTCATCCGCTCCATTGGTCAACCCACGTCAACGGTGCGTTGCAGGAGACTGGGCGCCGCACCCAGCAGTTTGGCCGTGTACGCGTCCGACGGGTTGTCGAATACTTCCTGCGCCGTTCCCTGCTCGACGATCCGCCCGGCGTTCATGACGACGATGGTGTCGGAGACGTACCGCACCGTTTGTATGTCGTGCGAGATGAACACCATGCCGAGCCCCAGTCGAGCTTTGATGTCGCTGAGCAGGTTCAGGATCTGCGCTCGCACCGAGACGTCGAGAGCCGACGTCGGCTCGTCGGCGACGATGACGTCGGGTTCGAGCGCGAGCGCACGCGCGATCGCGACACGTTGACGCTGACCGCCGGAGATCTGACTCGGGATGACTTCGAGTGCGGATTGAGGGAGCCCCACCAAACCAACCAGCTCGCGAACGCGGGCTGTTCGGCTCGCGCGGTTGCCGATGCCGTGGACGTCGAGCGGATCGGTGAGGATGTCGGCCACCGTCATTCGCGGATTGAGTGCGGTAGCCGGATCCTGGAACACTATCGAGATCGCCCGCCCGAACTCCTTGCGCACGCCCGCCGATCGGGTCAGAGCCCGTCGGCCGCGAAAGACCACGTCGCCCGACGTCGGTTTCTGGAGTCCGACCATGACTTTGGCCAGAGTGGACTTACCGCAACCCGACTCGCCCACGATGCCGATCGTCGCCCCTCGTCGTACCGCGATACTGACATCGTTGACCGCGTGAACCGTGCCGGGTTTGAACAGTGATCCCGAACGGGTCTTGTGGACGACGTGAATGTTCTTCAGTTCCAGGATGGGTGCTTCAGCTGTAGTCATCGCACGCTCTCCAATTCCAATTCCGATTCTGCGTGTGCGGGAGTCGCGGACTGGTTCGCGAAGAAATGCTCGGTCCCGTCGATACGGACCATCTCCGGCTTACGGAGGGGATCGGAATCCGGGCGGGTGGAACGCTCGGCGAAACGGTCTCCCGGCGCGAAGCTTCCGGGTGACGGAACGGTTCCCTGGATCTGATGCAGTCGCGGCGCTTCGTCCTCGATGGAGAGAACGGCACCGAGAAGGCCCTGAGTGTATTCGTGGCGGGGATCGACGAGCAGGTCACTCGTCGGCGCCGACTCGACGACCTGACCGGCATACATCACCGTGATCTTGTGGGCGAGGGAGGCGACGAGGGCCAGGTCGTGGCTGACGAAGACCATCGCGAATCCCAGCTTTTCCCGAAGGTCGTTGAGCAAGTCCACGACCTGGGCCTGGACGGTGACGTCGAGGGCGGTGGTGGGCTCGTCCGCGACGATCAACCGCGGACTACGGGTGAGCGACATCGCGATCAGGACGCGCTGACGCTGACCACCGGAAAGCTCGTGTGGGTAGCTGGCGAGAGTGCGCACCGGATCGAGTCCGACGAGTTCGAGCAACTCCTCGGCTGTGCGGGTACCGCCACGCTTGGTGAGCTGCTTGAACTGCGCGCGGATCAGCATCGCCGGGTTCAGAGAACTCAGCGCATCCTGGTAGATCATCGCCATGTCGTGTCCGCGCAGCTTGTTTCGCTCCCGGTTGTTCAGTTCGAGGACGTTGACGCCGTCGAACAGGATCTCGCCGGTCACCACTGCTGTCTTGGGCAGTAGACCCATGATCGCCAGCGAAGTGAGCGACTTTCCGCAACCGGACTCGCCGACCAGTGCCATCGTCTCGTTCGGGCGGACGGTGAAGCTCACGTTGTCGACGATCGCGGTGTCTCCGTAGCGTTCGGGGAACCGGATCGTGAGATTGCGGACCTCGAGGAGGGGCGCTGCATCGCCCTCGTACACAAGACGATCGGACCGAGACCGCTCGGTTTCCGCCAGGATCTTCAGGTGAGTTTCGAGAGGGGTCGGCTCGGCGGCCGGCTTCAGAACATCTTTCACGACGCTGGAGTCGGCGAAGTCGTCGATCAACTCCGGGGTCTCGGTGACTGCAGCTTCGTCCTCCAGAATGAGCTCGTTGGAGGTCTCCTCCGCTGCGGCAGTCTGCGCTGCTTCCAGTGCGGAGGGCGTCTTCTTGGTTTTCTTCAGACTCGGATCTGCCATCGCGTCGGTCAGGCCCTCGGCGAGCACGTTGAGGGAGAGCACCGTCAGAAGAATGAGCAGTCCGGGGAATACCGTTGCCCACCAACCACCGAGAAGGACCATGTTCTTGCCGTCGGCGATCACCGATCCCCACGACGGATCCGGGGGACGGACACCGGCGCCGATGAACGACAGGCTGGCCTCCAGCACGATGGCGTCGGCGACCATGACAGTGCAGAAGACGAGAACGGGCGCAGCACAGTTGGCTACGACGTGCTTGACGACGATGTGTGAAGTTCTTGCACCGATGACCTTTTCGGCCGCGACGTAGTCCTCGCCGTACTGAGCGAGAACGTTCGCGCGAACGACGCGGGCCACCATCGGCGTGTAGAGGAACGCGATCGTGACGATCAGAACCGGGATCGAACCACCGAAGGCTGCGACGAGTACGGCAGCGAGCGCGATGCCCGGGAACGCCATGACTACGTCGAGCACACGCATGATGGTCTCGTCGACGCCTTTTCGGCTCGTTGCGGCCACCGATCCGATGAGAGCGCCGGCGCACAGTGCGAGGAAGGTGGAGCCGAGACCGATGGTCAGCGACCAGCGTCCGCCGTAGAGCAAGCGGCTGAACAGATCTCGGCCGAGACTGTCCTGACCGAACCAGTGCTCGGCGCTGGGGCCCGCGGTACCGACCGCCTGTTCGAGTGGGGTGTACTGCGTGATCAGCGGCGCGAAGAGGCAGGCGAGCACGATGATCGCGAGAACCGCCATCGACAGCCAGGCCGAGAGGGGGAAGCGAGAAAAGGTGATACCGGGTCGCGAAAGCTTCTCGGTGAGTTTTCTTCTCATCATGCTGCGCTCCGAAGTCGTGGATTGACGAGCAGGTAGAGGATGTCGACGGCGAGGTTGACGACGACGAAGCCGACCGCGATCACGATGACAACACCCTGAACGACTGCGGGATCACCGTTGGTGACGCCGTTGATCATGAGCTGACCCATTCCGGGAAGACCGAAGATCTGCTCGATGACCACGGCGCCGCCGAGGAGGTAACCGACACGCAGGCCCAGAACGGTGAGCGGGTTGATCAGCGCGTTACGCAACACATTCCGTCCGATCACCACGTGATAGGGCAGGCCGCTGCCGATTGCGGTACGGACGTAGTCCTTGTCCAGCTCCTCGACCATGGACGTGCGGATGATTCGCGTCAGTTGCGCCGCGACGGGCAGTGACAGAGACAGCGCAGGGAGCGCCATGTACCAGAGCCAGTCACCGACGGAGTCGCTCGGATTGACGTAGCCACCGGTAGGGAACCATCCGAGTTGGACAGCAAGGTACTGAATCATCAGCAGTGCCAACCAGAATGACGGTGCTGCCACACCACCGAGGGAGATCACTCGGATGACCTGATCCGGCCAACGATCGCGGAACAGTGCGCTGGTGACACCGAAGATCAGCGAGAGCACGATGGCGATCACCAGTCCGAGAACCGTGAGCTGAATGGTCAGTGGCAGAGCGGTGGAGATCGAATCCAACACCGGGGTACCGGAAATCAGACTGTCACCCATGTTGCCGCTGACCAGATCGGTCACGAAGTGAACGTATTGCAGAGGAAGCGGATCGAGCAGTCCGTTCTCTTCCTTGAACTGCTGCAACTGTTCCGCAGTCGGGTTGCCGCCGTTGAACGCCGCGGTTGCGGGATCGGTGGGCGCGAACTGCATCACGATGAAGACGAACGCGATGATGCCGAGGATCAGGGGGATCAGTATCAGTAATCGCCTGATCAGCATGGGGAGGACTCTTGCCATCGGGGGATCTCTCAGTTGTGGGAAACGGCCGAGCACACGGGTATCAGGCCGGCTTCGCCTGAAGCAGGTTGACGCCGGGGTACGGCAGCGGAGTGACGTCGGCGATCTTCTTCGGATCCCACGCAGTCAGGAGTTCCTGATGGAGAACCGGGTAGTAGACAGCATTTTCGGCGATCTGGTTCAGGTACGACTGCACGAGGGTGCTGCGCTTTGCCGGGTCGGTCTCGCGGGTGGCTTCGTCCATGGTGGCGTAGATCTTCTGCGCCTCGGGGGTGTCGTCCCACTTGGCGTAGGTCTTCGTCCACAAGCCGCCCTTGCTGTACGTGTAGCGGACGAGGAGGTCGACGTCGCTGCCGAATGCCTGGGGGTTGGACGTACCCGCAGCGATCTGGAACTTCTGGCCGCTGTTGAGCTTGCTCACCATGGCGCTGGTGTCCTGCGGTTCGAGCGTCGTGTTGAATCCGACTGCGTCCCAGGACTCTTTGATGGTCGGCAAGCAGTCGGCCAACCAGCTGACGTTGGTGGAGAGCAGCGTCAGGTCGAGGCCACTGACACCGGCGGAAGCGAGGAGTGAGCGGGCCTTGTCCGGATCGTACGAGTAGACGGTGGACGCCCGCGCGTAGTCGGGGTTGCGCTCGTACAGGTAACTCGTGGCCGGTGCTGCCTTGCCGCCGAGGGCGATCTCGATCATTTTCGGGGTGTTGATCGCATAGAACATCGCCTGGCGAACACGAACGTCGTCGAACGGTGCCTGAGTGGTGTCGAAGAGCAGGTACATGAGGTTCATGCCCGGGTTGCCCTCGACGGTGCGCCCGCCGGAGGTCAGCGTGGGGACGTTGGCGACGGGGATGTTGTCGGCGAGTTGTGCACCGGCATTGTTGCCCGAGACGCGTGCGATGCGTGAGGAAGTGTCGACGATGGACAGCCAGTTCATCGTCGCGAAGTTGGCCGGACGCGGCCCGTTGTACGCCTCGTAGGCCTCGAAAGCTGTGTTGCTCTTGGGGGTGTGGCTCTTGAGCTTGTACGGACCGGAACCGACGACCAGCGCGCCGGACTTGGCCTCGTCCCAATGACCGTCGAAGACGTGCTTGGGCATGATCTTGGCGATCGAGAGACGCTGTGCGGCAGCGCTGAACGGGTAGTTGAAGTTCAGGGTCACCGTCTGGTCGTCGACCTTGGTGACGGACTGCAACCAGGAGGAGAAGAAGGAGCGGATCAGTACGTTCTGCTGTGGATCGAGGATGCGATCGAAGGTGAAGACGACGTCGTCCGAGGTGACCGGAGTGCCGTCGTGCCAGGTTGCACCGTCGCGGATCTTCATGGTCCAGCTCGAGGCGGTGGCGTCGGTCGGGACGGCTTGTGCGAGCGCCGCATACGTCTCACCGGTGCCGGGATCGTTTTCGAGCAGTCCCTCGTAGACGTGGTTGACGGCCGCCATGAGGAAACCGGATGCAGTCTGCATCGGGTCGAAGCTCTGGTCGTTGCCGTATCCGATGGCGGTGGTCAGATCGCCGGTGCTCGCGGAACCGCCGACTACCGAGGTCGACGACGGGCCGCCGCCACAAGCCGCGAGAGTCGCGGTGATACCTGCTGCAGCTCCCAACAGCCCGGTGTACCGGAACAGGTCTCGGCGGGTGAACGCGGAGCTCAGCGGTCGTTCGTTCTTCAAGGCGGCCTCCAAGGCGGGGAGCGGGACATCGGGGGAGTGGATAGGGGATGTCCTATGTTCGACGTCCGATGTTGCGTAACTTACATTGTGGATCAGAAAGCGTCTAGAGAATCTTCGGAACTCGCGCCGCGGAACTTCGAGTTCCGAGAGGTTTGGAATCAAAAATAGTGCGTTTACCTGCATGGATGAAGACTGTGTTACCGAAGTCGAATTGACGGGTGAAGGCGCCGCCCGTATAACATAGGACATCCCTCATCCAATCTTTGGAGACTTCATGACCCGATACAAAGTCGGTGTGGTCGGTTGCGGATTCTTCGGTAGTTCCCTCGCTCGCGAGCTGGCTGCCCATCCACGTTTCGAACTGGCGATGCTGTGCGACCGTGACTTCGAGCGGGCTAAGGACGTCGCCGCAGAGTTCTCGGCAACCCCGACAGACGACCACGACGTGGTGGCCGCTCACCCGGAGTTGGCCCTCGTTGTCGTCGCGACGCCCAATCACGCGCACGCCGAACCTGCCATCGCGGCACTCGAGCACGGCAAGGCAGTTTTTGTGGAGAAGCCACTCGCCGTCGAATTGGTCGATGCGCAGAACATGATCGCGAGCGCCGACGCGAGCGGTTCGCCGTTGATGGTCGGTCACATCATGCGGATGATGCCGGGTGTACGACGTCTGGCGGACCTGCTGACCTCGGGAGAGCTCGGCGAGGTCGCTGCGATCGAAACGTCTCGCTCACGATGGATCGACACCGGCGGCGCAGATCCACAGTGGTGGAAGCTCGACAAGAGCCGGACGGGTGGAGAACTGACTCACGAGATTCACGAACTGGACCTGATGTGCTGGCTCGGCGGCGAGGTGACTGCCGTGTCGAGCATCGCCACCGCGGACGACGGCTTCCGCAACACAGTGGTGTCGTTCGCCGGCGGCGCGATCGGCAGACACACCATCTCGACGCGTTCACACACTTCTTCGTGGGAGCTGACGGTCGATGCCGCCGAAGGCTCGGTCCACGCGGACTTCCACACCGGCCGGGTCAGCCGACTGCGCGGGGGACGGGTCGAAGAGTCGTGGCCGATCTTCGACCTCGACGCCGAGAACCAATCGTTGATCGACGCTGCCAGCAGGACGCAGAAGTACAACTCGGGCAACGGTGGATCCTCGCTGTGGATGCAGGCTGCGATTCGCCACGAAATCGACGAGATGGCAGCAGTTCTCGACGGCAAGGCTGATGCCGACTCGCCGTTGACATACGCACGCGAACGCGCACTCGTCGTCGCCGAACAGGTGCGACTCGGTGGCGGCGAACCGGCAGCGCTGTCGGGAAGTGCGAAGTGACCGTGCGTGTAGCCGTCATCGGCAGTGGCGGAATCGCCCGGGATCACGTCAGCGCTCTGGCGCGCATTCCAGCGGTCGAAGTCGCCTACGTATTCGGTAGTGACTTGGACCGGGCCGCATCGGTTG
Source organism: Rhodococcus baikonurensis (assembly GCF_040489275.1). Taxonomy (NCBI): domain Bacteria; kingdom Bacillati; phylum Actinomycetota; class Actinomycetes; order Mycobacteriales; family Nocardiaceae; genus Rhodococcus; species Rhodococcus baikonurensis. The sequence continues at coordinate 295,307 of NZ_JBEUOQ010000004.1, read as the reverse complement.
CGGCATTGGCGCCGGGCGCGAAGGCCAGTACCGATCTGGCGAAGATTCTCGCAGACCCGACGGTGCACGCGGTCAACGTCGTCGGAGCCACTCCCGACCATGCGCCTGTGACGATAGCCGCCGGCCGTGCGGGAAAGCATGTGCACGTGGAGAAGCCGGCTGCGCTGACAGTCGCGGACTTCGACGCGATGGTCGAGGCCACCGAAGGTGGCGGCACGTCCCTGATGGTCGGACAGACCGTACGATTCCAGCCGTCGATCACCTCGATCGGAAACTCGGTTGCACAAGGCGCCATCGGGGACCCCCGGTTGATCCACCTCAGTTGGTACACCGGGCATGTCTGGCCAGGGGGCTGGCGAGGCTGGCAACACGACAAGGAACGCTCGGGTGGTCACCCCGTTCACAACGGAACCCACGCACTCGATCTGGTGACGTGGCTGATCGGTCGTCGTCCGATCCGCGTGTTCGCTCGTAGTTTCCCCACCTTCGCAGCGGGGATGCCCGTGCACGACAGCTTCCATCTGACCGTTCGCTTCGAGGACGGATCGCTGGCACTCATCGAATTGGCTTACGCACTACCACAATCGGGCAAGATGGTGCGCCGGATCGTGGTGTCCGGAACTTCCGGCACGCTCGCGCACGACACCGGCGACGACCCGGGACTGATGACGGACACGACCAACGCGCCGCCGTCGTCGATCGAGGACGCGATGTCGCATCAGATGCGTCACTGGATCGCCACACTCGACGGTTCCGCGAGCCCGATAGTCGAGAACTGGCAGGTGCGTGCAGCTCTCGCGACTGCCATCGCTGCCCAGCAATCACTTGACACCGGCCGTGCGATCTCGATCGGAGAACACCGATGACCGGCACCGGTTCGATCCGCGTCGGATTTGTCAGCGGCGTCAGGCATGCCGGTTCCTACGCGGACCTGTTGCGTTCCGATCCTCGAGTGAGCGTGGTCGGGGCCTCCGACGAATCCTCGGTCCCCGATTGGATTCGTGAGGACGGGATCGCGATGGCAAAGGCCGCAGACATCGAGTGGATCGACGAACTCGGCGAGCTCCTCGACCCCGAACGGATAGACCTGGCGATCATCTGCAGTGAGCCGACCAGGCATGCACGGCTTGCGATTGCCGCATTGGACGCGGGACTCGACGTCCTGGTGGACAAGCCGGTGGGCGTCGACGAGGCGGAGGCCGCGGCGGTGGAGGAAGCCGCACGGTCGAACGGGCGAATCTGTACGGTGGTGAACCGCACTCATTCACCTGCGCTGCGACGACTGCGCCGCTGGATCGATGCCGGAAGTCTCGGACTGCCGCGCCACGTGGACATCGAGTTCCTGGCAAGCGGAACACATTTCGCCACCTCGGTGGAGCGTCCCGAACTTGTGGTGGATCCGGCGCTGTCCGGCGGGGGAGAAGTGGTGAACTTCGCCGGATACGCCGCCGACTACCTCAGATACCTCACCGGTCTGGACGTCACCGAGGTGTACGCCGAGACGAGCACGCTCTACGGCGGCGCCCACCAGCAATTCGGTGTGGAAGACACAGCGTTGATCTCGCTCGCTCTGGAAAACGGCGTCACTGCGACGGTGACCGTCGGAAGAATCCCCGCAGCACCGGGTTTCGGTGCGAATACCGCGACGGTTCGGGTCCTCGGCTCCCACGGATACGCAAGTTCCGACGACGACAAACCCGCGGTGACACACTTCGCGGCCTCGGGAGACGTGACCGCATCACCCATCGGCGGCTTCGGGTCGGACAACGCGGTGTCGAGCTTTCTCTCTCACGTGCTCGATCGACTCCCCACACGGACCGAACCCGACTACACCGTGGCAGACGCCCGCGCGTCGATGCGCGTGATCGACGCTGCTTATCTGTCCGCCTCGAGCGGTCAGCCGGTCTCCGTTTCTCCCTGACAGTTCTCCCTGACCGCCGCACCCACAACTCAATCCGACAACCAACATATGGAGACCCCATGAGCACGGAAACCACCACCTTCAGCGGAATCGTCCCGCCCATCGTCACACCCCTGACGCTCGAGGGCGAGGTCGACACCACGTCGCTCGAACGCCTGCTCTCACTGCAGATCGAAGCCGGAGTCGACGGGTTGTTCGTCCTCGGTTCCTCGGGTGAGGTCGGTTACCTCACCGACGCTCAGCGCGCCCAGGTGGTGCAGACGGCCATCGGTCACGTCGGCGGGCAGGTCCCGGTCCTCGTCGGAGTGAACGACATGACCACCAACCGGGTCATCGCCGTCGCCGAGCAGGCGCGTGAAGCGGGTGCGGATGCCATCGTCGCGACGGCGCCGTTCTATGCGATCACCGACGCGGCCGAGACGGCAACGCATTTCCGATCCATCCACGCCGCAGTGGATCTTCCGTTGTTCGCCTACGACGTGCCGGTTCGTGTCCACAGCAAGCTCAACCCGGCAATGCTGGTCGAACTCGGCCGCGAGGGAGTCATCGCCGGAGTGAAGGATTCGAGCGGCGACGACGTCAGTTTCCGTATGTTGCTCCGTCAGTCGGCCGAGCTCGAAAACTTTGCCGTCTTCACCGGGCACGAGGTAGTCGTCGACGGATGCCTGCTGATGGGTGCTTCGGGCGCAGTGCCCGGCCTGGCCAACGTGGACCCGCACGGCTACGTGCGACTGTGGCGCGCCGCGCAGGCAGGAGACTGGGCCGCAGCGAAGGCCGAGCAGGATCGACTCACCGATCTGTTCTCCATCGTCGAGGCGCCGACACCGGGTCGCGTCAGTGCCGGTGCCGCGGGTCTGGGCGCGTTCAAGACGGCTCTGGCCCTGCGCGGCGTCATAACCGGCAACACGATGTGCGCCCCGATGCTCTCGCTCGACGAGTCCGAGACCGCAACGATCAAGGTCGTTCTCGAACGGGCCGGGCTCCTCTGACATGACATCTGGGCAGAAGCGATGGATCGGTATCGACATCGGCGGCACCAAAGTGGCTGCCGCGGTGGTGACGTCCGACGGAGACGTGATCGACACCGTTCGTGCCGCAACACCGACGGCGGGTAGGGAAGCCGTTCTCGGGACCGCTACCGCGTTGGTCGACCGTCTGAGGGCGAATCACACGGTAGCCGGAATCGGAGTCGGTGCACCGGGAATCATCGATCGGGTGCGTGGCCGCGTCGTCTTCGCCTCCGACATTCTGTCCGGATGGAGTGGCGCCGAGGTTCGCGGAGAACTCGAGGCGCACTCAGGCCTACCGGTGACGGTGGACAACGACGTGCGCGCGATGGCCCACGGCGAGAACATGATCGGCGCCGGTCGCGGTCGAACCTCTGCACTGTTCGTCTCGATCGGTACCGGAATCGGTGGCGCGTTGACCGTGGGCGGTCAGCTGTACCACGGTGCCCACGGAACAGCCGGCGAACTCGCGCATCTGCTGGTTCCGGTCTCCGGGGCGATAGGTTGCGGTTGCGGCAGAACCGATCACCTCGAGGCAGTCGCGTCCGGTCCGGCCATGGCAGCCGAGTACGCAGCGCGGGCGGGCGTGCCCACTCAACCGTTGCAGGCAGTGGTGGCGCTCATGCACTCGGGCGATCCGATCGCCCGTGCCGTGGTCGCCGACGCCGGTACTCTGCTCGGCCGAGTCCTGGCTGGCGTCGCCACCGCATTCGATCCCGAGGTGATCGTCATCGGCGGCGGCGCAGCTCAGATCGGAGCCGACCTCTTGTCGCCGCTGACGTCCGCTTTCCGGGTGGAAGCGATGGGTCCCATTGCCGAAACCGCCATTCTTCCAGCCCGTCTGGGCACCGATGCGCCGCTCGTCGGAGCTGCGCTCCTGGCCGCCGCAACACGAATCGAGGTAACACCGTGACTGTCGAAGAGTTGCTCACGATCATCAGCGGAAAGCTGATCGTGTCCTGTCAGGCCGGACACGGCCATGCCCTGCGTGACACCGGGACTATCGAGAGGATGGCCCGCGCCGCGGTCGACGGAGGAGCAGTGGCGATCCGCTGTGGCGGTGTGGGCGGAACCCCGGATGTCGCCGCAGTCGTGTCGGCAGTGAAGGTACCGGTGATCGGTTTGACGAAGATCGGTTCCGAGGGCGTGTTCATCACGCCGACAAGGGAATCAGCTCTCGAAGTTGTCGATACCGGTGCGCAGATCGTGGCCGCCGATGCCACTCTGCGAACGCGTCCGGACGGATTGACATTCGCCGACACCGTCGACGCGGTCCATGATCGCGGCGGCCTCGTCATGGCCGACTGTGGGACTCTCGAAGACGGTATCGCTGCCGCTGCGGCGGGCGCCGACGTCATCTCCAGCACACTCGCGGGATATACCGAGAACAGCAGACGGCTGGCAGGTCCGGATCTCGAGCTGATCTCGGAACTGCGGCAGGCACTTCCAGATGCGGTCCTCATCGCCGAAGGGCGCTACCACAGCCCGGAGGATGCGGCACGCGCCATCGCCCTGGGTGCAGACTCGGTGGTTGTCGGAACCGCAATCACGGACCCGGCGTTCATCACGTCGAAGTTCGCGGCGGCAGTATCGGGCGCCGAAAGGCAGAGGGGATGACGCCGACGTCGAAGGCTCTGAAGTCCAAGACTGCTGAACGGATCCGACTGGAGACTTTGCTCGTAGACTCGTTGACGCCGATCCGGTGGGTCTTCACCGGTGACAGCATCACTCAGGGATTGACGCACACCGACGGTCATCGAAGCTACGTCGAACACTGCGCCGAGCGCGTCCGTGGTGAGCTTTCCCTGTTCAATCACGTCCTTGTCAACACCGGAATAAGTGGCAATCGATCCTCCGACGTGCGTGCAGGTTTCGCGCACCGCATCGAAGTGTTCGACCCCTCGGTGGTGTTGATCATGCTCGGTACGAATGACGCATTGGACGGCGACGAAGGACTGGAACGGTTTCGAGACGACCTCTCGGACACGATATTCCGGACGCGAGCGATCGGCGCGGTGCCGATCCTGCAGACGCCGCCGCCGATCGACGTCGAGAACGCGCCCACCAGAGCAGGATTGGTTCAGTACGTCGAGGTCGTGCGGCAAGTAGCCGCCTCGACGCGCGTGGTGTTCGTCGACCACTACGCGCAGTGGACGGCCCATTCTCCCGAGGGCCCACCGCCGGCGCTCCTGGCTGACGCGTTCCATCCGAACGAACATGGGCACTACGTGCTCGCGGACGCCGTGCTCCGTGAGTTGTCGATCGCAGATACCGAAGTTCCCGTTGTACCGCAGGTGATGTCGTGATACTTCGTGGACAAATTCTGCGTGGACAATTGGTGACCGGTGGTCGACTGCTCTCGGACGGGGTTGTCGAGATCGCCGGTGATCGTGTGGTGTGGGCCGGGCCGGCGTCGCAGCGAACCGACCCGTTACCCGAACGGGCGGCTGCGGGGACAACGATCATTCCGGGGTTGGTGGATGTTCACTGCCACGGCGCCGGCGGGTTCGGTTTCCCCGAGGCAGACGAGTTCGGATCAACCGCGGCTGCCGATCACCATCGGACGAACGGCACGACCTCGGTGATCGGCTCGCTCGTCTCCGCGCCGCCGGAGATCCTGCGCACTCGCATCGAACTCCTGGCAAGACTGGTCGACGAGGGCACGCTGGCCGGAATTCACCTGGAAGGTCCATTCCTTTCGGTACTCCGTTGTGGCGCCCAGGATCCCGACAGCATTCTCGATGGCGACCCGGCTCTGCTCGAGTCGCTGCTCGAAGCCGGCCGCGGGCACATTCGCTCGATGACTATCGCTCCGGAGACAGCGCACTTCGACGAACTTGCCTCACTGATGGAACGTCACGGTGCCGTCGTGAGTATCGGACACACAGATGCGTCCAACCCGGTCGCGACCCGTTCGATCGCACACTCGGCGCATGCACCGCTCAGCGCCACTCACCTGTTCAACGGAATGGCTCCGATGCATCATCGCGCTCCCGGCGCAGTGGCGGCGTGTCTTGCCGCGGCCGCCAGAGGACAGATGGTGGTCGAGTTGGTCGGGGACGGAGTACATCTGGCCGACGAGACGGTAGCGACGGTGTTCGATCTTGTCGGTCCGCATCAGATCGCGTTGGTCTCCGACGCCATGGCTGCCGCCGGAATGCCCGACGGCCGCTACCCACTCGGGCCTCTCGACGTCGACGTGGTCGGTGGCGTGGCGCGATTGGCCGGCCAGGGCGATACGGCCATCGCCGGCGGGACGAGTCGGTTGATGGACATAGTCCGCCGGGCGGTCAATCACGCGGGCGTCGATCTGCTTTCGGCTGTCATCGCAGCGACGGCAACGCCTGCTTCGCTGGTGGGGCTGGCCGGAATTGTCGGCGATCTCGTGCCGGGTTGCCGCGCCGATCTGATCGTCACCGGTCCCGAACTCGAAACCCGCGCCGTCATGGCCGCTGGGAACTGGCTCATGACACCTGGCTCATGAACTACACCGAAAGCTGAGGAATCAACCGATGGAAATTGTCATTGTCGACAGTGCGGAGGCGGCCGGCACCGTTGTTGCCGACATCTTCGAACACGCGGTGCATTCAGGTGCACGGACTTTGGGCCTGGCGACGGGGTCTTCACCGCTCTCGGTGTACCGCGAACTCGCGCGCCGTCACCGCGAGGACGGGTTGAGTTTTGTCGGCCTGCAGGCGTTCCTGTTGGACGAATACGTCGGTCTGCCGGAAGGTCACCCGGAGTCGTATGCCCAGGTGATTCGAACCGAGTTGGTGAATCACCTGGACCTGGACGCGTCAAGGGTATTCAGCCCCGACGGAACCGCGCCGGATCCATTTGCCGCCGCGGCAGCCTACGACCGGGCGATTGGGTCGAATGGTCCGGTGGACGTACAACTCCTGGGCATCGGCGGCAACGGGCACATCGGTTTCAACGAACCGACGTCCTCGCTGAATTCGAGGACGCGGGTCAAGACGCTGACGGAACAGACTCGAACCGACAATGCCCGGTTCTTCGAGAGTCCGGACGACGTACCACGGCACGTGATCACCCAGGGCCTCGGAACTATCTGCGAAGCACGGCATCTGGTGATGATCGCGACCGGCGAGCACAAGGCCGCTGCGATTGCCGCTGCCGTCGAGGGGCCCCTGGCCGCGGTGTGCCCGGCATCGGTCCTCCAGTTGCATCCACACGCGACGGTGGTAATCGACGAGGCAGCGGCATCACAGCTTCGGCTCACCGAGTTCTACAAAACGGTGTCGGCGCACAAACCGCTTGCTCAGCGCTACTGAGACACCGGACTAGACGGACTCTCGCGTCTTCTCGAGGCCGAGTGCCAGTTCGGGAGTGAGTAATTGGAAGTCGGATTCTCCGCGCCGGCGGATCCACACCGGATCGGAGGTGTTCCAGCGTTCGGCACTCTGCGTTCGAGTGACCACCTTGAACGTCGCCGTTCTCGGGAACTCACTGCACACTCGGATCAAGGTCGGCTTCTGCTTCGGACCGAGTTCCGGCCGGGAGTCGATGTATTCGGCTACGGCGACCGGGTCGAAATTGTCTACGTCGCCGACCGGAATCACCGACGCCATGACGCGGTCGCCGACGTCGCTGTCGGGGACCGCGTACACGGACACCTGCGCGAAGCCCGGGTAACCGACCAGGGAGCGTTCGATGGGTGCGGCGCCGATGTTCTCGCCGTCCACGCGTAGCCAACCGGAACTGCGTCCCGCGAAGTAGACGTAGCCGTCGGCATCGGTGTACGCCAGATCGCCACTCCAGTACTGGCCGTTGCGCATTCGCTCGGCGTCGGCTTCCGGGTTCTTGTAGTACCCGGCGAACGTGCCTGGGCCGGTGACGTTGACCAGTTCACCGGTGGCCTCGTCGGCGTTGGTGATCCGGCCGTCGGCGTCGAAGACGGCAGGCGGGCAGGGTGCTCCGGTCTCGGGATCGAGGATCTTGACGCCGTCCGGGAGCAGTCCCAGGGCGCCGGCCCGGGGAACCGGCGCCGCGGAGATCGAAATACCGCCCTCGGTGGACCCGAACCCGTCGATGACGCGGGCATCGAAGCGCCGAACGAAGGTGGCGACGGCGGGCGCCGAACCCTCGTTGCCGTACATGATCTTCAAGGTGTTGTCCCGCTCGTTCGGCACCTCGGGGGTGGAAGCGATGAAGGACAACGGCTTTCCGACGTAGTTGGAGTACGTGATTCCGTACTTGTGAACGTCGGGCAGAAAACCCGAAGCGGAGAACTTGCGTCGCATGGCAATTCCCGCACGCGCGTGTAGCGCGACCGTCCACGCCGCCATCATGGCGTTGGAATGGAACATGGGCATCGCCATGTAGACGACGTCGTCGGCGCCGAGCCCGAAGCGATCGGCAAGCATGACCCCGGGAGAGGCCAACTTGTGGTGCGTGCACCGAACCGCTTTGGGATCACCGCTGGTTCCGGAAGTGAAGATGAGCATCAACAGATCGTCGGGTTGCGCCGTCGACGCGTAGGCGGGCGTATCGGCGAAGGGCGCCAACAATTCCGTCCAGGCCGGAGAATCCACGTTGATCACCCGGACGTCGCCGAGATCGACGTCGTCGAGTAGATGCGCCTGGTTGTTCTCGGTGAAGATGACCTGGCAGTCGGAGAGCGCAATGTCTCGCGCCAATGCCGGGCCGCGCCTGGTCGTGTTCAGTCCGGCGGCAACCGAACCCGAGAACGATGCTGCGCCGAGCAATAGCGAGAATTCGGGGACGTTCTCCATCAGAAGACCGAAATGCCGGGGGCGCGTTGGATCGAGCAGCGTGTCCAGCAGCGCTGCTCGATCGAACGAGCCTTGAATGTGCTCGCGCCAGGTGATGACCTGGTCCTCGAAACGGATACCGCGGTCGTCGATCTCGCTGACTCCGAGGAGTAGATCGGAAACAGTGGGGCTCTGACTCATAGCTGCATCATCATCGATTCGTCTCGGACCAGGTCATGGATTTCCACTCGGTGGGACGCACTCAGGCAGGAACTGCGGCAAGTTCCTTGCCCAGTGCGCGAAGCTGATCCGTTGCGTTGCCGAGCAGGAACTCGTGATGCTTGGCCGCGAGGAAGTAGCGGTGAACGGGATGGTCCTCGTCCAGACCCACGCCGCCGTGAACGTGAACAGCAGTGTGCCCGACTCGGTGTCCCGCATCTGCAGCCCAGAACTTGGCCGTCTGCACTGCCCCGTCGGACGGAAGTCCTTCGCTCAGACGCCACGCTGCGGCCCAGAGAGTCAGACGGACGCCCTTGACGTCGATGTATCCGTCGGCGAGGCGCTGTGCCACGGCCTGGAAACTACCGATCGGACGGCCGAACTGCACACGCTCGGAGGCGTATTCGGCGGTCAGCTTCAGTGCCTGATCGAGCACCCCGTACTGGTAGGCGCTGGAACCTAGCTGAATTCTTTCGACGATCCACGCCGCGATGTCGGATCCTTGGGCAACCGACCCGAGAACACGATCGGCCGGAATCTGCACCGAATCGAACTCGACCAGGGCCGCACTCGAGAAATCCGTGGTCGATTGCCTGGTGATGCGCACGCCCGCGTCGGAGGGTTCGACGAGGAAGACCGCGACGCCGTCCTCGGTGATGGCGGGGACGAGGAACAGATCGGCGAGCGGCGCACTGTCGACGGTGATCTTCGCTCCGTCGATGCGCCAGCCGTCGGCGGTCTTCTCGGCACGCGTGACGGGGTGGGCCGGGTCGTCGTTGTATTCCTCGGCGAGGGCCGCAGTCAGTATCTTCTCGCCGGCGGCGGCAGCGCTCGCCCATTCGTCTCGCTGCTGGTCCGAGCCGAATTCTGCTATCGCCGCGGCCGATCCGACGATGGACGTCAGGAACGGAACGGCTGCAACACCGCGCCCGAGTTCGGCCAGGATGCTGCACTGCTCGAGGACACCGAATCCGTCGCCGCCCACCGATTCCGGAAGAGCTGCGCCGAGGACGCCGGCCGAGGCCAGAGCGTTCCACAAGATGGCGTCGAAGCGGTCTTCGGCGGCGTCGAGTTCACGGAGGCGGTCATTGGTGACCAGTTCGGTGACGACGGATCGTGTCAGACCGGACAGGTCCTGCTGGGCCTCGGTAAGGGTGAATTCCATGATCGTTGGTCCTTATCGCTTCGATGCGGGAAGCCGCAGAGCTGTCATTCCGATGATGTCGCGTTGCACTTCGTTGGTACCGCCGCCGAACGTCAGGATCAGCGAAGAACGATGCATACGTTCGATGCGGCCACGCAGAAGAGCGCCGGGGGAGTTCTGCCTGATCGTGGCGGAGGATCCGAGGATCTCCATCAGCAAGCGGTAAGCCTCGGTGGCGAATTCGGTACCGAACACCTTGTTGGCCGACGCGGCTTCGGGTCCGGGAGCATGATCGGTTGCGGAGGCAATTTCCCAGTTCATCAACTTCAGGTACTCGGCCTTGGCATGCACGCGAGCGAGATTGATCTGCACCCATTCCTGGTCGATCATGCGTCGGCCGTCGGGCAACTTGGTGTTCTGTGCCCACTCGCGGACCTCACGCTGCGCGGTCAGAATCGGTCCCGCCGAGGTGAGGGCAACACGCTCGTGGTTGAGCTGGTTGGTGATCAGTGCCCAGCCACCGTGTTCCTGACCGACTATCGACGACGCCGGAACGCGTACGTCCTGGTAGTAGGTGGCGCTGGTGTCGGGGCCGGCCATGGTGTGAACCGGGGTGTAGGAGAAGCCCTCTGCCGTTGTGGGGACGATCAGCATGCTGATTCCCTTGTGCTTCTTGGCTTCCGGATCGGTACGGCAGGCCAACCACACGTAGTCGGCGTACTGGATCAGGCTCGTCCACATCTTCTGCCCGTTGATGACGTAGTCATCGCCGTCACGGACAGCCGAGGTGCGCAGAGACGCCAGGTCGGTGCCTGCCTCGGGCTCGGAGTAGCCGATCGCGAAGTGGAGCTCACCGCGAGAGATCTTGGGCAGGAAGAAGGCCTTCTGCTCGTCCGTACCGAAATGCATGATTGTCGGCGCTACGGAATTGATCGTCAGGAATGGCACGGGCGCACCGGCGATGGCGGCTTCGTCGGTGAAGATCAGCTGATCCATCGCGGAGCGTTCCTGCCCGCCGTACTCTTTCGGCCAACCCAGAGTGAGCCAGCCGTCCTGGCCCATCTGCGCGACGACTTCGCGGTACACATTGCCTTCGCCGTACTCACCCGTCGTGGCGGCTAGCGCTTCACGCCGCTCGGGAGTCATCAGTTGTGCGAAGTAGGCACGCAACTCCTCCTGGAGCTGTTGCTGCTCAGGGGTGTAGGTGATGTGCATGGTTACCTCTCCATAGAGATACGAATCAAAGCGCCAACCATTCGATTGACACAGGTTCTATCGATGCGTACATCGGCGACAAGGGGCGCCTTCGCTGTGTCCAGCGGATCGTTCGACGTCCGTTCTCGGTACTTTTTCGAATCATTGCACACGACTGAAACAGGTTCTAGTGTTATCGCCAGGAACGGTGTGCGGCACAGCCCTGCGGCACTCGTTTCGTATCCGTGTTCGCGCCAGTAGTTGTGAGTAGAGAAGAGGAATCGCCATGGAGGTCAGGGTTGATCTGGACCGTTGCGAGGCAAACGGTGTGTGTGTCGGGATCGCGCCCGATATTTTCGACCTCGACGACAACGAGGAGCTCGTGATCAGTTCTGCGCGTCCGCCGGAGGATCGTTGGGAAGATGTCCGTTCCGCGATCGCTCAGTGCCCGCGTGCGGCGCTGACCGAACATCCGTGACGATGGTTGCCCAAAACAAGAACACGTTCTAAAGTTGCGAACTCGTGGGTCACGGCAATCGAGCCGGGTAACTCGACACACGACCGCAGAGAACCGGGAGAGCGCTTCGATGAATGCTGTGAACAGCCCAGAAACCAGTCTCGAAGGCAAGGTCGCCATCGTGACCGGTGCCGGATCGGGGCTCGGAAAGTTCGAGGCTATCGGTCTGGCGAAGGCCGGTGCGTCGTTGGTCGTCAACGATCTGGCCCCGAACGAGGCCGTCGAAGCGACGCTCGAAGAGATCCGCGGCCTGGGCGCCAAGGTCGAATTCGTGGCAGGCAACGTCGGTGAGCGTTCTACTGCGGACGCACTGATGGAAGCAGCGCAGGGGCAGTTCGGCAGTGTCGACATCGTCGTCAACAATGCCGGTGTCGTGCGCGACCGGATGCTGTTCAACATGTCGGACGAAGACTGGGATCTGGTACTCGAAGTTCATCTTCGCGGCCATTTCCTCTTGTGCCGCAACGCCGCTGCCTACTGGCGGGCGAAATCCAAGGAAGCCGGGGCGCCCGTGTACGGGCGCATCGTCAATACCTCTTCGGAGGCGGGTCTCCTCGGACCGGAAGGGCAGCCCAACTACGGCGCTGCAAAAGCCGGAATCACGGCGCTGACGTTGTCGGCCGCACGTGGGCTCTCGCGCTACGGCGTTCGGGCCAACGCGATCTGCCCGCGGGCGCGGACGTCGATGACCGAAGGTGTGTTCGGCGACGCGCCGGCCGACGGCATCGATCCACTCTCGCCCGAGCACGTGGCATCGCTCGTCTCGTATCTGGCATCACCGGCAGCCGACGCCGTCAACGGTCAGGTGTTCGTGGTGTACGGCCCGATCGTTGCGCTGATGGCGGCGCCCGTCGTCGAGCAACGGTTCGACGCAGACGGTGACTCCTGGTCGCCGGAAGCGCTGTCAGCAGTGATGGGTGACTATTTCGCGGACCGTGACCCGGCAAAGATGTTCTCGGCATCGGCGGCCCTGAGGGCGCTGGGCTGACCAGTGCTCGCGACACGTAGAACCGTCGTTCACACATAGGCGGGTCTACGTGTCCACTTCCTGGTAGAAATAGCGTGTTCACGAGTCGGTGGGCGCGGTAATCTGCCTGCGTTCTGAAACGAGACCAACGGTCTCGAAAAAACTGGACTGTGTTCCAATTTTGCATTCCTGTGGACGATGCGATATTCGATCGGCGTGCCCGGTCAAGGCTCTCGCATAGCTGAATCTCGAACTTGGATCCGAGAAGCGTCGATCATTCAAAAGTATTAATTTCCAGGATATTTCGGCGAAAATCACGCCGAAAAGGGATGCTTCCCATGTTCCGGATCTTCCGGTTTCGGATCGGCGCCGTGAGGCTACTTCTTAGAGTTGGACACTTGTTTTTGACAGGTGAACACGTTCTAGTTAATATGACCTGAGTCACAAGCTGTCGGGGGCTGGACTATGAGAACAGACAGTACTGCGGCAACCAAGGACGAGGAGGGCGAATGGTAGACCTCGTCGAGGTGCCATTACGAGCGGTCGGTGGCTTCTTTCAGATGTCCGCCCAAACCCTGCGGGCAGTCTTCTCCCGCCCCTTCCAGCGTCAAGAGTTCATCGATCAGGCCTGGTTCGTGGCCCGAGTGTCGATGGTTCCGACGGTGCTGGTCGCGATCCCGTTCACGGTGCTTGTCAGCTTCACCATCAACATTCTCTTGCGCGAGATCGGTGCAGCCGACCTCAGTGGTGCCGGAGCTGCTCTCGGCACCGTCACGCAGGTCGGCCCCATCGTCACCGTGCTGATCGTCGCCGGCGCCGGCGCAACCGCCATCTGCGCAGACCTCTCGGCCCGAACCATCCGCGAAGAGATCGACGCCATGAAGGTGCTCGGTATCAATCCCATCCACCGGTTGGTCGTTCCCCGGGTACTCGCGTCGACGGGAGTGGCGCTGCTCCTCAACGGACTGGTCTGCACCATCGGCATCCTCGGCGGTTTCGTCTTCTCCGTGTTCATCCAGGACGTGAACCCCGGCGCCTTCGTCAACGGCATCACACTGCTCACCGGATTCGGTGAGCTCATGCTCTCCATGGTCAAAGCAGGACTGTTCGGCATGATCGCCGGCCTGGTTGCGGCCTACCTCGGACTCAACGTCAAAGGCGGCGCCAAGAGCGTCGGCGACGCGGTCAACCAGACCGTCGTGTTCGCGTTCATGGCGCTCTTCGTCGTCAACGTGCTCATCACGACCATCGGTATCAAGTTGACGGCCGGATGAGGCACACGGCAGTCGGAGAGATCGAAGTGGACAGAACGACAAACGACGAACGGGAGGAGATCTGATGGCGTTGGCCGCAGCGGGACGCTTCCCGCGCACACGTCGACAGATCGGCTCGATCTCTCGCAGTATCGACAGCATCGGTGATCAAGCGCTGTTCTTCGCGAAGGCTCTCGGTCACGCTCCCAAGGCGCTGATGCGCTATCCACGTGAAACTCTGCGACTGATCGCCGAGATCAGCATGGGCACCGGTGCGCTCGCCGTCATCGGTGGCACAGTCGTGATCGTCGGATTCCTGACACTGTTCACCGGTGGCACCATCGCCGTTCAGGGCTACAGCTCGCTGGGCAACATCGGTGTCGAAGCGCTGACGGGCTTCTTCGCCGCCTTCATCAACGTTCGCATCGCAGCGCCGGTCATCGCCGGAATCGGTCTCGCCGCGACCATCGGCGCCGGCTCCACCGCGCAGCTCGGTGCGATGCGCGTCTCGGAAGAGATCGACGCCCTCGAGACGATGGCGATCCCGTCGATTCCGTATCTGGTCAGCACCCGCGTCATGGCCGGCATGATCGCGATCATCCCGCTGTACTCACTGGCGGTGATCGCATCCTTCGTCGCCAGCCGCTTTGCGACGGTGTTCCTCTACAACCAGTCCGGCGGCGTCTACGACCACTACTTCACGACCTTCCTGATACCCACGGACATACTGTGGTCGTTCGCCCAGGCGATAGTCATGGCGCTGGCCGTCATGCTCATCCACACCTACTACGGCTTCAACGCAACCGGTGGCCCGGTGGGTGTCGGCGTCGCGGTGGGTAACGCAGTGCGCGCCTCGCTGATCGCGGTCGTCACGGTCACCCTGCTCATCTCACTCGCCATCTACGGCGGGTCCGGCAACTTCAACCTGTCGGGATAGGCGGGCAAGCGATGACCGTACCCAGATGGCACAAGAAGTTGGCCGCAGCCGGCCTCGTCCTCGGACTCGTGGCGATCGTCGCCGTTGCCCTGACCATGTTCTCGGGTGGGTTCACCAAGAGCACACCCATCACCGTGACGTCCACGCGTGCCGGCCTGGTCATGGAACCGAATGCCAAGGTGAAGCTGCGCGGAGTGCAGGTCGGCCGTGTCGAATCGATCTCCCTCGTCGGAGACCAGGCAAACCTGAAGTTGGCGATGGATCCCGGCCAGATGTCGAAGATTCCGTCGAACGCCCGGGTGGAAATCAAGACCACCACGGTGTTCGGTGCGAAGTACGTCAACATCGTGATTCCCGACGATCCCTCGACCCAGCCGATCCAGGAGGGTGCTGTCATCGCCTCGGACAGCGTCACCGTCGAGTTCAACAGTGTCTTCGAACATCTTTCGGACGTACTCGCGAAGATCGAACCGGAAAAGCTCAACGCCACACTCGGCGCGATCTCCACCGCTTTGAACGGGCGCGGCGAGTCGCTCGGTGAGGTTCTCGAGCTCGGTGACACCTATCTGAAGAAGATGAATCCGGTTCTGCCGCAGCTCCAGGAAGACTTGGTCGGTGCCGCCGATGTCACCAATCTCTACGCCGACGTGGCACCGGATCTGATGCGCATCCTCGACAATGCCACCGCGACAAGCGGATCGATCGTGGCCGAGCAGGCAAACCTCGACTTGCTGTTGCTCAACGTCACCGGCCTCGCGGACACGGGCAACGCGTTGTTGACCGACAACGAGCAGAACCTGACCACCGCCCTCGACACTCTGACCGCGACAACGACCCTGCTCGACAAGTACTCGTCTGGTCTGACGTGCTTCATCGTCGGGTTGAACGACGGCCGGATCAAGTTCGAGCCACTGGCAGGCACCGGGGACAAAGCGGCGCTGATGCTGAGTGCGAGCTTCATGTACGGCGCCGAGGCGTACCAGAACCCACAATCTCTCCCCAAGGTCGCGGCCTCCGGCGGACCCAATTGTTATGGTCTGCCCGAATTCGATCCGAAGGTCGACGGGCATGCACCGTTCGCAGTCACCAACACCGGCAACGTGCCTTTCGTTCCCAACACCGAACTGCGCGTCACCGTGCCGACCATTTTCCAGTACCTCTTCGGTGACTCCTACGAGCAGGAAGACGGGAAGTGATGAGACCGACCACGGTCAAGCTGCTGATTTTCACCGTCGTCATGGCGGTCATCTTCGCCGGACTGGCGATCGTTTTCAGTCAGGTGCGCTTCAGCAGCAGCAACGGATTTCACGCGACCTTCTCGGACGTCTCGGGACTCAAGTCCGGCGACAAGGTGCGTATCGCCGGTGTTCCGGTCGGGTCGGTGACCGGAGTGTCCATCGGTGACTCCAACCAGGCCGAGGTCGAATTCGACGTCGACACCAAGTACTCGCTGATGAAGAGCACCAAAGCGACTGTGCGCTACGAGAACCTGGTGGGCGATCGCTACATGGAACTGCTCGAGGGCGCCGGGTCCACCGAGACGCTGCCGTCGGGTGGATCGATTCCAGTCGACCAGACGTCACCCGCGCTCGATCTGGATCTTCTGCTCGGCGGATTCAAGCCGCTCCTGCGCTCGCTAGACCCTCAGCAGGTCAACGACCTCTCCGGGGCGCTGCTGCAGGTCCTGCAAGGCCAGGGCGGAACGCTGGTTTCGTTGCTGGGTAACACCAGTTCGTTCACCAGTACGTTGGCGGACCGAGACCAGTTGATCGGGGACGTCATCACCAACCTCAACGACGTACTCGGCACCATCAACGACAAGGGCGATCAGTTCTCCACCACGATCGATCAGCTCCAGCAGTTGGTCAGTGGATTGGCGAAGGACAGTGGCCCGATCGGTAACTCGATCACCGAGATCGCCGGTGCCACGGGGGATCTCGCTTCGCTGCTGCAGGCGACACGTCCGGACATCCAGACGCTGATCGGGGAGACCAACCGAACGATGACGCAGCTGGACCTGGGCAAGGACGACATCAACACCGCTCTCGATCGTCTGCCGTCCGACTACCGGAAGTTGATCCGAGTGGGCACGTACGGAGCGTTCTTCCAGTTCTATCTGTGCGCCAACACTTTCAAGTTCTCCGGACCTGACGGAACGACGATCATCTTGCCCACGGCAGTGCAGGACACGGGAAGGTGCGCAAAAGTCTCATGACCCCTACCCGTGAACGCAATCCGGTACAGATCGGTGTCATCGGTCTTGTCCTGGCGGTGGCAACCGTGGGTGCCGCATTGCAATACGATCAGCTCCAGTTCATCAACGGCGGCATTCGCTACTCGGCGTACTTCCAAGATGCCGGCGGCCTGGTCACCGGCGACGACGTGACCATGGCCGGAGTGAAGGTCGGCAAGGTCAGTGACGTCGAACTCGACGACCAGAAGGTGCTGGTCACCTTCACCGTTCAGGACGGTGTCGCCCTCGGCGAGCAGACCGCGGCCGACATCAAGACCAACACGGTTCTCGGCCGAAAGTCGTTGGCGGTACGGCCGGAAGGATCCGGACTGTTGCGGACGGACACGCCGATTCCGGTCGAACGCACCAACTCGCCGTACTCGCTCAACGACGCACTCGGCGACCTCGGGACCACGGTGTCCGAGCTGGACACGGATCAGATCAACGATTCGCTCAACGCGATCTCGGACACGCTGGCCGATACTCCGCCAGAACTTCGCACCGCGCTGGACGGAATGACGAGGCTCTCGCAGAGCATCAACTCGCGCGACGAGAGCCTGCTCCAATTGCTCTCGCGGGCCGAAGATGTCACCAAGATCCTCTCTGACAGAAGCGGTCAGATCGATTCGTTGCTGGTCGACGGCAACAAGTTGTTTGCCGAACTGAGCTTGCGGCGTGACGCGATCAGCGAACTGATCGTCAACACCGGCGCAGTCTCACGCCAACTGTCAGCGCTGGTACAGGAGAACGAGGCCCAGATGGGGCCGACCCTCGAGAAACTGAATTCCGTCGCCGAGGTTCTTCAGCAGAACAAGGACAACATCGCCGGGGCGCTCGACGGCCTCGGACCGTACATCACCGCGCTCGGTGAGACCGTGGCCAGCGGCCCGTTCTTCGATGCCTTCATCATCAACATTCTGCCGAGTAACTGGTGGAAGACCCTGGTGGACACCAGCGTCGCGCCCGAGCAGGTTCCGGGCGACCTGGAAGACTTCTTCCCCGGCATTCCACCGACGATCAGGGGGCCGGGAGAATGACCGAGACCATGACTTCACAGGATCCACAGGGCTCCACCAACCCACGCAAGAAGTGGGTGCTGATCGGAGCGGGTGTGCTGGTCGCGCTGCTCGTCGCCGGCGCGGCATACCTCTTCGTCCCAGGCCTGGGCAAGACCAAGATCTCCGCGCACTTCGTCTCGACCACCGGTCTGTACGAGGGCGACGTCGTGCGAGTGCTCGGTGTCAACGTCGGCAAGGTGACCAAGATCGAACCGCGTGATCGAGACACCTACGTCGAGATGAAGATCGACTCGAGCGTCGACGTTCCGGCAGATGCCAAGGCGCTCATCGTTGCTCAAAGCCTCGTGTCCGCACGCTTCGTGCAGTTGACTCCGGTGTATTCCGGCGGGGAACAGATGCCCAACGGCGGCGAGATCCCGATCGAGCGCACGGCTGTTCCGGTGGAGTGGGACGAGATCAAGACCGAACTGACCAAACTGTCGGACGCCCTCGGACCGGAAGGTCTGGACGATCAAGGTTCCCTCGGCCGATTCATCGACACTGTGGGAACGAACCTCGACGGCAACGGTGAGTCCATTCGGTCGACGCTGCGCGAACTCTCGGCCACGATGCACACGCTGTCCGAAGGCCGGACCGATTTGTTCTCCACCATTCGGAACCTGCAGGCGTTCGTCACCGCATTGTCCTCGAGCAACGAGCAGATCGTGCAGTTCAGTGGTCACCTCGCTTCGGTGACAAGCGTTCTCGCAAGCAGTTCCGACGAGTTGGGTACTGCCCTCAGCGATCTCGACCTGGCGGTGGGCGACGTTCAGCGGTTCGTCAAGGACAACAGCGAGGGACTGAGCGAATCGGTCGCGCGTCTGGCCGATGCCACCCAGGTGCTGACGGACAAGCGCCCGGAGATCGAGCAGGTTCTGCACTCCGGACCGACGTCGCTCGCCAACTTCTACCAGATCTACAAGCCCGCTCAGGGCAGCATGACCGGCGCAATTGCGCTGAGTAACTTCAAGAATCCGATCCAGTGGATCTGTGGTTCCATCGAAGGCATCGACAGTGGTAACTCCCAGAACAGTGCCGATCTGTGCAAGCAGTACCTCGGACCGGTGCTCAGCACCATGATCGGCAACTACCCCGGATTCCTGTTCAACCCGGTCGCGGGCGTGCAGGCTTTCCCGGATCAGATCGTCTACACCGAACCGGGATTGGAAGCGGCAAGTCAGAATCAGCCGCAAACCGTCGCAGGACCGATGTCAGGTGCTCCTATGACGAGTGTTCCCAAGGATCTCGCCGAACTCTTCAACATGGGCGGAGGGAACTGATGCGGGTAGCTCGCAAGACCACGGTTGCCGTGTTGGCCACGGCAGTGGCTCTCGGCGCCAGCGGCTGTGAATGGAACGGGCTCAACTCCGTGCCGATGCCAGGCACTCAGGGCCGGGGCGAAGGCGCGTACGAGGTCCAGATCGAGATGCCGAACGTGACTACGCTGTCGCAGAATTCGCCCGTCCGGGTGGACGACGTGGCAGTGGGAAGCGTTTCGAACATCGAGGTACAGGGCTGGCACGCTCTGGTGACGGTGTCGCTGAATCCTGACGTTCAGCTACCTGCCAACGCGACGGCAAAAATCGGCCAGACCAGCTTGCTCGGCTCTCAGCACATCGAGTTGGCGCCGCCGGTCGGAGAAGAGCCCGAGGGCAGACTCGAAGCCGGTGACCTGATTCCGATCGAGCGGGCGGGCGCCTACCCGACGACGGAACAGACGCTGTCGTCTCTGTCGGTTGTTCTCAACGGCGGCGGTCTCGCGCAGGTTCAAGACATCACGAAGGAACTCAACGCCGCTCTCGGTGGGCGTGAAGACTCCGTTCGCGACCTCCTACCTCAGCTCGATCAGTTGGTCGGCAGTCTGGACAAGCAACGAGGCGACATCGTTTCGGCGATGGAAGGACTCGATCGCCTGTCCTCGACGGTCCAGGCACAGCACGACACCTTGAACAAAGCGCTCGAAGGTATTCCGCCGGCACTCGAGGTTCTTGTCGCTCAGCGTCAGGACATCACCAACGCGTTGACCTCGCTCGGAGGTCTCAGCGAGGTGGCGAGCCGTGTCATCCAGGAGAGTGGTGACGATTTCGCGACCAATGTTCGTGCGCTGTCACCGACCCTGAAGGCGTTGGCTGATTCCGGTAACGCTCTCACCCAGGTTCTCGGCGTTCTCCTGACGTTCCCGTTCCCACAGAACGGAATCGACAACGTCATCCGCGGCGACTACGCCAACTTGGCGATGACCATCGACATCTCGCTGCCCCGACTAGATGCGAACTTCCTCACCGGAACTCCGTTGGCCGGAACGCTCTCGGGGCCGGAAGGTGTGTTGGGCAAGCAGGCCGGGCTCGCCGGGCAGACAGGCAACCCGTTGAGTGATCCGCTCAAGCCTGCCGCACCGCCCGCCCAGGCTCCTGCCGGACAGGCTCCCGCAGGAGAGGACAAGTCAGCGGATCCGAATACCATTCAGATTCCGGGACTTCCGCCGATCAACATTCCAGGACTTCCCCAGGGGGCACCGGCACCATGATGCTCACAAAGTTCGTCCGCATCCAGCTGATCATCTTCGCCGTCTTGACGGTCGTCGGTTTGATCGTGATGGCCACTCAGTACGTGCGTGTTCCGGCGATGGTCGGTATCGGCCGATACGACGTCACCGTCGAATTGCCCGCGACCGGTGGGCTGTACAAGAACTCGAACGTCACCTACCGCGGTCAGACCATCGGTGTCGTGAACGCGGTGGAGCTCTCGGAGACGGGTGTGAATGCGCGACTGTCTCTCGAGAGTGGCGTCAAGGTTCCGTCGGACGTCGACGCCGCGGTCAAGAGTGTGTCGGCGATCGGCGAGCAGTTCGTCGATCTGATTCCGCACACCGACAGCTCCGGAGCGATCGTGGTCGACGGGCATCTGGAAAACGGATCGGTGATTCCCGAAGACCGAACCAGCATCCCGCAGGATGTCGGCGCGATGCTCGATCAGGCAGATCTGTTGCTGCAGAGCATTTCCGACACCAAGCTCAAGACCGTCATCGACGAATCCTTCAAGGCGTTCAACGGTGCCGGCCCGGATCTGCAGAAGCTGATCGACTCGGCTCGGCTGTTCGTCGAGGAGGCGAACAACAACTCCGACGCGACCAAGACCCTGATCGAGCAGGCCGGTCCACTCCTGGACACTCAGGTGGTCAGCAGCGACGCCATCCGTTCGTGGACAAGCAATCTGGTGACGTTCACCGATCAGCTCCGAGCCAGCGATCCTGATCTGCGTGCCGTCATCCAGAAGGGGCCGGCGGCCGCGGCGGAGGCGAATGCTCTTCTGCAAGACATGCAGCCGACATTGCCGATTCTTCTGGCGAACCTCGTGTCCGTCGGACAGGTCGGCGTGATCTACAACAACGCGATCGAGCAGATTCTGGTCATCTACCCGCCGCTGGCCGCAGCGCTGGTCACGGTGGCAGGCTCCGGCCCGGCTGCGGACGGCGCTCTGGTGGACTTCCACATGGAGGTCAACGACCCGCCGCCGTGCACTACCGGATTCCTGCCCGCAGAGCAGTGGCGCAGTCCGAAGGACGAATCACCGATCGAGACACCGTCGGATCTTTTCTGCCAGGTTGCCCAGGATTCGCCGATCGCGGTGCGAGGCGCGAGAAACCTTCCCTGCGAGGAGTATCCGGGACGTCGTGCGCCGACGGTCGAACAGTGCCGTTCCGGCTACGTCCCGTTGGGCACGAACCCGCAATCCGGGCCTCCGGAACCGATTACCGCGACCCCGAGCTCGTACACGTCGACGCCTTCGGTCTCGGCTCGTCGGTACGATCCGATTACAGGCACGTACATCGGGCCGGACGGAAGGACGTACTCGCAACCGAACCTCGGCGGCGGCGACGTCAGTCTCGAACAGTTCATGAAGGGTCAGCAGGGTTGATGACAGACGAAGATCCACAGGCCGGGCAGCGGGTGCGCCGTCGCGCGTCTCGCAGCGCCGGACCCACGGGTGCGGATGCAGACGCTGCCGCGGTAGTAGTGCCCACCGAAAAGAAGTCGGCCGAACAGAAGCCAGCTGAGCAGAAGTCGGCTGAGCAGAAGTCGGCCGAGCAGAAGGCGGCGGCCCCAGTTGATTTGGGCAAGCCCGATACTCCACCGGAGAAGGTCGTCAGCGGTGATCAGGTCGCGACCAAGGCCGAGCCGGCCGGCACCGCCGAAACCCCCTCAGAAACTGCTGTGGACACTCCTGTTCGTTCGAAGCCCAAGGCTGGGCTGGTAGTCGGGATCGCCGTTGCTTCGGTGATCGCTGTAGCTCTTGCGGCCCTGACGGTGTTTCTCCTCGTCGACCGGAACAAGGCGTCCAACGCCGACGAGGACCGAGCCCGCTACGTGGCCGGTGCCCGGACCACCGCACTGAATCTGACGACGCTGCACGCGGATACAGCGGCCGCCGACCTCGACAAGTTTCTCGCCGGCACTACCGACGAGTTCAAGTCGCAGTTCGACGGACGCAAGGATTCGTTTGTCAACGTTCTCGGGCAGGCCGGAGTTCAGACCGACGGCGAGGTGCTCGAGGCCGGGTTCGAGAAGTCCGACGGTGATTGCGGGACTTCATTGGTCGCGGTGCGTGCGATGCAGAAGAACGGCGACGAAGCGCCCGCTGAACGCAACTACCGACTCCGAATCACCATGTGCGACGTCGACGGGCAGTTGCTTGCCTCGAATGTGGAGTTTGTGCCATGACCCCAGAAGTAATCCCAGAGACGTCCAAGCCCAAGCGCGTCTCACCGCTCGCCATCGTTCTGTGCGTCATCAGCGCAGTGGCCATCGCGTTGGCAGCAGTGTCGGCGTATCTCTACTTCGGTCCGGGCGGAACGCGTGACACGGCAGCGATCGATCAGACCAGAGACGAAGTGGCACAGGCCTCTTCCGATCAGGCGGTTGCGATGTTCCAGTACGACTACAACAACGTCGACCAGCAGTTGCACGCGGCCACAGACGGTTTGACGGGCGATTTCCAGGGCACGTTCACCAATCTGATCGAATCGGTGATCATTCCGGGAGCCAAGGAAAAGTCGCTGACCGTTCAGGTAGTCGTCCAGGGCGCTGCGGTTCTCGACGCGGAGGCGGACAGCGCGACAACCATGCTGTTCCTCAATCAGATCACCACGTCTTCGGAATCACCTGAAGCCGTCGCCAGTGGTAGTCGCGTCAAGATGAGTCTGGAGAAGCAGGACGGGCGTTGGCTCGTGAACAACGTCCAACCCTTCTGATCAAACACACCAAGGGCTGGATCCGGGCATGAAACAGGCTGGGGCCGCGGAGATTTACTCTCCGCGGCCCCAGCCTTGTCGTACTGGCCTCAAGGCTCTCGGGATTCAGCAGGAGCGATCAGCGCCGGGCCTGCAGCACCGCCGTGTGCGAGCGCGTCGAGGAACGAGCGAGCCCAGCGGTCGACGTCGTGCGTCAGGACCTGACGACGCAACGCGCGCATGTGGCGTCGGCCGTCCTCTCGCGGTTGATTGAGGGCCTTCTCCATCGAATCCTTGACGTCGTCGAGGTCGTGGGGGTTGCACAGGAAAGCCTGACGGAGTTCGGCTGCGGCACCGGTGAATTCGCTGAGCAGCAATGCACCGCCCAGATCGCTGCGGCAGGCGACGTATTCCTTCGCGACGAGGTTCATGCCGTCACGCAGTGGCGTGACCAACATGAGATCGGCGGCGACGAAGAACGCGACCAATTCGTCGCGCGGGATCGGCCGATGGATGTAATGGACGACAGGGCGGCCGACTTCGCTGAACTCGCCGTTGATGCGGGAGACCTTCTGCTCGATGTCTCCGCGCATCTGTACGTAGCTTTCGACGCGTTCGCGGCTCGGGGTCGCCAGCTGCACCATGACCGTGTCGGCGGGATCGATGCGCTTCTCAATGAGAAGTTCGTGGAGCGCGGCGAGCCTGACGTCGATGCCCTTGGTGTAGTCGAGGCGGTCGACGCCCAGCATGATGTGCTTGGGGTTTCCGAGTTCCTTGCGAATCTGCTTGGCGCGGTCCCGAATTGCCTTGGTGCGCGAGAGTTCGTCGAGCTTGCCGGAATCGATGGAGATGGGGAAGGCGCCGACGCGGACGCTACGGAAACCTACTTGCACCACACCGAGTTTGGAGCGGACGCCGACGGTTCCGCGTGAAGTCTGCTGCCCGGCAAGGCGTCTGGCCAGGTACAGGAAGTTCTGTGCGCCACCTGGGAGGTGGAATCCGATGAGGTCGGCGCCGAGGAGGCCTTCGACGATTTCGGTGCGCCACGGCATCTGCATGAACAACTCGACCGGGGGGAACGGAATGTGCAGGAAGAAGCCGATGGTGAGGTCGGGGCGCAGCATCCGCAGCATCTTCGGTACCAACTGCAGCTGGTAGTCCTGGATCCAGACGGTTGCGCCCTGTGCCGCTGCCTTGGAAGTGGCTTCGGCGAACCGCCGGTTCACCTCGACGTAGGCGTTCCACCATTCGCGGTGGTATTCGGGTTTGACGATGACGTCGTGATAGAGCGGCCAGAGGGTGGCGTTGGAGAATCCCTCGTAGTACTCGTTGATTTCCTCGGCGCTCAGCGGCACGGGGTAGAGCTCGAGCCCGTCTTCGACGATGGGGTCGAGATCGGCGTCCGCCACGCCCGCCCAGCCCACCCAGGCGCCCTGATTGCTGCGCAGGATCGGCTCGAGAGCGGTGACCAGTCCGCCGGGGCTTCGCTTCCATCGGGTGGTGCCGTCGGGAAGCCGTTCCAGGTCGACGGGCAGGCGGTTCGCTACGACGACGAACTCAGCCTGCCCGGACACGGCGTCACCGGTCGAAGAAGCAGGTGCGCTGTCAGAAAGGGTTGAACTGGTCGAATCCGGACTGACAGGCACGTGGTTCCTTCTCGGTCGGTGAGGGAAAGATTCAGTCGAGCTTGGCGGCGGGGGAGATACCGAGCATCGAGAGCAGCATCCTGCACTCGTCGGCATCTTCCGCGTAGGCAGCGACGACGCGCTGTGCCTGACGAGCAGTTTCGTCCGCTACGGGCTCGAGGTCCTCGTCCGCGATCTCGGTTTCGACGGTCGTGTTCTCAGCCATCATGTTCCTCTCGTGCTTGCCTGCACGGCGCAAGCAATGGTTCTTACTCGCGACTCTATGAGAACTGGGCGTGTCGACGCTAGTTGCTCATGTATTAGGGTCGACTTACTTATCTCTGTACTCAACTTTATCGCTTCCATCGATGCTTGGAGTTCCATGAGTTCGACCCCCTCGAGTGTGACCGTCGACTCGGACGAGCCGGATAGTGGCAATCACAGCGGTGCTGCGATTTTGCGACGCGTCCTCGTCCGTAACCGTGGCCCGCTCGCTATCGGCACGGTTCTGGTCTGTCTGCACCAACTGACCGAGACGGCGGTGCCGATCTCCATCGGTGTGATCATCGACCGTGCGGTCGAGACTTCGGACACCACGGCCCTGATCGTCTCCATCGTGGGTCTCGCGGCTCTGTTTCTCGTTCTGACGGCCGCGTGGCGTTTCGGTGCACGGTTCATCGTCACTGCGATGCAGCAGGAGGCTCATCGGCTCCGGCTCGAGGTGGCGCACCGTGTCCTCGATCCGCGTGGGGTGCGCACCGATCTGCGATCAGGTGAACTGCTGACCGTTTCGACATCGGACGCCGAGCAGACGTCGTGGATCGCGGACATCGTTCCGCGCGCCGCCGCCGCCCTGACCGCTGCGGTGGCGTCGGCGGTGGCGTTGGTGTGGATCGACCTCTGGCTGGGACTGGCCGTTCTGATCGGAACGCCGGTGATTCTCGGTCTGCTGCAACTGGCGGCGCCGCTCATCACGTCGAGGGCCACCGGTCAGCAGGCGTCGATCGCGCGAGCGTCGGCGATGGCTACGGATCTGGTCAGCGGATTGCGTCCGCTGCGCGGGATCGGCGGCGAGAAGACCGCGTCGGCGCGCTACCGCACCGTCAGCCGTCAGGCGCTCGCTTCCACGATCGGCACGGCGAAGGCAACGGGTATCTACACCGGCGTCGCCGCGACCATCAGTGCGTTGCTCGCAGTCGGTGTTGCCGGTTTCGCGGGATATTTCGCGTTGCAGGGCAGGATCACGGTCGGTGAACTGATCACCGTGGTGGGGCTTGCGCAGTTCATCATCGAACCGCTCGGATTGCTTGCGTCCATTCCCGGATACTTCGCAGTGGCGCGGGCGTCGTCTGATCGACTGGCACTGGTCTTGGACGCGGAGCCGCTGCGGGGAGCGGGTTCGCAGACCGAGCTCGAAGGCACCGACCTGACTCTCGACGGAGTCGAGTACAAGTCCCTCAAGGGCATCGATCTGCATCTGCCCGCTGGGGAACTGCTGGGCGTCGTGGCTTACCAGCCGCAGGACGCCGACGCTCTTGTCGCGGTCCTGTCCGGCCAGCTGGCGCAAGACGCGTATCGCGGAGTGGTGAGGGTTGGCGGAATCAGCCTGTCCGACATGGACTTGCGATTGGCGCGCCGCACAGTGCTGGTGGAGCCGCACATCACCGATCTGTTCTCCGGATCGCTCGCGTCGAACGTGACTGCGGGCGCCGGTGATGCTGCCGGTCTCGACATCCAGAGCGCTCTGGTGGCGTCGGCAGCGGCGGATGTCGTCGACGCACATCCGGACGGTCTCGATCTCGAAGTGACCGATCGGGGCGCGAGTTTGTCGGGAGGTCAGCGGCAACGCGTTGCCCTGGCTCGGGCCTTGGTGGCACAGGCACCTGTGATGGTCCTGCACGATCCGACGACGGCGGTGGACGCGGTGACCGAGGCGTCGATCGCCGAAGGAATCGCAGAACTGCGGCACGAGGGTGCCGGCGGCATCCACACGACGGTATTGATCACCAGCAGCCCGGCCTTGTTGGCCGTGACGGATCGAGTGATCGTGTTGAACGACGGAGTGATCGCCTCGACGGGCACACATTCCGAACTCTCTCGCGGCGACGCGAACTACCGAGGAGCGGTGCTGCGGTGACGGCCACGGACATGACAACCGGTATGCCGGCCGGGGAGAACGCGGAGAAGGTGACCGAGCGTGAGTTGTTGCCGATCGCGAGTGGTCGCCAGACCTGGAAGTGGTTGCGGGCAGCGCTGGCCGAGCACCGGATGCAGAGCCTGCTGGTCCTGATCGTCGCGGCTTCGGCGTCGGCGATGGCCTTGGTGCCGATCTACGTCTTCGGTGTCCTGGTCGACCGGGTCCGGGACAACGCGCCCACGTCGACGATCGTCGGGGTGGTCGTGATCATCGCCGCTGCCGCAATCGTGGGTGGCGTGTTCACCGGTGTGGCCGCCTATCTGATCAAGCGGCTAGGCGAGACGATCCTGGCGGATCTGCGCGAGCGGACCGTGGACCGGGCACTGCGCCTGCCGATCCAGACCGTCGAGAAGGTCGGCAAGGGCGATCTGCTCTCACGAGTCGGCGACGACGTTTCGGTGATCGCCAAGGCCGTGTCCGATGTGGTTCCCGGCATGATCGCGGCGGTTCTGCTCGTGGCTCTGAGCATGGTGACCATGCTCGGACTCGACTGGCGACTCGGTCTGGCCGGCATGGTCGCGCTGCCGATGTACGCGCTGGCACTCAAGTGGTACCTGCCACGATCGGCTCCCGTTTACGCTGCCGAGCGGGTAGCGATGGGCGCTCGTTCACAAGCGCTGATCAGCAGTCTCCAGGGTGCGAAGACGGTCCGCGCGTACAGCCTCGAGAAGGAACACCTCGGGCAGATCGATGCGGCGTCGGCAAAAGCGCGCGATCTGGCAGTCGGAGTGTTCGGCCTGTTCACGAGGTTCGCCGGTCGAGGTAACCGCGCCGAATTCGTGGGCCTGTCCATGATTCTCGTCGTCGGATTCCTGCTGGTCCGTGAGGACGTCGTGACAGTCGGCCAGACGACGACTGCTGCCCTGCTGTTCCATCGCCTGTTCAACCCGATCGGCTCACTGCTCTACACCTTCGACGAAGTGCAGTCGGCCGGCGCAAGCCTCGCGCGACTGGTCGGCGTCGTCGAGATCGAGGAAACGGAGCCTTCGACGGATGCAGGTTCCGTTCCGGCCGACGGTTCGCTGCGTCTGGATGACATTCGGCACAGCTACGACGGTGGTCATGAGGTTCTCCACGGAGTGAGCCTCACACTGCGTGCGGGGGAGCGCGTGGCGCTCGTCGGTTCGACCGGAGCCGGAAAGACGACGCTCGCGGCGATCGTTGCCGGTTCGATCACTCCGACGTCGGGCCGGGTGTCGATCGGCGGTGTCCCGCTTGCCGACCTCGATGACCTACGACGCCACATCGCGATCGTGAGTCAGGAGGTTCATGTCTTTGCCGGACCTCTGATCGAGGATCTGAGATTGGCGGCTCCCGAATCCTCGGACGAGGACGTTGCCGCGGCACTGCGGACGGTCGGCGCGTACGAGTGGGTGGAGGCTCTCGACGAGGGAATGCTGACCATAGTCGGCGAAGGCGGGCACGAGATGACAGCGGCGCAGGCGCAGCAGTTGGCTTTGGCGAGACTGGTGTTGGCCGATCCCGCCGTCGCCGTACTGGACGAGGCAACAGCGGAGGCGGGCAGCGCCGGAGCGCGGGAACTGGAAGCGACTGCCGACGCCGCTACGGAGGGCCGCACCACTCTGGTTGTCGCACACCGGCTTACGCAGGCTGCGGGCGCCGACCGAGTGATCGTGCTCGAACACGGACAGATCGTAGAAGAAGGCCCGCACCGCGAACTGGTGTCCGCGGGCGGGCGTTACGCACAACTGTGGGCGGCCTGGGAGGGGCGCGACTGAGAGCGTTCAGACGATCAGGTGAGGTACCCGCCGCCGTGGGGGAAGAACTCGGCGGCGGTGTACTCGCTGCCGTCGTCGAGTCGGACGCGCTCGATCCGCAGTCCCTTGTTCTTGCCCGACCACGCGTCGGGGCCCGCGACGATCACCATGCCGTCGTCTTCCTGGATGAACACTCGGCCGGGGGTTCCGCCGTAGTGCCCGCGTGAGACGGACGCCTTCAGGATGCGGATGCGCTGGCCCTTGAACTCGGCGAAAGCGTTGGGGTACGGATCGGACTGTGCCCGGACGAAACGCTCGATGACCTCGGCGGGCCAGGACCAGTCGACGTGGCTGTCCTGCGGTGCGCGCTTGTGGAAGAACGTGGCCTGCGATCGGTCCTGCGGCGTCCAGTCCGTCCGCCCGGATGCGATCAGATCCAGGGCGTCGAGTGTGATGGGGCCGATCATGTCGATCGTGCGGTGGAACAGATCGGTGACGGTGTCGGTCGGGCCGACCGTCGTCGAACGCTGCAGCACGATGTCGCCCGCATCGAGTTCCTCGTCCATCAGGTGCGCCGTGAGCCCGACTTCTTCTTCGCCGTTGATCAGAGCCCAGATGAGCGGGGAGAATCCCGTGTACTTGGGCAGCAGCGAATCGTGGATGTTGAGGGTGCCGTACTTGGGTGCGTCGAAGACCTCCGCAGGCAACCAGGTACGCCAGTTGTTGGCGACGATGATGTCGGGAGCTGCTTCGGCCAGCGCGGCCTTGAAGGCGTCGTCAGGCTTGTTCGCCACGTGAACGGGTACACCGTTCTCGGCCGCCAGATCTGCAACCGAGTCCGCCCACATCTGTTCGTAGACGTGTTCGCTCTTCGGGTGTGTGATTGCAAGCACGACCTCGTGATCGGAGTCGATCAAGGCCTGCAGGGTACGGTGGCCCCAGGTTTGGTATCCGAGCGTAGCGACTCTCAACGGGGGTCCTCCTGGACGAGCATGGGCTGGGGTTGCGGTCACACGACCGCCCATCAGCTTAGGCTATCCAACCAAAATTGTTGATCACACGTACGAGGAGGAAGGCTGACATGACGGTCGCCACAATCAACGGAATCCCCATCAATTACCAGGTCAAGGGTGATGGAGATCTGGTGGTGCTCATCATGGGGACCGGCAGCCCCGGCCGCGTCTGGGATCTGCACCAGACCCCGGCGCTGGTGGCCGCCGGCTACCGAGTCTGCACCTTCGACAACCGCGGAATCGCACCGTCCGGCGAGAGCCTCGGCGGCATCACGATGCCCGACATGGTCGCAGATACCGCCGGACTGATCGAGCACCTCGGTGGCGGTCCGGCCCATGTCATCGGCACCTCGATGGGCGCCCGGGTGGCGCAGGAACTGACGCTCGCCAGGCCCGATCTGGTTCGCAAAGCAGTGTTCCTCGCCGGCCACGCCCGGATGGATCATTTCCAGCAGGTCCTGACCGAGGGCGAGCGCCAGTTGTTCGACAGTGGCGTCGCTCTGCCGGCCAAGTACCGTGCCGCAGTGACCGCGGTGATGAACCTTTCGCCGGCCACGCTGGCAGACGATCACTCGGCGCGCGACTGGATGGATATCTTCGAGTTCACCGGCGGCGCAACGTCACCGGGTGTTCGCGCACAGCTCGGTATGGACCGCGCCTTCGATCGACGGGGTGCGTACAAGTCGATCATGCGCCCGTGCCTGTCCGTCGCTTTCGCCGACGACCGCATGATCCCGCCCTACCTCTCCCGCGAGGTGGCGGACTGCATTGCGACGGCGTCGTACGAAGAGATTCCCGACGCCGGGCACTACGGCTACCTCGAGCGTCCGGAGGCCGTGAACAAGGTGCTGATCGACTTCCTGGCGAAGTAGTTTTCCGCACGCGAGAAAGGGCCTGACCTGCTAACTGCAGGTCAGGCCCTTCTCATGTTTCAGGCCAGTGCCAGGAACAGCTTCTCGAGTTCGGCCTCGGTCATCGGTTCCTGACCTTCCGCGCTGTCACCGCTCAGGCATTCACGCAGCCCGGAAGCGACGATCTTGAACCCTGCTCGGTCCAGCGCCTTGGACACGGCGGCGAGTTGCGTGACGACGTCCTTGCAGTCGCGGCCGTTCTCGATCATCGAGATGACCCCGGCAAGTTGGCCGTGGGCACGACGCAGTCTGTTCAATACGAGCGCAATGCTCTCTTCGTCGCCGGTCATGGTGGCCCCTTCTCGAGTGTTCGTGCTGCGGTCAAGGGTACCCCTGGGGGCATGTCACTGCTTGATTCAGTGTTTGATCCGACTGCGGTGTCAGATCAGCGAGTCGACGGCCGCGCGCAACTTGACGGCTGCGTCGGCTGCCACGGACTCGAGGCCGGGTTCGCCGGAAACCTGAACCATGAGAGCAGGGTTCATCGCTTCGACGAAGAACGAATTCTCGGTAGTCGTATCTTCGCGGACGACGACGTTGCACGGCAGCAGGAGGCCGATCTGACGATCCACCGAAACTGCCCGATGGGCCAACGGCGGGTTACAGGCACCCAGGATCAGGTACTTTTCCATGTCCTCGTCCAGCTTCGCCTTGAGTGTTGCCTGCATGTCGATCTCGGTCAGGATGCCGAAGCCCTGCTCGGCGAGAGCGCCACGCGTGCGGGTGACGACGTCGTCGAAGGTTCCGGTGACCTTGGTTGCGATCGCTATCGGTTCTGTGGGTGTTGTCATTGCGCACTCCTCGTCGTGGGCTGTCACTGTCGCCGGCTTTGATTTCTCTTGTCCCCATCATACCCCTGGGGGTATCAGTAGGACAGTGATGTCGGGTACACGATCAGCCATGCGAGAAGCTGATGTTCGGCAGGACGCTACGTAGCCATACCGGCGCCCACCAGGCTGCCCGGCCGGTGAGACGCAGGAGAACGGGCAGCAGCACCAAGCGGACGAGCACTGCGTCCAGGAGGACGGCTACACCGAGAATGATGCCCATTTCCTTGGGTGGCAAGGGATCTGCGAGCGCAAAAGTGAAGAAGACCGCAACCATCACCGCCGCTGCCGCCGCAATGACCCGACCTGAATGTGCCAGGCCGTCGATGTGTGCGATCGCGGGGTCACCTGTGCGTTCGTAGTGCTCCTTGGCGCTCGAGAGCAGAAATACCGTGTAGTCCATCGCGATGGCAAAGATCATGGCGAAGAAGAAGACCGGACCCCACCCGTTGAGGAAACCCTGGGGATCGAAGCCGAGTAGGCCTGCGCCGTGACCATCCTGGAAGATCAGCTTCGCGATTCCGAATGCGGCCCCGGTGGACAGCAGGCTGACCAGCGTGCCGATCAAGGCGATCAGAGGTGCCTGGAGGGCGATCAGCAGCAACAGGAATCCGAGCGTCAGAATCACGACCACGACGATGGGAAGGTAGTCGTCGAGTGCCTGCTGGAGGTCGAGATTTTCGGCCGGAGCGCCGCCGACGAGCGCCGATTCCGGCAGTTGTGACCGAAGGTCGGCAAGGATGGTGTCCATCGCAGGATCCGACGGATCGACAGTGGGAACTGCTTGCAGCATAACCAGATCGGATCCGTCGGCCGCTTGTTGCGCCGGGGTGACCATGGCGACGCCGTCAACGCTCATGGCAACACGCGAGGTGTCTGCTGCATCGTCGGCGGAGGTGACGATCTGCAGCATTCCGGGCGCTCCGTCACCGAATTGCTGCTGCACCAGTTCATAGCCCTGTCGAACTGGGGCGTCCTCGGGAACCACGGCGATGGAGGGCATTGCCACCTTCAGGCCGAAGACCGGAACAACGAGTGCGATCAGGACGATGAAGGCGCCGATGCCGAAAGGCCACGGGTGCTTGTGCAGCAGTGATGCCCAAGCTGCGAACATCGGGGAGCGGTGCTGCTGGCGCTTTGCGTACGGTAGTGAACCGCCGTTGACCTTGGCGCCGATCCTGCCGAGCACGGCCGGTAGCAGGGTGAGTGTTGCGGCGAGGACGAAGATCACAGCGAGCATGATTCCGACAGCCATCGTGCGTACGGCCGGGGCTGGAACGATGAGCACCGCAGACAAGCTGACCAGAACTGTGAGGCCGGATAGGACCACAGCTTTGCCGGCGGTGTCCATGGTTTGAGCCACGGCCGTCCGCGGATCCGCATTGGTTCGCAATGCGTCCCGGAACCTGGCGACGAGAAAGAGTGCGTAGTCGATGCCGAGTGCGAGAGCGAACATCATCGCGAAGTTCATGGCCCACACGGAAATCGGCGTGATCTCGTTGAGGATCACGAGCCCACCCGCGGATGCGACCAGCCCCGCGAGCGTCAGCAGCAGTGGAAGTCCCGCGGCAACAAGGGAACCGAAGGCCAACACCATGATCGCGAGAGTGACGGGCCATGACATCATTTCGGCCTTGATCATCGCTTCGTGATTGGCCTTGTTGAAATCGCTCCACAAAGCCGACGCGCCGGTGGGGTACACCTCGATGGTGTCCGTGGACAATGCAGTGAGTTCCTTGCCGAGTTCGTCTACCGCACTGACCATCTCGTCGGTACTTGCGTTTGCGCCCGCGATCATGATGCCGGTATGTCCGTCCGGGCTGATGGTCATTCCGGGCTG
Source organism: Rhodococcus baikonurensis (assembly GCF_040489275.1). Classification (NCBI taxonomy): domain Bacteria; kingdom Bacillati; phylum Actinomycetota; class Actinomycetes; order Mycobacteriales; family Nocardiaceae; genus Rhodococcus; species Rhodococcus baikonurensis. The sequence goes on along the minus strand of NZ_JBEUOQ010000004.1, from coordinate 261,764 downwards.
CGGAGTGACGACTTCACCGAAACGTGGGTCCGCGGAAAAGATTTCAGTTGCCGCGGCCAGCGTTTGCTGCATCGACGGATCCGTGATGGGCAGAGAGTCCGAGTGAACGACCACCTGCACTGCGGCGGAGGAGTTTCCACCGAAATGCTGCTCGGCCAACTCGCGTACCTGCACTGATTCGGATCCGTTCGCCTGCCAACCTGCGCCGGCCAAGGAGGTGAAGACGCTGGGTGCTGCGGCGCCGAGGGCAACCAGCGCGATCAACCAGACACCGAGAACGAGGCCGGTGTGCTCCGCCATCGATCGACCGAGGCGCGCGAGTATGCCGCCGGTTCGGGTGGGTGGGTCTGCGGTGACTGTTCTGGTCGCTGACATCTTCGCTCCTGATACGGGTGGGGGTATTCCTGTCCGTCACCTGTATACCCCCAGGGGTATCGATCTGTCACATTCGAGGGTTCTCTATGCTGCTGGGGGCACCGTCCGATCTGTGACGGTGAAACGGATATGGGAGAGCAATCATGGACGCACGCGACTGGGACGAGCGATACCGAGCGGTGACGGAGCCATGGGGAGTCGACCCGGCGGGAACCGTCGCAACAAGAATTTCCGATCTGAGACCGGGCACCGCGATCGATCTGGCCTGCGGCGACGGCCGTCACGCGCGGTGGATGGCTGCGCAAGGTTGGTCGGTGACTGCGGTCGACTACTCGTCGGTGGCGATCGATCTGGCACGGGCGAGTGACGGGGACAAGGCTGTCGACTGGCAGGTCGGCGACGCGACCGAGTGGCAGCCGGAAGGGCTGGTCGACCTGGTGTTGGTCAGCTTTCTTCACCTCGAGGTCGACCATCTGGCCGCAACCTTGAATCGCGTCGGGAAGTGGCTGACGCCCGGCGGACGGGTCCTCTATTTGGGGCATTCCATCGAGAACTTCCATCGTGGTGTGGGCGGTCCACCCGAACCGACCATTCTGCCCGGTATTTCCGATCTCGCTCGCGCTGCGGAGGGATCGAGGGTCTATGCCCTCGAACATGTCGTTCGGCCGCAGGACGGTAAGACGGCAATTGACGTTTTGCTCGAATTCGGTCCGTGGGAACAGGTCTGACCAGGGGGGGGAGCGCACCTTCACGTTCCTGGGTAGCCTACCCTAAACTTGCGAGGGTGTTCGTCGTTCGATGAGCATGAACGACGATGATCGGATTCTTGATGTCTGACCACTCTCAGGTAGCTCACCCGGCGGTATCGGGCGGTGCCGATCTGGACGCAGCGCTCCCGGCGACGGCCGCTCAGCGTGAGGTGTGGGTTGCTCAGAACGTCGATCCGAGCAGTCCGGTCTACAACATCGGACTTGTCGTCGAGGTCGACGGCACGATCGACATCGAGCGCGCGGCAGCGGCGATCGAGGCCAGCGTCGGACGCGTCGAAGCGCTGTTCGTGCACTTCGAGGTCGATGCCGACAACCAGCTGATCCAGGTGCCGATTCCGGATGCACGCTGGGACGTGGAAATTCTCGACCTTCGGGCCGAGGCGAATCCCGATTCGGCAGCGCAGTCGTGGATGGACACCGACATGGCCCGGGTCTTCGGTGCGGACGATCTACTCTTCCGTCAGACACTTCTGCTGACGGCCGACGACCGAGTCATCTGGTATCAGCGCTATCACCACAGTGTGGTCGACGGCTACGGCATCTCGCTCATCGTCGCCGACGTCGCAGAAAGATACGACAATCCGAATCTGGGGACTGACGCACCGCGATGGTCACTCGATGCAGTGGTTGCAGCCGATCAGGACTACCGGAACTCTCCGCGGTTCGAGCTCGACCGTCAGTACTGGGTGCAGCGAGTCGAATCAGGACCGGAAGCGACGCGGATTCTGCATGGGCAGGTCGATGATTCGCTGCCCCCGATCTCGGCAGTGCTCACGCTCGATGCCGATCGTGCGGCACAGCTCTATCGCTATGCGGCCGACGCCGGGATTCGGCGAACTCGCCTGCCCATGGCCGCGCTGATCGCGTACATCGCACGAACCACGGGACAGCACGACGTTGTCGTCTCGGTACCGATGGCGGCTCGGGTGGGGCGCAACATGCGTCGCATTCCCTCGATGGCGTCGACGATTCTTCCGCTGAGTATTCGAGTAGAACGCTCGGAAACCATCGGCCAGTTGGCAACTCGACTCGACACCGCCCTGATCTCGATTCTCAAGCACGGGCGCTACCGGGGAGAGGATCTCGCTCGCGACATTCGGGCGATCGATCCCGACCGTCAGGTCTTCGGTCCCGGCATCAACTCGATGATGTTCGAACACACACTCACCTTCGGCGGATGCCCGGTGCGCGTGCGTAATTCGGTAACCGGTCGAGTCAGTGACCTGGATCTGAGTGTGCGCGGCGGTCAGGACGGGGAGCCGATCGAGATCGACGTCCGCGCCCCGGCCGGATTCGACAGGGAGTTGGCCGATCACACCGCGAGAATCGAACAGTTCCTCGATCGATTCGTAGCCGAGCCGCAGCTTCCGATCTCGGCACTCGACCCCATGTCGCTCGCGGAACGAGAACTCGTGCTCCACGGGTGGAACGACACCGCAGAGCCGCAACCCGTCACGACGGTGCCGGATTTGTTGCGCAGCAGCTTCTCTGCCGATCGGGGCGCTGTCGCCGTGGTCGACGGGGACGTCCGGCTGACCTACGGCGAACTCGAAAGTCGGGTATCACAGCTCGCCGCGCACTTGATCTCTCGCGGTGTTGCGACCGAAACCGTTGTGGCGATCGGGCTTCCGAGATCCGCCGAGATGGTGGTGGGGTTGTTGGCCGTCATGTGTGCCGGTGGTGCCTTCGTTCCGCTGGATCCGTCATGGCCTGCGGAACGCCGCGAATCGGTACTCGCCGACGCGGGCGCCACACTGGTGCTCACCTCGGACGGTGTAGACGACTCCGTTCCGGTCGATCTGACCGCGTGGGCATACGAGGACGGGCCGTCGGTCCTGTCCGAGATCATGACGCCCGACGTTCGTATTCACGGTGCCCAATTGGCGTACGTCATCTTCACGTCCGGTTCGACCGGACGCCCGAAGGGCGCCATGATCCGCCACGAGGCGATCTGCGCACGGTTGCTGTGGCAGCGAGAGCGGGTTCTCGGGTTCGGATCGAGCGATGCCTCGCTGTTCAAAGCCCCACTCTCGTTCGACATCTCGATCAACGAGATCCTGCTCCCGCTCGTGTCCGGCGGTCGATTGGTGATCGCGAAGCCCGAGGGGGAACGCGACCCGCAATACCTACTCGACCTGATCGCCGGAGAATCGGTCACCTTCGTCTACCTGGTTTCGTCCATGCTCGACATACTGCTGGACCTGGCGAACGAGACCGATCAGCTCGATTCGTTGAAGCACGTGTGGTGCGGCGGTGAGGTTCTCACGCCTGAACTCTTCGACCGGTTCCGCGCCCAACTGTCCACGACGCTGTATCACGGCTACGGGCCGGCGGAAGCGACCATCGGTGTCTCCCATGTGATCTACCGAGAGGACGCGGAACGAATCGCGACCTCCATCGGTCGGCCGAACCCCAACACTCGCCTGTACGTGTTGGACGGCGACCTGCAGCCGGTTCCGGTCGGCACCGGCGGCGAACTCTACGCCGCGGGCTTCCTGCTGGGACGCGGATACGTCGGCGCGTCGGCGCTGACCGCATCTCGCTTTGTCGCGGATCCCTTTGTCACGGGTGATCTGGCCGGATCCCGGATGTACCGCACCGGTGACTTGGCCCGATGGGCCCCGGACGGCACCCTCGACTTCCTCGGACGCACGGACAATCAGGTGAAGATTCGTGGCATGCGCCTCGAACTCGAAGATGTCGAAGCCGCGGTGATCTCGCACCCTGGAGTGCGGCATGTGGCAGTTCTGGTGCGTCAAGCGCCCACAGGGGCAAAGTATCTCGCCGCTTACGTGAGCGCAGCGTCGGGGACTGACCGTGCGATCGACTCGCGGGACATTCGCGAGTGGGCGGCGAGCAAGCTGCCCGACTACATGATCCCGACCACCGTCACCGTCCTCGACGAGTTTCCGCTCACGGCCAACGGCAAACTCGACCGTCGAGCGCTTCCCGAGCCCGATCTAGCCGAACTGAGCGCGCATGTCGCTGCGAGAAACGAAGTCGAACAACAGTTCTGCACGTTGATCGCGTCGGCAGTCGGTCTCGATTCGGTCGGCGTGACCGACGATTTCTTTGCACTGGGCGGGGACAGCATCGTCGCGATCTCGCTCGTGACCGCGGCTCGTGCAGCCGGTTTGTCGATCAGTCCACGCGAGGTGTTCCAACTGCGCACCGCCGAGGCCATGGCGCGTGCCCAATCCGGCCGAACGGCTGAGATCGTCGATCTTGCGGACGAACCGATCGGTCACGTTGCCACGACGCCCATCGCTGCCAGGGTCCTCGGGACACCGGACGCAGTACGAACCTTCCATCAGCGAGCGCTGATTCAGACCCAGTCGGCTTTGACGTCCGAACACGTCGCGGCGGCGCTCGACATCCTCGTGGCACGCCACGATGCGCTTCGTGCGAAATTGACTCCCGACGGAACGCTGCTTGTTCCGGCCACAAACGAAGCCGCTGTGGTCTTCGAGACCCGGGCGCTACCGGTGCCGCTCGAAGAATGCGGGCCGCTGATAGTCGCCGAGACCGAGCGAGCCGTCAGGCGTCTGAATCCGGTTGACGGAACGATGGTCAGTGCTGTTCTTTTCACTACTGCGACAGGTCCTGGGCGACTGTTGCTTGCCATCCACCACGCGGTGGTCGACGGTGTCTCCTGGCGCATCATCCTCGAAGACCTCGCGCGCGCCGGTATCGCAGCGATGAATGGCGACGAACCCGCACTCGCTCCGGTCGGTACCTCCGTGAGACGGTATGCCGAACTCGTTTCGGAGGCGGTCGGAGCCGGGCGACTGGACTCGGAAATCGAGTTCTGGGACTCGGTCACGTCGGCACCACAGTCACCCCTCGGCCGTCGGGCACTCGACCCGGCAATTGACCTCGCGCGCACCGCTGCGGCGCGATCGATCACCCTGTCTCCGGAATTCGCCGATCGGTTGTTGGGCAGTGTTCCAAGGGCATTCGGGGCCGACGTGAGCGAAGTACTGGTCACCGCACTGGCCGTTGCGCTGACCAAGTGGAGCGGTGCCGGATCGGTGACAATCGACTTGGAAGGTCACGGACGCGACGAGGACGTCGTTCGCGGCGACGGCGCTGCCCACGTCGACCTGACACGAACTGTCGGATGGTTCACCACAGTGTTCCCGGTGGCACTCGAGATCGGTGCAGCCGCTCCGGACCTCGAAGCGAGCGGCGAGTTGGCGGGGGTTCTCAAGAACGTCAAGGAGCAACTTCGACGCATCCCGAACGCCGGCTTCGGATATGGAGCATTGCGATACCTCGGCGGCTCGGGTCAGTTGCGTAGCGTCGCAGCACCCGAGGTGGTGCTCAACTATCTGGGGCGCACTGCAGCTGCAGAGGGGGACTGGTTCCCGGTGTCGGTGGACGGTGCTGCCGATCCGTCCATGCCGTTGGGGCACGCACTGTCGGTCGACGTCGTAGCCGAGGACGCTGCGGGTGGTCCACGACTGCGAGCCACCTTGACCTGGGCGTCGAACATCTTCCTGCGTAGCGACATCGACAGGTTTGCGCGGCTGTGGCTGGACTCGCTCAAGGCCGTGGCCGGGCTCGCCGCTTTCGGCGGAGCCACACCGTCCGACTACCCTCTGGTGGCGCTCACTCAGACCGACGTGGACGGGTTGCCGAAGGCGGACGAGATTCTCCCGCTCACTCCGTTGCAGGAAGGGATCTACTTCCATTCGGCATTTGCCGATCCGGGATCGGATCAGTATGTCGTGCAACAGGTTGTGGAACTGACTGGTGCCGTGGACAGCGCATCGCTGCGCCGTGCGCTGCAGTCCGTCGTGGATCGGCACGAGGCGCTGCGCACCGGATTCTCGGTCCTGGGCGACGGTCGAGTGGTGCAGGTGGTGCGCCCGAGCGTCGTCGTGGAGATGACAGTAGTCACGGATGCCGGCGCCGACGTGGACGAACTGCTCTCAGTCGACCGCGCGCGCGGGTTCGACCTCGCGCATCCGCCGCTCGTCCGTTACACGCTGGTCCGTGCCTCCTCGGAGAAGTTCCTTCTTCTGCAGTCGATTCACCACGCGGTCGCAGACGGATGGTCGGTCCCGGTGATGCTGCGGGAGCTGATGGCGTCGTACAGCGTTGCCGATTCCGGCGTCGTGCTCCCGAACCCGGCGCCGTACCGTAGCTATCTCGAATGGTTGGCCGGTCACGATCACGACGCTTCGGCGGCGGTGTGGCGGAAAGCTCTGAACTCTCCCGGGCCCGCGGTCGAACTTCCCGCGCCGAGTGCGGGCAGCAGCGGGATCCACGCTACCCGAGTCGAACTGACCGACCGAGACACGCGCGCACTCGTGACCAACGGACGCTCACACGGACTGACACTGAGCACGCTCGTGCACGGCGCCTGGGGACTGGTGCTCGGCCGAATGGCCGGCCGAACCGACGTGCTGTTCGGATCAACAGTATCGGGACGCGGTGGAGACCTGCCCGGCATCGAGACCATGGTGGGCCTGTTCATCAACACTGTGCCGGCGCGATTGCGTTTCGATCCGGCAGAGACAGCCTCGCAAGCACTTTCTCGTTGGCAGAGGGAACAATCGGAACTACTCGACCATCAGTACCTCGGTCTACCCGAACTGCGGCGGACCGGCGGACTGGAGCAGAACTTCGAATCACTGGTCGTGTTCGAGAACTATCCACTCGGTGACACCGCTATCGCCGATCCGACGAACTCGGTGCGACTGACGGGAATTCGATTCGACGAGCGGCCGGCCTACCCGCTGACGCTGATCGTCGTCCCCGGCGATCGGTTGGCATTGGAGCTCAAGTACGACGCCGCTCAGGTGGACGGCGATGCCGCTGCGTCGCTGGCCGAAGCTCTCGCAGTCGTACTCGCCGAGCTCTCTCGCGATCTCGACCAGGTCATCGGCCGGATCGCGCTGGCACCCGCACAGCCGGGGAGCGTCGGCACGGCCTTGGATCGGCCGCGCGCAACGCTGACCGAGCTGCTGCGTGATCAAGCCGGGCGTACGCCCGAAGCCACCGCAGTGATCTTCCGTGAAGAGTCGTTGACCTACGCCGAACTTCACTCTCGCGCTGATCGTTTCGCGCACTTGCTGCGCGAACGTGGCGTCGGACGCGAATCGTTGGTGGCCGTTGCCCTGCCGCGCTCCATCGAACTGATGGTCGCGATACTCGGCATCGGAAAGGCCGGGGGCGCCTACGTTCCGCTCGACACCGGTTACCCGGCGGAGCGGCTGACGTACATGCTCGGTGACGCCGATCCGGTGTGCGTCGTGGTGTCGGAAGACTCTTCACTCGATTCGGGTTCGGTTCCGCGGGTGACCGTATCGGAGTCGGCGCAGTTCCCAGCCGATCCGCTGAGTGCCCCAGGATCACCCGCGGATGCCGCGTACATGATCTACACCTCGGGTTCGACCGGTCGTCCCAAAGGTGTTGTCGTCACCCACGAGGGTGTGGTCAACCGATTGCTCTGGGCACAGCAGATACGTCCGATGGACGTTTCCGACCGGATGCTGCAGAAGACCCCGTCCAGCTTCGACGTCTCCGTTCCCGAATTCTTCTGGCCGTTCCTGGTGGGGGCAACCCTGGTGATGGCCGAGCCGGACGGGCACAAGGACCCGGGCTATCTGGCCGACGTCATCGTCGAACAGTCCGTGACCCGAGTGCATTTTGTTCCGTCGATGCTCGAAGTGTTTCTTGCAGAGCCGAAAGCAGCACTGTGCTCTTCCCTCGAGATCGTCAACTGCAGCGGTGAGGCACTGCCCGTTCACGTTGCACGCAAGGTCGCCGAGATCCTGCCGAACGTTCTGGTGGACAACCTCTACGGCCCCACCGAGGCCGCCGTCGACGTCAGTTGGCAGCCGTCCGTGCAGGAAACTCCGGCAGACGCCGTCAGTGTCCCGATCGGCGTGCCCGCAGCCGACACCGGCCTGTTCGTTCTCGATCCCTACCTGCAGAACGTCCCGGCCGGTGCCACCGGTGAGCTGTATTTGGCGGGACCACAACTGGCGCGTGCTTACCACGGACGTGGGGGACTCACCTCCGAAAGATTTGTGGCGAATCCGTACAGCGACGGCGGTTCGCGGATGTACCGGACCGGTGACATCGTGCGGTGGAATGCCGACGGCGTCCTCGAGTACCTCGGCCGCGTGGACGAGCAGGTGAAGGTTCGTGGATTCCGCATCGAGCTCGGTGAAGTCGAAGCACAGTTGGCGCTGTGCCCCGGAGTCACGGCCAGTGCCGTGATCGTCCGAACAGACGGCCCTGGCAACCGCGCACAGGTGGTTGCCTATCTGGTCGGCGATGTTGATGATGCTGCGGTTCGCGCTCAGTTGCTGTCGGTGCTACCGGAATTCATGGTGCCCAGCGCCTTTGTGCGACTCGAGTCACTGCCGCTGAGCCCGAGCGGCAAGCTCGACCGAAAAGCACTACCTGCACCGGATTTCGCGGCACAGGTGAGCGACTCGACGGGAGTAGTTTCCTCGGGCGTCGCAGACCTTCTCGCCGGGCATTTCGCGACGGTTCTCGGACTGCCCCGTGTCGGGGTGCGCGACGATTTCTTCACTCTCGGCGGCGACAGTATCCTGGCGATCCGACTGGTCAACCTGGCTCGTCGTGATTCGGTAGTGCTGACCCCGCGTCAGATCTTCGAATTGCGCACTCCCGCCGCGATCGCCGCAACGGTGGGTGATGACGCCACCTCGGTTACCACCGCCTCGGCCGACATCGGTGTGGGTGAGCTGGTACCGCTGCCGGTGGTTCACCGCTTGTCCGAATGGGCGGGTGGTACCGATCGCTTCAACCAGGCAGTTCTGATCCACTCTCCGGCAACATCTCTCGGTTCGATCACCGGTGCGTTGCAGGCGGTGCTCGATCACCACGACGGGCTTCGCCAAACCTTGATCCGACATGACCGCGGCATGTGGTCGGCGCGGGTCGAGGAACCCGGCAGTGTCCGGGCAGCGGACGTGGTCGCCCGAGTCGACGCGCAAGGACTGGACGACGGCGATTTGCGAACGCTCATTGCGGAGCACTCCGAAGCAGCGACCAGTCGATTGGATCCGTCTGCAGGGCGGATGGTCTCGGTGGTCTGGTTCGATTGTGGCGCGGAGAATCTGGGCCGGCTCGCAATAGTCGCGCACCACCTGGTCGTGGACGGGGTTTCCTGGGGAACCCTGCTCGAGGATCTCGCGATGGCCTGGGTGGCAGTCGAAGCCGGAGAGCCCGCCGCACTGGATGCCGTCGGAACTTCGCTGCGTACCTTCTCCCGCACGGTGGCCGAACACGCATACAGTGCTCATCGATTCGCCGAACTCGATCACTGGCTGACCGTGACCGCTCCGGGCGCACAGTTGATCCCCGATGCCGCGGGCGATGCCGTCGTATCCGGAGGCTCGAGGCGCACGGTCACGGTGGACGGAGCAATCTCCGAGGCAGCACTTGGATCGGTTGCGGCAATGGTGGGTGCCGAGGGAACGGATGTTCTGTTGGCAGCGCTGACGATGTCCGTCGATCGCTGGCGTCGCTCCACCGGCCGCAGTGAGTACGAATTGCTGGTCGATCTCGAACGGCACGGCCGGGAGGAGTTGGCGCCGGGAAACGATCTGTCGCGAACAGTCGGCTGGTTCACCACCATCGCGCCCATGCGACTGCACAGCGGAACCGATCCGGTGGATACCTTGCGTGAGGTGAAGGAGAGCCTGCGAAGTGCACCGGACGGCGGCATCGGATACGGGATGCTGCGGTACGTGAATGCCCGCACGGCAACGATATTGGCGGGGCGTTCCGAATCTCAGGTGCTGTTCAATTATCTGGGACGTGCGACGGCTCCTGGATCGACAGCATGGTCTCTGGCGGCGGAATCCGACGCTATGTCCACCGATCCCGACGCGGACATGGGAGGCCCGTACCGGCTGATCGTCAATGTCGTGAGTGTCGATTCGGAGCTTCGCGCCGACTTCGCCTGGGCAAGTGAAGATTTGTCCGATACTGACGCGCTGGCACTCTCCGAGGGCTGGGTTTCGGCACTCGGCGATCTGGCGGCTGCGGCCGCACGTCACGACGGTCCGCCCTTCCTGACTCCGTCCGATGTGACCTTGCTCGACCTGAGTCAGGCCGAGATCGACGCGATAGCCGATGCGAGCCCGGCAGGTGTGAGCCGTATCCTGCCGCTGTCACCGTTGCAGGAAGGCCTGTACTTCCAGGCCGGATACTCGGACAGCAGTGAAAGCACTGGCGGGGACATCTACACGGCACAGTTCTCGATGGACTTCGGGCACACGCTCGACGTGGACAGGTTGGCTGAGGCTGCTCGGACACTTCAACGACGAAATCCCACCTTGCGAGCGGGGTTCGTGAGCGAAGGACTGAACGAGCCCGTGCAGTTCTTCAGCGCGGGACTCGACGTTCCCGTTGCCGTCCATGATCTCCGTGAACTCGACGACTCGGCGGCTCGTGAGCGCGCCGAGGATATCGCTGCCCTGGACAGAGTTACTCCATTCGATCTGACAGCACCGCCGCTGTGGCGTATGAGCGTGCTGCATCTGCCCGGCGGGCACGATCGTCTGGTGATCAACCGGCAGTTCCTGCTGTGGGACGGCTGGTCCAACGGCCTTGTCGTCAGCCAGCTTCTGGCGCTCTACGATACCGGTGGCGACGACAGCGCCTTCGGTGAACCCGAGGGGTCGTTCGAGACGTACCTCGCCTGGTTGGCCGATCGCGACGGTGTTGCCGCCGACGAGGCGTGGCGCGGAGCGCTGGCAGGCCTCGAGGAGCCGACGCTTGTCGCCGTGCCGGCGCCGGACGCCGAACGTCAGCTTCCGGATCGCCGAGATGTGGTTCTGCCGGAATCGCTTTCGCGCGCCCTGCGTGAGCGTGCCGCCGCGTCCGGCGTCACGTTCAACACGGTACTGAACGCAGCGCTGGCCCTGGTGCTGGCGTCGGCCACCGGTCGACAGGATGTCGTCTTCGGCTCCACCGTTGCCGGAAGGCCTCCCGAGGTACCGGGAATCGACACCGTGGTGGGAATGTTCCTCAACACCGTTCCCGTTCGGCTGCAACTGGATCCGAACGAGAGCGTCGACGAACTTCTTCGCCGCACGCAGGCGGATCGTCTATCGCTGATGCCGTTCGACTACCTCGGCTTGGCCTCGATTCAACGTCTGTCCGAGCATCGTCAACTGTTCGACGTGCTGATAGTCCTGCAGAACTTCGTGGACGAGAAACAAGTCGACGCACTCAATGCCGCTCACGACGTGAGCGGCAGCGACAGTATCGATCACACGCACTATCCGCTGACCGTCGTGGTCACACCGGGTACCACCGTCAACGTCAAGTTCGAGTTCCATCCGCATCTGGTGACCGCGCGTCGAGCCGAGGACCTGCTCGGTCACTTCGTCGACCTGCTGCAGAGTTGGTCGCAGGACATGACAGGTTCGGTTGTTGCGACTCCCGCGCCTGTAGTGGCGCAGCAGACGCAGATCCGAGAGTTGCCGGAGCGCACCATTGCCGACTTGTTCGAAGAGGTGGCGTCGGTGCAACCGAACGACACGGCACTCGTGTTCGGGAAGCGTCGGATGACCTATGCCGATCTCGACGGCGAGATCAACCGGATGGCGCGGTTGCTGATCAACTACGGGGCCGGTCCGGAAAGAATTGTGGCCCTTGGTCTACCACGATCGGTGGACATGGTTGTCGCGCTCTTCGCCGTATTGCGTACCGGCGCGGCCTACCTACCACTCGAACTCGACCATCCAGCCGAACGGTTGGCCGTGATGATCGACGACGCGCGGCCCGTCGTGTTGCTGACCACCGTTGCCGCCTCACCGAAGTTCGACGGCGCGGACGTCCGCACTATCGTGATCGACGAGCCGGACACTGCGGCAAGGAGACTGACGATCTCGGCACGGGCGCTCTCCGCGTCGGAACTCGGAGCATTCGCCCCGGGGGCACCGCATCGACTCGACCACCCCGCGTACGTCATCTACACCTCCGGCTCGACCGGCAAGCCCAAGGGCGTGGTCACCGGATACCGCGGCTTGACGAACATGCAGTTCAACCACCGCGAGGCGATCTTCGAACCGGTCATCGCCGCGGCGGGCCGGCGCCTGCGGATCGCGCACACCGTGTCCTTCGCCTTCGACATGTCGTGGGAGGAACTTCTGTGGCTCGTGGAAGGCCACGAGGTGCACATCTGCGACGAGGATCTGCGTCGTGATGCCGAGGCGCTCGTCGCATACTGCGACGCTCAGGACATCGACGTCGTCAACGTGACACCGACCTACGCGACGCACCTGATCGACAGCGGACTTCTCGACGACGGTGTGGGGCACCACCGCCCGCCACTGGTCCTGCTCGGTGGTGAAGCCGTTCCGGATTCGGTGTGGAACCGGCTGCGCGACACCGAGGGAACCGTGGGCTACAACCTCTACGGTCCGACGGAATACACGATCAACACCCTCGGTGGCGGAACTGCCGACAGTGACACCCCGACCGTCGGTAAGCCGATCTGGAACACCACGGCGCACATTCTCGACAGCTGGCTGCGACCGGTCCCCGACGGAGTTGCCGGCGAACTGTACATTGCCGGAGCTGGTTTGGCTCGCGGCTACCTCGGACGCTTCGCGCTCACGTCCGAGCGCTTCGTCGCCGATCCGGCTGGGACCGGAGAACGTATGTACCGCACCGGTGACTTGGTGCGGCGACGCGGTGACGGCAACCTGGACTTCCTCGGCCGCACCGACGATCAGGTGAAGATCAGAGGTCACCGGATCGAGCCGAGCGAAATCGTCTCCGTTCTCGAATCCGACGAACACGTGCGGCAAGCAGCGGTGGTGGTCGACGTCGGGGCGGGTGGAGTCAAGAGACTCGTCGGTTACGTGACACCGGTGCGCCTCGGCGTCGCGCACGACTACCGCGCGCGGGCGCGCGTTCTCCTGCCCGACTACATGGTTCCGGCCGTGGTCGTCGAGGTGGAGACATTGCCGATGACCGTCAACGGAAAGCTCGACGTCAAGGCGCTGCCCACGGCCGATTCGGTGCTGGGGGAGCGCAGTGGGGTAGCGATCGCGCCCAGAAACCGTACGGAAGAGGTCCTCTGCGAACTCTTCTCCGACGTGCTGGACGTCGACGGCATCGGTGTCGACGACAACTTCTTCGACCTCGGTGGTCACTCGCTTCTGGCCACCAAACTGATCAGCCGGACTCGGATCGCCATTCCCAACGCTCTGACCATGCGTGATCTCTTCGAAGCACCGACGGTCGCGGAACTCGCGGAACGTATTGCGGCCGAGCAGGGATCGACGCGACCGGTGCTGGTCGCGAAGCCGCGACCGGACCACCTCCCCCTTTCTGCCGCTCAACAGCGATTGTGGCTGATCGGACAGATGGAGGAGAACTCCGCGGCCTACAACTTCCCGATCGTGCTCCGCTTGGACGGTGCACTGGACGCGGACGTCTTCGCCGCGGCGCTGGACGACGTGGTCGAACGACACGAATCCTTGCGTACTGTGTTCCGGTTGGTCGACGGAACGCCGGAACAGATAATTCTCGAATCGGCGACGGTTCCGGTCGAGACAGTTCATTCAGGAGAAGCCGGCGTCGCCGGTGAGGTTGCAGCGGCGGTGGGCCGTCCGTTCGACCTTGCGAACGAGATTCCGATTCGTGCCCGTCTGATCCGGGTGGACGATGCAGTAGTCGTCGTGATCGTTCTGCATCACATCACAACGGACGAATGGTCCGATCGACCGTTCCTTCGGGATCTGATGTCTGCCTACTCCTCTCGGATTCAGGGCGAGGAGCCAGCTTTCGAACCGCTTCCGGTGCAGTACGCGGATTACACCCTGTGGCAAAGGGAATTACTCGGCAGCGCCGACGATCCGTCGAGCGTCCTGAGCACGCAGTTGGACTTCTGGGCGAAGAGTTTGGACGGCGCCCCCGAAGAACTGTTGCTTCCCGCCGATCGGAGTCGACCAGCCAGACCGAGTTTCTCCGGTGGGGCAGTGGTGACACGGTTGGGCATGGAGACAACTGCTGCATTGCGGAGTCTGGCGCGCGAGAGCCAGAGTTCGATGTTCATGGTCCTGCACGCGGCGTCGGCGGCGTTGTTGACTGCGCTCGGAGCAGGTGAGGACCTTCCCCTCGGCGCTCCGGTAGCCGGACGTAGTGAACAGGGGCTCGACGACTTGGTCGGCTTCTTCGTCAATACCATTGTGCTGCGCACGGATACGTCGGGTAACCCGACGTTCCGGGAGTTGGTGGATCGCGTTCGGGAGGGAGATCTCGAGGCCTTCGCCAACGCCGACGTTCCGTTCGAAACTGTGGTGGAACGCCTCAATCCGTCGCGCACCCTGGCACGCAACCCGCTGTTCCAGGTCATGGTCGGCTATCACAGCCGCGAGGAGACGGGCGGGGATCCGTTCGAACTCGAGGAGTACACGGCCAAGTTCGATCTGGTGTTCAACTTCACCGAGTACCTGGGCGACGAAGGATGCATCGACGTCCGGCTCGAATACGGCAGTGACCTCTTCGATCGCGAAACCGCACAGCGAATTTCGAACCGATTGGAATCGGTGATCTCTGCAGTCGTGGAATCGGCCGACATCGAGATCGGTGACATCGACATCTTCTTGCCAGGCGAACTCGAACAGGTTGTCACCGCGTTCAACGACACCGCCGTCGACGTGCCGGAAGAGACGTTCTACGACGCTTTCGCGCGTGGAGTCGCTGCTACGCCCGAGGCGATTGCGGTGCGCGACGAAGCGGGGCAGGCCACGTACCGCGAACTCTCCGAGCAGTGTGATCGGATAGCCGGTGTGCTGTATCGGCGCGGGGTCTCGGTCGAAGACGTGGTGGGACTTGCCGTCCCGCGCTCGGTGGAGATGGTCGCGTCGGTCCTCGCCGTGCTCAAGCTGGGGGCAGCGTATCTACCCCTGGACTTGAGTCACCCGAGCGAGCGCATCACGTACATGCTCACCGATTCTCGCTCCTCGGTACTGCTGTCCACCTCCGAGGAGAGTTCTCGAATCGAGGATGTGGTCGGCGTCGAGCGAATCCTCCTGGACGATCCGCTGATCCGTGCAGAACTGGACGAGGCAGCGATCGTGGAAACTCCCCGGCCACCAGTTGGCGTCAGCCACGCTGCTTACGTCATCTACACCTCGGGTTCGACCGGCAAGCCGAAGGGAGCCGTGCTGTCCCACGACGGTATTCCGAGTCTTGTTGCCACAGCCGAGGTTCGGATGCGACTGGTACCGGGTTCGGTGGTGATGCAGTTCGCTTCGGTCGGCTTCGACGTCGCGGTATTCGAACTGGCGATGGCTCTGTGCACGAGCAGCACCCTGGTGATCGTGCCGCAGAGCGCCCGGGTTGCCGGCCCGGCGCTGACCGAATTCATGACGAACAATCGTGTCACCCACGCGATCATCCCGCCCTCGTTGCTGGCAGCCCTTCCGGCAGGATGTGAAGTACCGCGAGGCTGCACCGTGTTGGTCGGAACCGAGACGGTGCCGCCGGAGCTGATCGGGCGATGGGCAGAGCGGCTGAATTTGCTTGCCGCGTACGGACTCACCGAAGCCACGGTGAACAACACACTGTGGCAGGCGGAGCCAGGTTGGAACGGCGCCGTGCCCATCGGAATCCCCGACCCCAACGAACAGGCGTACGTGCTCGACGATCAACTGCGTCCGGTTCCGCCGGGAGTATCCGGCGAGCTGTACATCGCGGGCCGCGGCCTGGCGAGAGGCTATCTGGGCCGATTCGATCTGACGGTCCAGAGATTCATTGCTGATCCCTTCACCGCAGGCGATCGCATGTATCGCACCGGTGACCGAGCGCGGTGGCGGGCTGACGGGAACATCGACTTCCTCGGCCGTGTGGACGATCAGGTCAAGATCCGTGGTTTCCGAATCGAATTGGGCGAAATCATCGGAGCCCTCAGTGCCCATCCGACGGTGAAGCAGGCAACGGTCGTCGCGGATCGGCAGGGCGAAATCACGCGTCTGGTCGGTTACGTGTCACCCGAGCCCGGCGTGGTGGTGGACACGACGGCAGTGCGCAATCTCGCTGCAGTGTCGTTGCCCGACTACATGGTTCCGACGATGGTCGTCGCCCTCGACGGCCCGCTGCCGTTGACACCCAACGGAAAGCTCGACCGCAAGGCGTTGCCCGCTCCGGACTGGTCGGAGCTGGCAGGTGATGTTGCTCCTCGCACTGTCGTGGAGTCCACCGTTGCGGCTGCCTTCGCGGACATACTGCAACTCCCGAGCGTCGGAGTCCACGACAGTTTCTTCGAACTCGGTGGGCACTCGATGGCGTCGATGAAACTGGTCGGTCGCATTCGTGAAGCATTCGGAGTGGACATCAGTATTCGAGACGTGTTCGACGCACCGAGCGTGGCCGATTTGGCGGCAGTCGTTGCGCGTTCGGAAGGTGGACGCCCGGTCCTGGCACCGGCGGTGAGGCGTCCGGAGACCATGGGTCTGTCTGCGCCGCAACGTCGTCAGTGGGAGTTGTTCCGTTCTGCCGGCGCACATCCGCAAGCGAGCCATGCTCTGGCACTGACCCTGAAATCGAAGATCGATCCGGAGATTCTCGGGCACGCATTGGACGATGTGACATCGCGGCACGAACCCCTGCGGACCACATTCGTCGAGGTCGACGGCATCGTCGTGGCGAGGGAATCGGTTCGGCCGACTGTCGATGTCGTCGATGTCGGTGCCGGCGACCTGGGCCGAGCGGTGTTCGAGCTGGCTCAACTTCCGATGGATCTGCGTGAGCAACCGCCGTTGCGAGTGCACCTCGTGCTCGGTGAAGACGGTTCTCGGACACTGCTTCTCGTCATGCACTACATCGCCGTCGACGAGTGGTCCGTAGTGCCGCTGCTGGGAGATCTGGTCTCTGCTTATGCAGCCAGGTCGCAGGGAGATCAACCGGTCTGGGACGAGCTTGCGTTGACGTACGCCGACTACACCGTGTGGTCGGACGAACTCTTGGGAGACCCCCTGGACGTGGGCAGCCGTGCGTCGAAGCAACTTGCGTACTGGCAGGATGCGCTCGACGGAATACCGACCAGTGTGAATCTTCCGTTGCCGGAAGATGACTCGGAACCTCGGGGCGACGTGGTCTCTGTCGACATCGACGCGGATCTGCACGCCAGGATCGACGCACTGGCCGCGCGCACCGGCACGAGCATGTTCATGGTCCTGCAAGCCGCGCTGGCCGCCGTTCTCACGAAGGCTGGGGCCGGTACCGATCTTCCGATCGGTTCGCTGGTTGCGGGTAGGTCGGATCCCCGTCTCGAACCGATGATCGGATCCTTCTTCAATGTTGTTCTCCTGCGCACGGATACGTCCGGTAGTCCGACGTTCGCAGAATTGCTGGCTCGGGTGAGGGAGGGGAATCTGGAAGCGCTGAGCAATCAGGACGTCTCATATGTGTATGTCGAGCAGGCTCTGGGTAATCCGGCGTCCATGAGACCTCAGGTGATGGTGATCCATCACCAACAGGCGGATTTGGACGGGCTCGGCGACTTCGGTTCTCTCGTACCGATTCCGGTGGGAGTACCCGATGCGGATGTGACGTTGAGTTTTTACGAGCCGGTTGGCGAAGGGCCTGTTTTTGCAACTCTCGGGTTCCGTGCCGACCGCGTCGACGCGGTCGCAGTCCGTGAATGGGCAGGTCAGCTGGTCGACGTGATCGAGGCTGCGGCCATCGTCGACGGGGGCGACGTGAGGGAGGCGGCGAAACTATGACATACGTCGCATCGCTCCGCGGGGTCGACCGCTATACGAGGGCTCACAGTATTGATACCCTCACCTCATTAAGGGTAGCCTTTGCTACTTACTTCGGGACATCGATTGGCGACCGTATCAGGTCGTCCCGTCGGGGATGGACTACCTGTAATGAGTGAATCACCGAGAGACTCCAGCGCCGAACCTGCCATTGTCGACATCGTCGGCGTCGGGTTCGGGCCGGCCAACCTCGCGTTGGCCATCGCTGTCGAAGAACACAATGCAAATTGTGCAGCCGTTGATCGGGTGAACGCGCGGTTCTTCGAAAAGCAGTCTCAGTTCGCGTGGCATCCCGGGATGCTGCTCGACGGTGCCACGATGCAGATCGCGTTTCCGAAGGACCTGGTGACCTTCCGCAACCCGCAGAGCGGATACAGCTTCTTCTCGTATCTGTTCGAGCAGGGTCGACTGGTCGACTTCGTCAACCACCAGACCTTCTTCCCCACACGCCACGAATTCAACGACTACCTGTGCTGGGCAGCTCGACGAGTCGACGCGGACGTGCAGTTCGGGACAACCGTCGACGGGGTCGAGGGCATCAAGAACTCCGACGGCGTGGTCGATCGCTTTGCGGTTCGCACAGCCGACGGTGACACGGTGATCGCGCGCAACATCGTCGTCGGAGCCGGGCTGAAAGAGCGGATCCCGGAGTGGGCAACGCCGTCGTCCCGGTGCTTCCACAATCACCAGTTCCTCTTTCACCTCGAAGCCATGCCGGAGCCCGTACACAACCGGTTTGTCGTTCTCGGCGCCGGCCAGAGTGCCGCAGAGATCGTCGACTACCTGCACACGAACTACCCGACCGCCGAAGTTCACAGTGTTTTCGCCCGCTACGGCTACAGCCCGGCAGACGACAGTCCGTACGCGAACCGCATCTTCGATCCCGAAGCCGTCGATCAGCTGCACGGCGCCGACGCCGCGGAACGACGTCGACTGCTCGATTTGCACCGCAGTACCAATTACTCGGTCGTCGACATCGAACTGATCAACAAGCTGTATGCCACCGAGTATCAGGAGATGGTTCGTGGGCCGCGGCGACTGTTCATGCGTCGGGCCTCGGAGATCACGAGCGCTGTCGAGACGGAATCCGGCATCGAACTGGCCGTCCGTAGCAACCTCGACGGCTTGACCGACACGCTGTCGTGCGACGCACTCATTCTGGCCACGGGTTTCACCCCGGCACCGCTGGACAATTTGTTGGGTGAACTCGTGCCGGATTCGTCCGTTCCGCGTAACGTCAGTCGGGATTATCGACTGGCTGTAACGGAGGACGTGACAGGCGGTATCTATCTGCAGGGTGGGACAGAACAGACTCACGGATTGACGTCGTCGCTGCTGTCGAACGTGGCAGTGCGGGCGGGGGAGATTCTGGCGTCGGTACTGAGCCACCAGAACCGAACTGGTGCGCTTGCTAGTCTGGGCGCACAAGACACGTACGTAACGAGTGAGGCGAGATGAGCACTAACCCTTTCGATGACGAAGACGGCCGCTTCTACGTGCTGGTGAACGACGAGGACCAGCACTCGCTGTGGCCCACGTTTTCCGAGGTCCCCGCCGGCTG
This sequence comes from Rhodococcus baikonurensis, assembly GCF_040489275.1. Lineage (NCBI taxonomy): Bacteria > Bacillati > Actinomycetota > Actinomycetes > Mycobacteriales > Nocardiaceae > Rhodococcus > Rhodococcus baikonurensis. The sequence goes on along the minus strand of NZ_JBEUOQ010000004.1, from coordinate 242,283 downwards.
GCGCGTGGTGTTCGGCGAAGACAGCCGCAAGGCGTGCCTCGAATACGTCGAGGCGAACTGGACCGACATGCGTCCGAAGAGCCTGCGCGAGGCCATGGAAGCCGATCAGGCTGCCGGCGGAAAGCATGCAGTCGAGAGCTGATTCTCACCATTCGGAAACCCCCGAGTGAACCGAAAGAGCTGGGCACCGTCAGGTGCCCAGCTCTTTCTGCTCGTATCTCTCTACTTCTCGGTGACGGGAACCCTGCGCCTGCGCTTGCGGACCATCGGCCGGCGTAGCGAGTCGACGCGCATCAGGATTCGGGGACGACGCAGCGTGCGCGCTCCCCATTCGCCGAGCGTCACGCCCGCGGCCAGGGCGCAGCCGATACCGAAGGCCGACAGCAAGGCAGTCAGGCCGATCAGTACCTGGTCGTTGAGCAATGCGTACAGGCCTCGATACAGCGACAGACCGGGGAGCAGGGGAGTGATGCCGGCGACCGCGACAACCAGCGGAGGCGTCAGGGCGCGGCGTGCCATCAGACCACCGGCAAGACCGACCACGGTTGCGGCGATCGCGGCGGCGATCACAGGGCCGACGTCGAGTGTCTGCACGAAGATCGACACACCACTGCCGGCCGCGCCGCCCAGGAACGCCGCGGTCAGTGCACGGCGCTCGGCATAGCAGGCAAGCGCGTAGAAGACTGAAGCACACGCACCGGAGAGCATGAGGATCGGCAACTGGGTGATGGTGGAGACTTCCACGTTGATCGGCGGAAGCGTCGAACCCAGCATTCCGGTCATCCGCAACGAGATCGCGACGCCTGCGATGATGCCGCCCGTCATCATCACCACTTCGAAGAATCGCGCGACAGCCGTGATCGGCGCACCCATGATCGCGTCCTGGACCGAGCCCACCAACGACAGCCCGGACAGCAGGACGACCACTCCGGCCGCGATCACCAACGACGGCCGGATACTGATCCCCAGTTGGTCTTGAAAGGTATAGAGCGTCGCTGCGGGCGCAGCCGCGATGAGACCACCGACAACCTGCTGGAAGAAGAACGGCAACCCGAAACGGTTCAGTACGCGGTTGACGCGGTCGATCACCATCGTCGTCAGAAACGCGACTGTGGCAACGAGAAACCCGCCGCCGAGCAGGACGGAGACCGAAGCCGCCATCGCAGCCCAGGCCATGGTCGCGGTCCATCGGTTGTACGGGTGGGGCGCTGTCGTGATGGCTGTGAGCGCGTCGTGCGCTTGGTCCGGGGTGATCGCCTCACGACGGATACGACGCGTCAGTCGGTCGACAGCCGCCAAACGTGTGAAGTCCATCGAGCGGTAGTGGACGATGCGCATCGTGCTCGCCGGCGGTCGCGTCGGGCCGCGATAGGCGGAGAGCACAATCGAGTTGTAGGTGACGTCGACGTCACACTGGGCAAGGCCGTAGGTAGCGGCGATGAACTGCACCTGCTCCGCCGTGTCCATAGCCGCGGTCCCGGATGCGAGGAGGACTTCGCCGACCCGAACCGCCAGGTCCAGGACTTCTGCGACGACGGCGTCGTCGGTGAGGTCGATCGGTTGAAGCGGTGCGGGAGCCGACGTGACCGTGTCGACGGTGGCTTGGCGGTTACCCGTCAGGCGTGTGAGTACTTCGGTGAATTTCGCCATCAGGGGGCGGAGTGGGAGTTGCGCATGGGGCCCACGCTATCTAACGTGACCCGGGCGCGGCCACCGTGACGGCTTGGATATGATGGCTCCGCAAAGTCAGTCGCGGGAACGCGTCGGTCTTCGCCTCCTTAGCTCAGTGGTAGAGCACTCGCCTTGTAAGCGAAAGGTCGTCGGTTCAATCCCGACAGGAGGCTCCATCGAAGAGGGCACCCACCGAGAATTTGGTGGGTGCCTCTGTGTTTGCCGGCCCGGTTCAGCAGGCCCGGATCAGTTGGTCTCAGGCTTGTTCGTAGCCTGACGCGGGTCGATCGCGCCGTCGATATACTGCTGGGCGATCACTCGCAGTTTGACGTTGCTGCGCTGCGAGTCCTGGATGAGGATGCGGAAGGCTCGGTCGGCGTCGACGCGATGAGTGCCCATGATGATGCCCTTGGCCTGTTCGATGACGCCTCTCGATTCGAGTGCTCGCTCGAGGTCCATCGCGTGCTTTCTGGCGATGTCGAGGCGCTGCGAGCTGTGCAGTGCGTAGGCCGAGGTCACGGCGAACAGTTGAAGCAGTGCGACGTCGGCTCCGGTGAAACCTCGGAGGTCGTGGCTGTAGAGATTGAGGGTCCCCAGCGGGCGATCTCTACCGGGCAACGGCATCGACAAGAAACTGACGGCGCCGACTGCCTTTGCCGCGCTTGCGAATTGAGGCCACCGGCTGTGAGCTTCGCTGGCATGTGCGCGGACAACCGTTCCTGTGCGTGAGGACGTCACACTCGGTCCGTAGTCCAGTCGGAATTGAATCGAGTCGACGGTGCGAACAAGTTGGTGGGTGGCGGCTACGGTTCGGAACGTCGAATCCGAACCGCCGATGGTAATTCCGGCCATGTCCGCGTCGGCGATGAGGTCGACGGCGTGTTTGCAGACCTGTTCGAGGAACTGCTCTGCCTGAGCGTGTGGATCGAGGTGCGCATAGAGCGATTGCAAGGCGTCCGAGGCGGCGTCCAGGCTGTCCTGCGACGCGGAATTTCGGCCCCCGGTGGGGCCGCGGTGTTCCCTGGCAATGCGCGGCGCCGTCATTGTTTCAACCACCCTTCCCCATCACGTCGCAGGCATGTCCGATTCGTCTTATTGTTGCACCGGACTAACTGTTGTGCACTCTGTTTGGGTGGACAAGTGTCTGATGAGACGGACGGTTATGCGGAGTGGGCTCCGTATGCCCAATCGTGATGTTTGATTCGGCCGTTAGCGGGTAGTGCGCCGATCTTGGAATTATGTTGTCCTGCAACAGTTAACGTGAAAACTGCGATCGGGGTACAAGTTTTCTCCGCAATGGCGCGCAGGTCGCGAACTTGGCCTATTGTCAGCGCCAGCGCACAATCTTGTACGCGTAACCCGTAGACAGTGAAGGGGATACGACGATGAACGGACTGATCGCGGCTCTGAACAGCGGAATGACAGTTGGCTTGGCCAACACGATCCTGACTTTCGGCGGAATCATCATCAATCTCAATATCGTGATCAACAACTGACCGCGTAATCGGCGAGTAACCCTTCGTTATGCCGACTCGATCGGAAGGTCCGGCCCTGGGCGCTCGCTCTTGCTCTTGAGCCACCGATTGGGAAGTTTGCCGGCCAGTTCTCCGAGTGGACCGACTGCAGCACTGAGGATTCCGACGGTTTCTTGAAGTACCTCGATGCTTGCGCTCATTCGCTCGAGGTTGGGGGCGAGGGAAGTCAAGGTGTCGGACAGTGCAACGATCTGGTCAAGCGGGCCGCCTTCGGCGATGAGCCGCTCGAAGGCGCCGTTCTCTGCCAGGAGTGTTTCGAGGATGCCGTTCTCGGCCAGTGCGCGATCGATGACGCCGTCCTTTGCCGTCAGGCGTTCGACGGCACCGTCCTGTGCCGTCAGGCGTTCCAGCGGACCGTCCTCGGCCATCATTCGATCGAGTAATCCGTCCGGGGCGAGTAGCCGCTCCAAAGCGCCGTTCTCGGCGAGCACTCGATCCAACGGGCCGCCCGGGGCCAGAAGTCTTTCGAGTGGTCCGCCGGGAGCGAGTAGTCGTTCGAGAGTGCCGTCGGGTGCGGTCAGTTTGTCGACCGGACCGCCGGGTGAGAGAAGTCGATCGAGCGGCCCACCGGGAGCCAAGGCCTGCCCGATGGGCCGATCGTCTGCAGTAAGCGATGACAACTGCTGGATCATCTGCATGGGTCCGCGGGGGCTTGCCAGGCCGGCAGCACCCGCTGTCACGGCGCCGGTGTTACCGACGGCGATACGAACTGTCGTGACCGTCAGTTCCGCGATTCCCAAACTGATCTCTGCGGCTGCAATGCCCGCGCGTAGGGGAAGCGTGAGCATCTCCAGCAGTTTCATGCGTTAACTGTAACCGGTAACACACAAACACTCACCAGGATCGCCGGTCAGTGAAGGACCTTCAGACCGACGACACAACCGACGATGCCCAGGATCAGCAGTATCTTGACGACCGACGTGGACTCCGCGCCGGTGACCATCGCATATCCGACGGTGAGGGCAGCGCCGATGCCCACCCAGACCGCGTACGCAGTCCCGATGGGAAGGGTGCGCATTGCGTAGGCCAGACCAGCCATACTGACGATCAGGCCGAGGACGAAGACGACGGTGGGTGACATCTTGCTGAATCCGTCGGACTTACCGAGTGCGGTAGCCCAGACAGCTTCGAAAAGTCCGGAAATGACGAGCACGATCCATGCCATGGTGAACAACTCCCAAGGCACCGTCTTTTCGCTGGCCGGGTACGGTGCGCTCGTCCGGATGTCGTCGTTGACCAACCAACCATAGCAACAGAATTCTGCGTTCCGACCCGATCAGCTGGCGATTTAGGTCACCACCGCCGTTCGAACTCTCTTCAGATGGATGGTCGTCATGGCCACCACGATCGTCGCCGTCGCGGCGAGAACGGCCAGTGGAATCGACGTGTTCACCGTGGCAGGGCCGTGTTCGGCGAACGGACCGTTCGACCACCCGAATTCCTGCGCGGCCGGGTCCAAGAAGGTCGCTGAAACCGAGAACAACGTAAGAGCGAAGGGCAGTACGGCCCCGCTCGAAACTGCTCCGACCGCAACAGGCACGCATGACGCGACGGCCAGTCCCAGCGCAAGCGGGAGGACGAGGATGTGGGCAACCATGGTCGGGGCGGCACCCAGCAGTCCCGAGAGTGTGGTCACGGCAAGTAGTCCCAGCCCGAGTTGGGGCATCGGCCTTTTCCAGCCGACGACGACGCCCAGCGCCAGGGCAGCAGCGCTCGCGGGTATCGCCCAAGTCCAGTCGGACGAAAAGCGGATCGTGCCGACCGAAACCGCGCTGACTGCCAGTCCGACGAGTATGAAACGACCGTCGAGTGGGGGCAACTGCCAAGCCAGTGCGACGGTTGCGGCAACCGCGATCCCCACTGCAGTCAACCAGAACCCATGTGATGTCGACGGCGAGCCCAACCACACATAGAGAGCCGAGAATGCCAGAGGCAGAACAACTCCCAGCGTCACCAGGCGTGTGTCGACGTCGTCCGGTGCCTGCTCTGAGCGTGCGACTGAAGCGACCCCGCCCACGAGAAGAGTTGCAGCGAGCAGAATCCAGACGGGAACCGTGGACGGCACGGGATAGGTATCACCTGGAAGTGTGAGTGACCATCGCGCGACGCGATCGCGCCACAAGTCCGCGGCGCCGAAGTACAGGGTCGTCGTGATCACCCCGAGTGCGAGAGCGATTTGTGCTCCGCGGTGCCCCTTCGCCGGAAATGCCGCCGCCGCGAGGAAAGCGCCGGCCCCGACTGCATTCAGAGTCACCGACATTTGGGCGGAGATCGAAACGAAGGTCGGTAGCGCGATGGCGAGGGCGCCGGCCGCAGCGAAGACACTCGCGAATCCGCCACGTCCCCAGCGATGCAGTAGCGCAACGCCGACCGCGGCAACTACCGCGGCGGTTGCTCCCGCCCACTGCGGCGTGATCACCACCGAGGTAACGCCGTCGTCGGAGAACGAGAAGTCGTCCACTCGCGACTCGGCCACTGCGTATGCGGCCACCACGCCGCCGACCAACGCAGACGCCACCGGACCATAGAGCTGAGCGATTTGAACTGAGCTAGGTTGCTGCATAGTTGGTCGCATTTTTGCACAACTCTCCGATGCGACCGACCGTCACGTCACCGTGCGGATCCATCCACACCGGTTCCCCGTCTCGACGTCGAGGAACAAGCAGATGGCGCCCTCGGCTCGGCCACTGGACGAAGTCGTAGCCGGCCAATTTGGTCTGAACGATATCGGCGACCCACACCGCAGCGTCCGCGAATGCAGTGTCCATCGATATTGCGTCGTCCATCGGCATTGCGTCGTCCATCGGCATTGCGTCGAAGTGGCTGAATCCGCCGATGTCGCGTGCGCCTTGCCAGCCGATCGTGACGTTGTAGTCGCTGTTGATCGAAAATTCCCAGATCAGACGATCGACAACCACTTCAGGCCCGAATCGCAGACAACGCAGATCTTGGGCAACAGCAGCAAGGGCTTGTGCCCAAGACTCCGGTGGCGCGAAGCCGGGATCCTCGCCGGGATCGGTGTTGTTGGTGAACAGAGGAATGCGCCAGGTCAAGCAGTCTCTGTTCCACAGTGGAGGCAGTGACATGCCGCGTCCTTCCGGTTCGTGGGCCCTGCGCCCCAGCTTTTCACCTGCACTCAGCTTTTCACCTGCACTCGGCCGTTCACAGGAAGCTCCCAGGGAACATACAGCGGGATTCCAGTGCCAAGGGAGAAGATGGTTCTCGTGACCGACAAGACCCCTGAAGCCCGCATCCTCGTCGTAGACGACGAACCCACCATCGTGGAGTTGCTCTCCGTGAGCCTCCGGTTCCAGGGTTTCGAGGTGGCAACTGCTTCGAGCGGCGCCCAAGGCCTGGACGTCGCACGTACTTTCCGTCCCGACGCGATTGTTCTCGACGTCATGATGCCCGGGATGGACGGCTTCGGTCTGCTTCGACGCCTCCGCGCCGACGGCGTGGACGCGCCGGTCCTGTTTCTGACGGCGAAGGATTCGCTTGACGACAAGATCAGTGGTCTGACCCTCGGCGCGGACGACTACGTCACCAAGCCGTTCAGCCTCGAAGAGGTCGTGACGAGGTTGCGGGTCATCCTGCGCCGTGCCGGTCGCGGTGTCGCGCCGGAGCAGTCGCCGCGCGTGAAGTTCGCCGACATCGAACTCGACGACGACACCCGTGAGGTCTGGAAGAAGGGCGAACTGGTCGCACTCTCACCCACCGAGTTCACACTGCTTCGTTACTTCATGGTCAACGCCGGGACGGTCCTCAGCAAGCCGCGGATTCTCGACCACGTCTGGAACTACGACTTCGGCGGGGAGGTCGGAGTTGTCGAGTCCTACGTGTCCTACCTGCGTCGCAAGGTGGATACGGGGGAGACACCGCTGATTCACACATTGCGTGGGGTCGGCTACGTGATGCGTGAACCGCGGCAATGATCGCCGCCGCGGAAAACGATCAGCTTCCGAAGCGGGGTCGTTTCCGTCTCCATTCACTGCCGCTGCGCTTCACACTGGTTGCAGCTTTGCTGGTGTTGGCCGCGCTGGGTTTGTTGGCGTCGGGCGTGGCGGTCACTTCTGCTCTCGAGAATTCGCTGACCCAGCGGACCGACAAAACGCTGTACGAGGCGGTCGACGGTTGGGCGAAGCCGCACACCAGAGATCTACAGCCGCCCAGTGACGTCGGCCCGGGCACCCGCCCACCCAGCCCCTTCTTCGTCCGGACAGTGACCCCGGACGGACGGGTGATCATTCTGAACGACAGGTCGACGACCACGGAACCCGACCTGTCGAAAGATTCCACCAACGGCCCGATCACCGTCGGATCGAGTGACGGTTCGGACGTGAACTGGCGAGTTCTCACGACGGTCCGCGACGGCACGACCACGACTATCGGTGTGCGACTGACGGATAACGAGCAGACCGTCGACGACTTGGTCGGTCTGCAACTCGGCATCGGCCTGGTTGTCCTGCTGATCCTGGGCGGCGGAGCGTATTTCGTGGTTCGTCGGAGCCTTCGTCCGCTGGTCGAGGTGGAGGAAACTGCCGCTGCCATTGCCGCCGGCGACCTTCATCGCCGCGTTCCGGAGCGTGACGACCGCACCGAGGTCGGCCGACTGTCCGTGGCGCTCAACGGAATGCTCGCGCAGATTCAACACGCATTTGCGGCGACCGAGGCTTCGGAGGAATCAGCACGGCGTTCCGAGGAGAAGATGCGTAGATTTGTCGGCGACGCGAGCCACGAGTTGCGCACACCCTTGACGACTATTCGTGGATTCGCCGAGTTGTATCGCCAAGGGGCCATGACCGATACGGAAACGCTGATGAACCGGATCGAGGGCGAGGCGTCGAGGATGGGACTTCTGGTCGAGGATCTGCTCATGTTGGCCAGGCTCGACGAACAGCGACCGCTCGAGAACAAGCCGGTGGATCTGCTTGCAGTTGCGGCTGATTCGGTGCAGGCGGCGCGTGCGATTGCACCGGATCGAACTGTCAAACTTCAGATGACCGGCGGCCCAGGGCTGCCCGAGGTGCACGGTGACGAGGCCAGACTGCGTCAGGTCGTCGCCAATCTGGTGGGCAACGCGATCAAACACACGCCGCCCGATGCGCAGGTCACCGTTCGTGTCGGTACGACCGAGAACTCCGCGGTGGTCGAAGTTTCGGATACCGGTCAGGGTTTGAGTGACGAGGATGCCGCGCGTATCTTCGAGCGTTTCTATCGCGCGGACACCTCTCGCACCCGCGAGACCGGGGGCGCCGGTCTCGGCCTGTCCATCGTCTCGGCTTTGGTTGCAGCGCACGACGGAACCGTCGGCGTCGAGACGGCCCTCGGGCTGGGAACGACGTTCCGCGTCGAATTGCCGCGTGACCCGAAGGACGACTGACGAGGACTTAAGGGAGCTGTTTCTCAGAAGTAGGTGTGCACCGTGCCGACGACGCGGTATTCCGAGTCGACCTCGGGAATCAGTGACCACTTGTCGAAAGTGGTGCACGGATGCGAGATTCCGCAACCGAGCAGATCGCCGACGGTCACGTCGAAGTCAGCCGGAACGTCGACGTACGCGTGCTGGTCGTTGAGCGCGGTGATGGTCAGTTCTCGCGCCGAGCGGTTGGATCCGTCGCGTCGGTGCCACAGGACGATGGGAAAGCCTGCGTCGGAACCGACATCGCGACGCCCGAAACCCAGGATCGCGCGGCCGGGTTCCGGAATCGACAGCACGACACCCCAGACTTCTGCGGCTCCCTGCAGAGTTCGCGGACCGTCCGCCCACGGCGAAGTCTCGGCATAGAGACCGTGATCATGGGTGATGTAACAACCACTGCGCAGTACGACGCGTACGCCGTTGTCGAGTGCCCACCGCCCGGCCAGTTCGCGCACCACTAGATCGTGAAATGCACTGCCGCCGAAAGTGACCAGCGGCCGGGGAGCCTTCGCGGAGTTGTTCTCGAACAGGTTCTCGGCCACACAGATTTCCGTGAACACCCGCGCGGATTTGAGATACGAATCGACGGAGATACGGCGGGCGGCTACCGAGGCTCCTGGCATCATGCCCTCGAACCCCTCGACTCCGGTGAGAATCAACGAAGGAGCCTGCGACGCTGCGCGTGCAACATCGAGTGCCTGCTCGACCGTGCGAGCGCCGGCGCGCCCGCTGTCGTAGCCCAACTCGACGAGAACCCGGATACGGCTGGCCGGTGAGACTTTCGCGATCAACTGTTCCATCAACCGGACGCTCTCGACGGAGTCGACGAGGGTGGTGACGAAGAAATCGGGATCGGTGGCCTGGGCGTCGCAGATCCACCGAATGCCGGCGGGATCGAGAACCTGGCTGGCGATGACGATGGTGTCCACACCGAACTCACGCAGGATGCGTGCCTGCGCAACGGTTGCCGCCGTCATAGCCCATGCCCCGGCGTCGAGTTGCCGACGAACCAGTTCGGGGCTCATCGTGGTCTTCGCGTGGGGCGCCAGGTCCACATCGTGATCGGAGCAGAACTGCGCCATGAGGTCGATGTTGTGCGCGATCGCTGCACGGTTGAGTGTCATCACCGGCAGCAGGAGGTTGCCGTCGAGTGCCGAGATCCCCAGCGGCTCGAGGTCTGAACCGTCGCGACCTTCGAGGTCGGTGCCGAAGGCCTTGTGCTGCCAACCGATCGGGGGGTTCGCGAAATCCGTCATGGCATCGATTGTGCCGTTGATTGCAGACGATGTGTTCATGTGTGGTGACTTTCTGTCAGAACTATGCAGGTCAGAACGTGATTCGGCTACGAGCGGCGTACCGGGCGACCGGGCAGCGCGTCCTCGACCACGACACCGCCTTCGACGACGGGTACTCCGCCGACCAGCACGCGGCTGATTCCGCTGGAGGGACGGGTGCCGTCGATGTAGGTGGCGTTGTCGGTGATCCGCTCGGGATCGAAAACGAGGATGTCGGCGTCGCTACCGGGGCTGATCCGACCTTTCGTCGCCATCGAGGGAACCGACTCCTCGAGGATCTGCGCGGGGATCAACGAGCAGCGCGCGATGATCTCCGACAACGACAGCAGTTGACGCTCGCGATACAGCGTACGAATCGCGCGTGCGTAGGTGCCGGCGCCGCGGGGATGACCGAGTGCTTTTTCGGGCAATGGCCACTGCAAAGCATCGGCGGGTGTACGGCCGGGCCAGGTCAGTGGCATCGCGTCGCTCGCGATGGCGGCGCGGTCGAAAGTCATCGCCCGTTCGAGGAATTCGCGCTGCACGGTGTCGTTTTCGTCGAGGAACTCCACCAGTACCAGCCCACCGGGGTCGGTGGCCCGAAGGTGTTCGAGCTGTTTGCGGTCCGCGATACGTTCACCGGTGGGCACGAATGTCAGCGACCGTGGTGTCAGATTCATCAGGTGCAGCTTGTCCGGATCGAGAAACGCAGCTCCGACGGCCGTCGACCCGGAACCGTACGGATACGCCTCCGTCGTGACGCGTGATCCGGCTGCTTGGACCTGCGCCACCACCGACAGCGCGTGGTCGACGTGCATCCCCGAGGTGCTGTTGACGTGGCAGTAGTGCATGTGTGCACCGGTTTCGGCTGCTGCACGGGCGATTTCGACGGCGCCGTCCACCGGGCTCGACGGATCGGCCGAGATGAGCGGGCGCGCATGGGTGTAGGTGGGGACACCGGCTCGGGCCGCGAGATCCGCCACCTGCAAGTACTCCACCGGATCGGATTTCGGGGCGTACCCGACGACGACGCCGATGCCGAGAGCGCCTGCGGCCAGATCGTTTTCGAGGAGTTCGAGAATGTGTGCACGCTGGGAGGCGGTGGGCTCGCCCTGCCAGCTCGGGGAACCGAGATGGTGCAGGAGAGTCCTGATGTCGCCGTCGGGATCGGCTCCCGAGAGCTCGATCATTCGGGCGTGCGCCCACGACGTCGCGTAGCCGTAGTTGATCGGGCGTCCCTCGGCACCGGCTCGCGCATATGCTTTCGCGACGGGAATGACGCCGGCCTCCAGTTCGAGGGCCGTCGTGACTCCGTCCAACGCTTGAAGTCGCTGCTCGGCGATTTCCTGCCCGTGGCTGTGCAGGTCGATGAATCCGGGGCAGATCACCTGACCGGTCACGTCGATCGTCTGCCGGGCTTCGATCGCGTCGTGACCCCACGCGGAGACCTTGCCGCCGGTGATCGCGATACCCCGAACCTCGTCGGTCCCCGATGCGGGATCGACGACGCGGCCGCCGGTGAACACGATGTCGTGGACCTGCATCAGCGCTGCACTCCTGTCGTTGGTCGAACCGCCTGGCCCGGCGAATGTCCCGATGGTTTCACGGCTCGGGTAGCGGAATCTGGTGTGAACGTCCCAAATGGAGGCCGACTCACCGTTCGACCGGACAAGAAACGAATGCAGCCGAGTGTGAAGGTGAAAGCGAAGTTATCAATTCGGCCGATTGAGATCGATGGAGGACAGGAAATGCACGTCTATATTTCGGTGGACATGGAGGGTATCGCGGGTATCGCGACGCTCGATCAGACGATCCGTGGCGGTGGCGGCTACCACCGTGCGCAGATGCTCATGACCGCCGAGACCAACGCTGCGATCGCGGGTGCGTTCGACGCCGGTGCGACGAGCGTCCTGGTCAACGACAGCCACGGAACGATGGACAACCTGCTTCACGCAGACCTGGATCCGCGGGCGCGTCTGATCTTCGGAACACCGAAGATGCAGTGCATGGCGGAGGGGCTGACGTCCGATCACGACGTCGCACTGTTTGTCGGCTACCACGCACCTGCCGGCGGCCCCGGCGTTCTGGCGCACACGTTCTCGAGCTTGTTCGCCGACGTCCGCCTCGACGGTAAGTCCGTCTCCGAGACCGACGTCAACACCCTCTATGCCGCCACGCAGGGCGTTCCCGTCGGGTTGGTGACGGGTGACGACATCATCTGTGGCCTGGTGGATGCGGCCTCGCCGACAACCGAGACCGTCGAGGTCAAGAAGGCGCACGGATGGTCGGCAACCAATTCGCTGCCGCCTTCGCTGGCGTGCGAGCAGATCCGAGCAGGCGCCGAGCGTGCAGTGCGCAAGGCCGACACACTGAAGCCGGTCGAGCTGCGTGACGAATGGACCCTCGAGATCGTTCACCCCACCACGACGGGAGCCGAACTCGCCGAGGCTGTTCCCGGCTCGCGACGGATTTCGGACCGCACGATTTCGCACACGCTCGGTAGCGTAGACGACATTCTCGGTCTGATCACTGTCAATGCTCGGCTTGCAGCCGCAGGTGTCTCGACGATTATCGCAGTCGCCAATCGCACGTAATGAAGTAGCGACTCTATCGCGAAATGCCGCCGACGCCGTGTGCGTCGGCGGCATTTGTCATCTCCTGGGGCAGAACATGTTCCGAACAACCAAACGTTGCTTCGGGTATTGGTGAAACGGACCAATGCGGTAGACGTGTTCGCTGTCACACTTCATCAGTCTTTCAATGTTCCAGTCCATGCGGCACAAGACAATTCGGGAGGCTTGATGAAGGCGGAACGCGTCACAGTGGAAGAATCATCGCGGGTCGACGGTTCGGTTCGAAACATGATGGACAACAAGTCGATTCGTCGCACGACCACCGTTACGGTGGGGCTGCTCAGTACTATCTGGTTGATCGACATGGTGGATCGCGTCATGATCGGGCTTGCGCTTCCGATGATCGGCGACGAATTCTCGCTCAGCAGTACGCAGTTGGGTGGCGTGGTCTCGGTCTTCGCGATCTTCTACATGCTCGGGCAGGTTCCCGGCGGAATGTTGGCCGACCGCTTCGGACCCAGGCCGCTGTTGATCGTTGCTTTGATCCTGTGGTCGGTGTTCACAGCATTGACAGGGTTCGCGTGGGGGCTCATCTCGTTGATGGTCATGCGTGCGATGTTCGGCATCAGCCAGGGGCTCTTTCCGGCGGCGTCGTTCAAGGCTTTGGCTGAGCGGACGCGTCCGAAAACCAGAGCGACCGCGATGGGTTTCATGCTCGGCGCCAACAACCTCGGCCCCGGCATCGCACCGCTGATCATCGCGCCGGTCCTCATGGCCGTGGGGTGGCGTGACGCGTTCTGGCTGGTGGCGATCGTCGGCGCCGTGATCGGCACGGTGGTGTGGTTGGTGCTGCCGGCGCCGTTGGACACCGAAATCTCGGAAGATCCGGAGGCTGCGCTGCAACCCCTGGCGAGTGAGCATTCTCGCGCCGCGGTGTTCAAGTCCGCGTCGGTGTGGAAGTTCGCGATTCTGTTCTGTCTGGCCAACATGTCCGCGTACGGGCTGATGACCTGGGTGCCGAGTTATCTGCTCAACGACAAGGGACTCTCGCTGATCGACACGGGAATCTTTGCCGCGATCCCCTTCATCGTCACGGCGCTGGCCACGATTGTGGGCGGGCGGTTGGTGGACAAGTACTTCCACGACCGGGCTCGGATTCTTCTGGTTCCGTGTATGGCCACGTCGGCCGTCCTGTTGTTCCTGATGACGACTGCTGACACCGTCGCGATGTTCACGTTCTACGAGACCTTGGCTCTCGGCATCAGCGGTCTGTGCTCGATGTCGATCTTCGCGATGCCGTTGCGGGCGCTTCCCTCCGAATTCCTCGGTTCCGGAATGGGTTTGATCAACGGGTGTGGTCAGTTCGCCGGTTTCATCACTCCGCTCGTGATGGGATGGATGGTGGACCAGTTCTCGTACATGGCTGCATTCGGAGTCCTGGTCGGAGCGACGAGCGCTGCCGCATTGGTGGCCATGATCGTTCCGCAGACCCCGGCGAAATTCTGAGAAGGAGACCGAAGATGTCGGCAACTGACGGCACACGAAAGATCGAAGACGACGTCGTCACCGATTTTTCCGAGAAGATGAGTTACGGGGCCTACCTCGGACTCGACACCCTTCTGGATTCGCAGCACCCGGTGAGCGAGCCCGAACACCATGACGAACTTCTGTTCATCATTCAGCACCAGACCAGCGAGTTGTGGCTCAAGCTGTTTCTCCACGAGATACGGGCGGCCAGAGCGGCGATCGTTGCCGACGACATCCGCGTCGCATTCAAGCGGATCGCACGCGTCAAACACATCCAGGCCACTCTCACCGAACAGTGGTCCGTGCTGGCGACACTGACACCGGCGGAGTATGCGGAGTTCAGGGGCGTTCTCGGCAACTCCTCGGGATTCCAGTCGTACCAGTACCGCGCCGTGGAATTCGTGCTCGGAAACAAGAACGCGGGCATGCTGAAGGTGTTCGAATCGGATCCGTCCGCCCATCGATTGTTGGAGACCCTGCTCGGGGAGCCGACACTGTACGACGAGTTCTGGCGGTACTTGTCCAGGCAAGGTTACGACGTTCCGGCGTCGGCTCTCGAGCGAGATGTCAGCGCGCCCTACGTGCGAAACGACGAACTGATTCCGCTGGTCAAGGCAATCTACGAGAACGTCGAGCAGCACTGGACCGCGTACGAGGCGTTCGAGGAGTTGGTCGACCTCGAGGAGAGCTTTCAGCTGTGGCGGTTCCGGCACCTTCGGACCGTGCTGCGAGTGATCGGCATGAAGAAGGGGACCGGCGGTTCGAGTGGCGGTGCCGGGTTCTTGCAACGTGCGCTGGAGTTGAGCTTCTTCCCCGAGCTGTTTGCCGCCCGAACCGAGATCGGAACCTGACGCACCTGCTTGTTACACCCAGCTGTTCGTGACACACGACGAATCCGAGCCCGAAGGACAGGAGTCTTGGACAAGATCCGACAGGGTCGCTTCGACCAAGCTTGACTGCGAAGTTGCAAGTCGGTGACAGGAGAGCGTCGGAGTGGACAAGAAATCAATGGTGGCGGACCTGGCGGCGTTGGTAACCGCCGAGTCGCCCAGTTCCGATCTCGGCGCAGTCGATGCATGTGCGGACGTGGTGGCCGAAATCGGCGAACGTCATCTTGGAAGCGCTCCCGAACGTATCCGCATCGACGGTCGCCAGCACTTGCGCTGGTCGTTCGGCGCGGAGCCGAAGGTGATGCTTCTGGGCCATTTCGACACCGTCTGGCCGCTCGGAACGCTCGCGGAGTTGCCGTGGTCGGTCACCGACAACATCGCCACCGGACCCGGAGTCTTCGACATGAAGGCCGGCATCGTCCAGCTCTTCCATGCGTTGGCGTCTCTTCCGTCGCTGGACGGGGTGGTCGTGCTCCTCAATTCCGACGAGGAAATCGGCTCCCCGACCTCGCGCGCACTGATCGAGGACCAAGCACGTCAGGTCGACGCGGTGCTGGTCCTCGAAGCCGCGGCCGACGGCGCGGTGAAGACAGCGCGCAAGGGAATGTCGCTGTACTGCGTCGACATCGAAGGACGCGCAGCACACGCCGGACTGGAACCGGAGCGAGGCGTGAACGCTGTCGTGGAACTCGCACATCAGATTCAGGCCGTGGTGGAGCTCGCGGACCCGTCGGCGGGAACGTCGGTGGTGCCGTCCGTGATCAGTGGCGGTACCACCACCAATACCGTTGCAGCGCAAGCGAAACTGTGGTGTGACGTTCGCATGTGGTCGGCGAAGGAACAGGAACGCATCGATCGTTCGATCCGCGCACTGACGCCGGTGCTTGCCGAAGGTCGAATTTCGGTGTCCGGAGGACCCAACCGTGGGCCCTTGGAGTCCGTGTCGTCGGAGAAGCTGTACTTTCTCGCTCACCAGGTCAGCAGCGAGAACGGGCTGGGAATGCTTCGCGACTGCGCTGTGGGCGGCGCCTCGGACGGAAACTTCACTGCCGCAGTCGGAACTCCCACGTTGGACGGCCTCGGCGCCGTCGGCGGTGGTGCCCACGCAGCGACAGAACACGTAGAGATAGATCAGATGATCCCGCGCGCCACCTTGTTGGCCGGTCTGGTGACTCGAATCCTGGAGGGAGGACTGTGACGATGACGTCGCCGAACAATGTCCAACGCAAGACCGTTCAACCATTCGGAGGTGTATCGCCTTCACGGATGCGGCAAGCTATCAGCCAGGCCGAGCAGGCCGCTCTGCTTGCATGTGTGACTATCGAAACCGTCACCGGACATGCCGAGTTGGAACAGGTATTCGGTCTGTTCGAGAAGGTATGGCAGCCGGAGAGCGGTAACCCTCCCGTCCATCGGGACATGATGAAAGCGCTCGCGCACTCCGGTAACTACGTCGCCGGCGCTTTTCGTGGCGGAGATCTGATCGGCGGCTCGGTCGCATTCTTCGAGGAACCGCAACATCGTTCGTTGCATTCACACATCACGGGGATCCTCCCGAACGTGCAGAACGGGCACATCGGCCTCGCGTTGAAACTGTTCCAGCGAGCATGGGCACTGGAACGGGGAATTCTCCACGTGCGGTGGACTTTCGACCCGCTCGTCGCGCGCAATGCCTACTTCAACGTCTCGAAACTCGGTGCGTTCCCGATCCAGTATCTGCCGCGTTTCTACGCGCCGATGAACGACAGTCTCAACGGCGGCGCAGACAGCGACCGGTTGCTGATCGACTGGGAAATCGGTAGCAGCAAGGTTTCCGACGTCGTCGCCGGTTCGGGAGAGGTCCCGACTCCCGAGTCGTTGGGAGCCAGCGAACTGTTGTCCATCTCCGAAGCCGGCCTGCCCGTGTTGAAGTCGACGAAGAATCGTTTCGTCACGGTGGCTACACCGAATGACGTGTACGCACTACGTAAGTCGGATCCGGCGGCAGCGAACGACTGGCGTCTGGCAGTCCGCGAGACTCTCGGCGGTGTGCTCGCCGAGAACGGAGTGGTTCTCGCTGTCACCAGGACCGGAAAGTATGTCCTGGACCGTGCGCCGGGAACACAGGCAGGCAGGACAACAGCGGAGGTTACCTCGTGAAGATCGACGGAGTTGAATTACGCCGGGCAGCACTGCCGTTGAAGGCGCCGTTCCGGACCTCGTTCGGCACGGAGACCACCAAGGACGTGCTGTTCGTCAAGGTCGTCACCTCCGAGTCGGAGGGCTGGGGCGAGTGCGTAGCGATGTCCGAGCCTCGCTACTGCTCCGAATACACGGACGGCGCCGCCGAAGTACTTCGCAAGTTCCTGATCCCGTCTCTGGGCGAACTCACCGATCCCGACGTGCACGCACTGAGCGCCGCGATGGAACAGTTCGCCGGACACCCGATGGCCAAAGCGGCCTTGGAAACCGCTTTCCTCGACGCCGAGTTGCGCGCCTGCGGGACGAGCATGTCTTCGTACCTCGGCGCAGTAGTCGATCGCGTACCGGCCGGTGTCTCGGTGGGTATCAAGAACTCGATCGACGAACTGCTCGAGGAGGTAGGCGGCTTCCTCGACGCCGGATACCTTCGGATCAAACTGAAGATCGAACCGGGCTGGGACATCGAGCCGGTTCGCGCGGTCCGCGAGCAGTTCGGCGAAAACGTACTCCTCCAAGTCGACGCGAACACCGCGTACACCCTGGCTGACGCGCGCCATCTCCAGCGGCTCGACGACTTCGACCTCCTGCTGATCGAGCAGCCGCTTCCCGAAGAGGAACTACGCGGCCATGCCAGGCTGGCCGAGATGATGCGGACGCCGGTCTGCCTCGACGAGTCGATCACCTCCGCCAAGGTCACCGCCGACGCATTGGCCATCGGTGCGTGCAGCGTGGTGAACATCAAACCGGGACGTGTCGGCGGCTATCTCGAATCGCGCCGTATCCACGACGTCTGCAAGGCCAACGGAATTGCCGTGTGGTGCGGCGGAATGCTCGAGACCGGAATCGGTCGAGCCGCCAACATTGCTCTTGCCGCGCTCCCCGGATTTGTCCTACCAGGCGATACGTCGGCTTCCGACCGGTACTTCGCCGAAGACATCACCGAGCCGTTCGTTCTCGACAACGGTTACGTGAAGGTCCCGGAAGGACCGGGTATCGGCGTCGAACCGATCCCTGACCTGCTCGAAGCGATTACCACGTCGGTCGAATGGATCGGCATGGATCGGTTTTGACGAATCACTATGACACACTTCGTTCACAGGACGAAGGAGTGATAGACGTGGGCACCGTACGACCTCGCATCAGTTTGGTGCGGCTTCTCGAAGACGTGGGAACTACGGTGCTGAATCCGGTTGTCGGTGACCCGGAGGCGGTCGAGGAGATCGCTTCGGTGGTCATTCACGACCCCGACGACGACTCGCCCTCGACGCCCGACTCCATGGTGCTGCTGGTCGGCATCACCGGCGGTGAACGTATCGCGGAGTCCGTCGCAGGCCTGGCCGAGCGCGGAGTGCGAGTGGTGGTCGCGCGAGTGACCACCGAGGTCAGCGACGCAGACCGCGAATCCATCATGTCCTCGGGCGTCGTCGTGTTGACGTTGGCCCGCGGAGTCTCGTGGGTTCAGCTGACAAGTCTGCTTCATTCGGTGCTCTCGGCACGGAACGAAGTCGGGCACATCCATTCACGCGGGGGTGGTCCGGCGGGCGATCTGTTCGCCTTCGCCAACGCCGTCAGTGCGCTGCTGGACGCGCCGATCACGATCGAGGACCGAAGCTCGCGGGTCATCGCCTTCTCAGGCCGCCAGGAAGAAGGCGACGGTCCACGTATCGCGACCGTCTTGGAGCGGCAAGTTCCTGACCAGTACATTCGGGTGCTCGAAGAAGCAGGGGTTTTCGACCGGCTCTATCGCAGCGACGATCCGGTGTGGGTCTCGGCCGAGACCCTCGGTACGAAAATGGGTCGTATCGCCGTGTCCATCCGGGCCGGCGACGAGTTCCTCGGCTCCATGTGGGTGGCAACCGGTGAGCCGATGTCCGAGGACCGGATGCGAGCCTTGCGCGATTCGGCAGGGTTGATCGCGCTGCAGATGTTGCGTTTGCGCGGCGGCGCGGACGCCGAACGTCGACTGCGCGCAGACCTGATCGCAACCCTTCTCGACGGTGGGACCGGTGCGGTCGACGCGATGAACCGCCTCGGTCTCGGAACCGGCCCGGCACTCGTAATGGCTTTGGGCCGAAGGTCTTTCGAAGGTTCGTCGAAACCCGATGACGCCGCCCACGTGGTGCGACTGACCGACGCTCTGGCCATGCACCTCGGCGCCGTCCACTCACAGTCGGCGGCTGCCTTGGTCAACGGGACCGGCTACGCAGTGCTGTCCGTTCGCGGGCATTCCCCGGCCGAAGCCGAACTGCAGGCGTTCCGTGTGGCTTCGGATTTTCTGGACCGTACCGGAGCGTCCGGCGACACGATCATCGGAATCGGTCGGGTCGTGACCAGGCCGGCACAGTTGAGCCGATCGAAGCGTGACGCCGAACATGCCCTCGAAGTGTTGTTGGCGGGACGAGCGTCGGGCAGCGTCGCCACTTTCAGCAGCGTCCACGTCGACGCCATTCTGCTGGAGATTGCGTCGGAAGCCGCAGCCGAAGGCTTTTCGGACCTGGGGCCCATCGAGGCGATCGCCAGCCACGATGCTGCTCATGCGACCTCGTTCGTCGACACTCTCGATGCGTGGCTCAATGCCTTCGGCGATGTCGGTGACGCTGCAGCGTCATTGCACGTGCACCCCAATACCTTTCGGTATCGGCTCAGTAAGCTCAAGGGTATGGCCGCGTTGGATCTCGACGATCCCAACGTCCGGTTCCGCTTGATGGTGCACCTTCGTCTGCGCGGTCCGCGCTAGCTCGAAAGCCGAAAAGTGCGGGTCGTGCTGATTTCTCAGCGCGACCCGCACTTTTGTCAGCGGGTACTGCTCAGCTGTCAGCGGGTACTGCTCAGCTGTTGCGGAGTGCTTCGACGGCGATGCGGCCGACGGTTCCGATCGAGGCGTCGATCTTCGGGGCGCGATGCGTGAGTTCGTGGGACTTGGTGAAGACGCCGACGGCGTAACGCTTGCCGTCGGGGTACGCCACGACACCGGCTTCGTTTCGTACCAATCCCAGCGTTCCGGTCTTGGCGGCGACGGTGACCTCGTCGGGGAACCCGGACGAAAGTCGGTGTGGCCAGACCTGCTTACTCATGATCGTTCGGACTTCTTCACAGGCTGAGGCGGGCCCTGCTTCGTCCTTCCAGATTGCAGCCAGCAACATTGTGATCTCACGAGGAGTGCTGGAGTTGGAGCGAGCCGGATCCATGACGGAAATTGTCCGGAGAATTTCGATCGGGGGCATTTCCAGCAAGGTGCCCTTGTCGACGCCGAGGTCGTCGTAGACCGATTTGAACAGACCGCGGCAGTCACGAACCAAGTTGGTCTTCTCCAAACCGAGCCCACGCAGCGTCGCGACGATGTTGTCGAGTCCGAGACGCTCGTACAGGAAATCGGTGGCGGCGTTGTCGCTGAAGCTCATCATGAGCAGAGCGAGATCTCGCCAACTGGCCGTGACGTCGTCGGCGCAACCGCCGATACCGATGCCACCGGAGCGGAACTCGGCGGTCACGGTGGCGTGCTCGGTCGGATCAAGGGTGCCGGCCGCAACTTCGCGGGCGTACTGCAGTACGACAGGAATCTTGAAAACGGAGGCGAGGATGACACCCTCGTCAGCGCCGTAGCCGAACTCTTCGCCCGAATCGATGTCGCGTGCGTGGACGAACGCATCGGTCTTCGCTTCGGCCAGTACAGCAGCGATCTCCTGCTGCGCGCTCTCAACGTACGTGGCGGTTTCGGTCATTCGAGAAGCCCTTTCGTCGGTATCCGTCTATCTGGGTTATTCGTGGATCTGACGATAGTGAGTCGACGACGGGGGGTCTTGTACGAATCGACGAAGGTTGGCGCGCGGTTCGGTGCCGATACGCCGAATCAATCGATTGTCAGGGTGTTCCGGGGTCAGGACGCATAGGTTTCGAGGCGGCATCCGACCAGGTCGGCGACCTCGGTGCGGCGCTTGTCCGAGACCACACCAGCCAAGAGCAACGAGAACAACTCGTCGATACGATCGTTCAAATCGCTTCGTCGGGTGAGTACGTTCGATACCAGCTGAACGCCGGTGAACGCCGAGATCACCACGCGACCCACCGATTCCGGCTCCACGTCTTCGCGGATATCGCCTTCGAGCTTCGCGGTCTCGGCCAGTTTTCGAAGGTCGCGGATCCACGCGAGGTACGGGCCTTGCGAACCGTCGACGGAGGCCAATTCGAGGTTAAGCCGGACTCCCGCACGAACAATCGAGTCCGCGACGAGTTGGCGGCCCATCTCGTGGCACACCATGACGAGCTGTTCGAGTGCCGGTGCGCCCGTGGCGGCTACCGCGGAGAAAGCCGAGATCGAGATCTGGTGTTGCTCTTCCATGACGGCTTGGGCCAATTCGTCTTTGGACGAGAAGTGAAAATAGACCGCACCCTTGGTCATCCGTGCCGCGGACACGATGTCGTTCATGCTCGTGCTGCCGTACCCCGTGACTTCGAACCGATCAGCAGCGCCTTGAAGAATCTGTCGGCGACTGATCTTGGCACGTTCCTGCATTGCTCCCTTGTCCTCCGACTGTTAACACGTGAACTAGTTTTAGGGCCCTAGGTCCCGGACCGGCGCCCCACGGTAGCAGCGAAACTCGTGCTCGCGCGACAGCGCGAAACGGACTGTTCGGTGTGCAATCGCAGGTCACGGTCGGTAGGAGCGTCAAATGCGACCGCCGCAACCTCCGGGGGAGGCTGCGGCGGGGAGTCCAGTTATCGGCCAGCGAAATTCGGTCGAAGGTACGCGATCAACGAGTCGAGACGCTTGCCTCGAAGCCGAGGTCGCGCAGTGCCGACTTGAGTTTGGTCTGTGCCTCGTCGAGAGATTCGGGTGACGGCGAAGTGTCGGCGCCGCTGATGTCGAAGTTGCCCATGTCGTACGCGGGGAAGACGTGAACGTGAAGATGCGGAACTTCCAGACCTGCGATGAGGAGACCGGCCCGAGGTGCGTCGAACGCCTTCCTCACGGCCTGACCCAGGTTGCGTGCAACCGCGGTGACCTTGGCAAAGAGGTCAGGATCTACGTCCTGCCACTGATCGACCTCGGCGCGCGGTACGACAAGCACGTGACCTTGCGTGACCGGTGCGATGGTCAAGAACGCGACAACGTCGTCGTCCTCCCACACGAAACGTCCTGGTAGATCCCCGTTGATGATGGCGCTGAAGACTGAAGGCATACCCCGAGATTAGCCCGCGTCCGGTTGCCAGGAAACTCCCAGGCTGGACGCAGGTTCGTCGGAGCCGGCCCGACAAATCTAGGACGCATGACGACAGAAGCCATGCAGACCGCGGGCAGCACGGACGCAGGGGAGCTTTCCGCGACGACTGTAGTACTGGACGTGGTCGTCCCGGTATACAACGAAGAGGCAGGCCTCGAGACGTGCGTGCGGCGCCTGCGCCGGCATTTACGCACACAGGTGCCATTTTCTGCACGAATTACCATCGCGGACAACGCCAGTGTCGACGGCACGTTGGCGCTCGCACGTTCCCTCGCCGAAGAATTCGACGACGTCCGGGTCGTCCACCTGGACGCGAAGGGTCGCGGCCGAGCGTTGCGGAAGGTGTGGAGCGACTCCGACGCGGATGTGGTCGCATACATGGACGTCGACCTCTCCACCGACCTCAACGCCCTGATGCCGTTGATTGCTCCGCTGCTCTCCGGGCACTCGGACATCGCCATCGGTTCCCGGCTGGCACGGTCGTCGCGCGTGGTGCGCGGCCCCAAGCGTGAGTTCATCTCGCGTAGCTACAACCTCATCCTCCGAAGCGCACTGCACGCTCGCTTCTCCGACGCCCAGTGCGGATTCAAAGCCATGCGCGTCGATGTTGCGCGGCAACTACTTCCGCTGGTGGAGGACACCGGGTGGTTCTTCGACACCGAACTGCTCGTGTTGGCCGAGCGAGCGGGCATGCGGATTCACGAGGTGCCCGTCGACTGGGTGGACGACCCGGACAGTCGGGTAGACATCGTCGCCACGGCAGTCGCCGACCTCAAAGGTGTCGTCCGCGTCGGACGAGCACTGTCGACCGGCTCGCTCCCACTGGCCGAGCTCAGGGCGAGTTTCGGACGTGAACCACTGGTTCCCGGAGTTCCTCGAGGAATGGTCGGGCAGCTCTCACGCTTTGCCGTGGTGGGAGTCGTTTCGACGCTCGCGTATGCGCTGCTTTACCTCGCACTGCACTCGGTGATGGGTGCGCAGTGGGCCAACGCCGTCGCATTGCTGGTGACGGCAGTGTTCAATACCGCCGCCAATCGAGCCTTCACCTTCGGGATTCGCGGGCCGGAGGGATCCGCCCGTCACCAGATGCAGGGCCTACTCGTGTTCGGGTTCGGTCTACTGCTCACCAGCGGATCGTTGTTCGTCCTCGACGTTGTGGCGCCTGACGCGTCCAAGCACGTCGAACTTGCAGTACTCGTCATTGCCAACCTTGTTGCCACAGTGAGTCGATTCATCGCACTGCGCTGGGTGTTTCGCACCGCACAACCCGTAGGAGCTAATCGATGACCGCCACTGCAGAGAGATTGGCCGCACGGGTCCCGGCACCGGAACCGCCACGTCAGGCGCGCTGGGAGCCGTGGGCGCTCGGAGTGCTGTTGGTGGGCACCGGAGTCGCCTACATCTGGGGTCTCGGCGCATCCGGTTGGGCCAACTCGTTCTATGCCGCTGCGGTACAGGCAGGTTCGGTGTCCTGGAAGGCCTTCTTCTTCGGATCCTCGGACGCCGCCAACTCGATCACCGTCGACAAACCGCCGATGTCCCTGTGGTTGATGTCGCTGTCGGTTCGCATCTTCGGACTCAATTCCTGGGCGATGTTGGTGCCGCAGGCGCTGCTCGGTGTCGGGTCGGTAGCGCTGTTGTGGGGAACGGTGCGACGGTACTTCGGTGCGGCCGCCGGCCTCCTCGCCGGTTTGGTTCTTGCTCTCACTCCCGTCGCGGCGCTGATGTTCCGGTTCAACAACCCGGATGCCCTGCTGGTGCTCCTGATGATCGCGGCGGTGTGGGCGATGATGCGCGCGGTTCAGGATGGTCGCACCCGCTGGCTCGTGTTGGTCGGTGTCTTCTGTGGATTCGGTTTCCTGACAAAGCAATTACAGGTCATGTTGGTGGTACCGCCACTGGCGCTCACCTACCTGATCGCCGGTCCGCCGAAACTGGGTAAGCGGGTACTTCAACTGTTCGCTGCACTGGGCGGGCTGATGGTCTCCGCCGGATGGTGGTTGGCAATCGTCGAACTGTGGCCGGCCGACTCACGTCCGTGGATCGGTGGTTCGCAGAACAACTCGATTCTCGAACTGACGCTCGGCTACAACGGACTCGGACGCCTGAGCGGAAACGAGACCGGAAGCGTCGGCGGCGGCGGAATGCGCGGTGCTGGTGACGCTGCGACCGGTGCTGTCGGTGGTTTCCCCGGAATGGGCGAGGCCGCAGGTGGTATGGCAGCGGGAGGTATGGCACCAGGGGGCGGGGCAGGCGGTGGAATGTGGGGGAGTACCGGCATCACCCGATTGTTCGAATCTGCCCAGGGCGGCCAGATTGCCTGGCTGATTCCTGCCGCACTGATCCTTCTGGTGGCTGGAATCGTGCTGCGGGGCAAGGCGCCGCGCGTCGACACACAGCGCGCTTCATTCATCGTCTGGGGACTGTGGCTGTTGGTGACCGGACTGACCTTCAGTTTCATGGCGGGAATCTTCCACGCTTACTACACGGTTGCGTTGGCGCCGGCGATCGCCGCACTGATCGGTTCAGGATCCGTCTTCGCTTGGCGTCATCGTGACGTTCTCTGGGTTCGCATCGTTCTGGCAGTGTCGTTGGCCGCAACCATTGCGGTGGCGTGGGTACTGCTCGGACGCTCGCCTTCGTTCGTACCGTGGCTTCGCTGGGCGATTCTGGTCGTCGGCATCGTCGCTGCTGTAGCAGTGCTGATCCCGGCAGTGACGCGAGGTCGATTGGCTGTGGCAGTGATTCTCTCAGCGATCTTCACCGGTCTGGCGGGTCCGACTGCGTACGCGATCGACACGATCAACACCCCGCACACAGGTTCCATAGTTTCGGCCGGACCGAGCGTCGAAGGTGGAATGGGCGGGCCCGGCGGTGTTCGTGGAGGATTCGGCGGATTCGGTGGCATGGCTGATGGCGGCAACCGACGGACGGACGGTACCGGGGCAGGGACAGGGACACTGGGGGTGCCGCCCGCGGGAATGGGTCAGATACCAGGGGGTGCAACGGTTCCGGGCGGCACCACATCGACCACTGACGGAACACGCGGGGCAATGGGCGGCGGGGCGGCCGGTGGTTTGCTTCAGGGCAGCACACCGGGAGCTGCGGTCGTGTCCACACTCGAAGAGAACTCCGACCAGTTCACGTGGGTCGCCGCGGCAATAGGATCCAACAGCGCCTCGGGCTATCAGCTTGCGACGCAGTCACCGGTCATGGCTATCGGAGGCTTCAACGGGAGCGATCCGTCCCCTACGCTCGCGCAGTTCCAGCAGTACGTGGCAGAGGGCAAGATTCACTTCTTCATTGCCGGCGGGGGGATGGGTGGCGGTATGAATGCTGAAGGCACCGCTACCGCCATCTCGACGTGGGTGACCGAAAACTTCACCGCCACAACGGTGGACGGAGTGACCCTCTACGACTTGACGGTTGCAGGCTGACCAACATGAACGCACGCCAGGTCCGCTTCGGAGGTGCTCCCTCCGATGCGGACCTGGCGTGAAGTTGTATGCCCGAGGTTTGTCCTCAGGTTGTGAAGGTGGTGTTCGCCGGCCGCGGGTGCCGCTGCGGGTCGATCGAGGGCGGTGGGATGAACCAGGGTTTGTTGTCGACGCCGATCCTGATTTCCCATTTTCCGACGAACCCGGATTTGTGGTGCATCAACCGGTGATGCGAACGGCACAGCAAGACCAGGTTGTTCATCACCGTCGGGCCGCCGTTGGCCCAGTGCCGGATATGGTGCGCATCCGTCCACGCCGGCACACACGTGCAGCCGGGGAACGCGCAGCCTTTATCTCTCGCGATCAGGGCGACGCGTTGTTCGGCGGTGACCAACCTTTTTCCGGGTTTCGCATCGAGCGGCGCTCCGTGATCGTCGAGTAGGACAGTGGCCAGGAAACAGTCGCACCCGAGAAGTCTGGTCTGCGAGACGGACAGTGGCCCGAGCCAGGGCATGTGCCCGACATCGAGATCCGACAGATCTAGATCGGGTGAGTCTTCCTCGTCGGCATCAGTGGCAGCGGAAGATGCGGCGCAGTCGCGGTGCTCGGCCAGATCACGGGCGTTGATGTGCACGTTCACGTGCGGCCGCTGACCACCATCCATGCCGGTCTTGGCGCAGTCCAGGTAGCGGCGGATCAGTTCGGTGAACCCGTCCGCGGTCCGCTTCGCCGCCGACCGCGCATCCGGCGTCCCATCGGGTGCCGGGGTCGGCATCGTCAGATTCGACAACGCCGACAACAGCATTTCGCCGGTGAGGGCATCGAAATCGCCACGCACCACCACTCGACCATTCAGCGTCGACGCGATGCGGAGTTCGTTGCGGTCGATATCTTCGGCGGGCGGAATCTCATCGGATTCGAAAACGCGCTCCAACGTCGCGATCACATATCGGACCTTCGTCGTCGTTGCTTCCACTCCCGAGGCGGCAGCCAACAACAAATCGATGCAGCGAGGCATCGCCTCGTCCGGCATTCCCTTCGGTGGTGACTCGCAGAACGCCACGATCAAAACAGCATGATCGAACGAGCAGTCCCCGCAATCGAACCGAGCTGCCACCGCCGGAAACGGCCGCAGCGCTGCACCGAGGGCGGCGATCTTCTTCCCGTCCCGAACCTGGAGCATCGTGTTCGCTGCCAACCAGGAACCCACCCCGCGGCTGGCGATCACCTGATCATCCGGACGCAACGACAGCTCGTCGACCACCGCCACCCGAACGGCTTCCAGGCGCAGTATCTCCGCACTCGCCTCGATAGCACCATCACGCAATTCCGCAGCAGACAACTGCCACAGACGTTTGCGCAACCCCACCGCAGAACCCGAAACCACTTCCGACAGATAGACACTCATTGAATCCCCCGATCCCCTACACGAAGAATACTCGAACATTCGTTCGAGTCAAGGGTCAATTTCGTTCGGGCTGGGGTCTGTTGCTCGAGGTGGCAGATGAGAGACTGAACCGTGCCTGATCGACCTGAGATTGTCTGTATTTGCGGCTCTGCGCGGTTCGCTGAAGAGATGCGGGAGGCGAACCGCGACCTGACGTTCGCGGGCGTGATCGTCGTCGCGCCGGGTGAAGCGGACGAGGCGATCTCTGTTGGGCAGAAGGCACTGCTCGACGCGCTCCACCTGCGCAAAATCGACCTGGCTGATCGGGTGCTGGTCGTCAACCCACGCGGATACATCGGCGAGTCCACACGCCGCGAGATCGCGTATGCGCGCGCCACCGGCAAACCGGTGTCGTTCACGGCGCCGTGTGATCAGTAAGCGCCTCTTTGGTGCAGGCGGCAATGACGATCTCAGTCCGAGTTGAAATTCTTGTAGCGCGTGGTCCAGTTCCGAACCGCTCCGGCACGTCGCGCCACGGGCCTCCCGTCCGCAACAGCCACGCAGTCGCCTCGACCATCGTGCGCCGATCTCCCGGCGGTTGACCGGTCGCCTTCGCCTTCGTGAACAACGGACCGATCGCAACCCACACCTCATCCGAAATCGCATAACGCGACGTGCATTGACACTCGCCCGCGAACTACCTGATCAGGATTGGCAACACACTCTAAGCGCTAATACTGTCGAGGTCGTGGACCAGGTCGCAGCAGGCGTCGAGTAATTCGCGATCATGGCTGATGAGTAATACGCCGACGCCGGTTTCGGTGGCGCGACTCTCGATCAGCCGAACGAGCGCGGCCGTCGTGGCAGCGTCGAGCATCGCCGTCGCCTCGTCGCAGATGAGGTATTTCGGTTGTTGCGCCAGCGATCTCGCCAGGCAGGCTCGCTGCAGTTGGCCGTCGCTGACCTGGTGCGGTCTGCGCGACAAGAGATCGGGAGTGAGGCCCACTTCTGCTGCCAGTGCGGCCACATCGATTGTCCTACCGGCAATATCACCGGGTTGGCCGATGATCGAGGCGAGCGTCTGCCGAGGGTCGGTTGATGCGCGAGGTGACTGAAACAGCATGGACACCGTGCCGCGCAGTGCCGCGGGTACCGAGAATTTGGTACCCACAACGGGCGATCCGTCGATCCGCACTTCGCCTGACCACGGCGCGTCCAGTGAGGCGAGAATCCTTGCAAGTGTTGATTTTCCGGTGCCCGAAGGCCCGGTCAGGCCGATCAGTTTCCCAGGCGGAATCTCGAGCGAGACGTTCTCGAGAACTGGCCGGTTGCGATGATAACCGCTGGTGATTCCCAGAGCTTGCAGACTCATGTCAGCCCACCCTCCGCAATGTTCGGTATGTGCGTTCGCCGAGGGTCACCAACTCGGTCGGGCCACCGGACTGTTTCGACTCCGGGCGTCGTAGGTGATAGACGCAGTCGTCGGGGAGGTCGGTGAGTTGCGGCGGCGAGCCCGGTATCGGATGCAAGCCGCGGGAAGGTAAGGCGCCGAGAAGGTCTCGGGTGTAGTCGTGGAGTGGATCCTGAAACACCAGGGCAGCCGGTCCGGTTTCCATGATGCGTGATGCGTACATGACGGCAAGTCGATCCGCGACTCCGCTGCGAGTAAGTGATGCAAGGTCATGGGTGATGAGCAGGACCGCCGCCCCGGCGTCCGCGCATTCTCGAAGTAGTTCCATGACGTGGTCGGTGAGTTCCCGGTCGAGGTTGGCGGTGGGTTCGTCTGCCACGATCACCGACGGATTCCCGGCCAGCGCACCGGCAATAGCAACGCGTTGTGCCATGCCGCCCGACAGTTCGTGCGGGTAGCAGTCCAGGGCCGAGGGGTCGAGTCCGACGCGAAGTGCCAAGGCGTCGCAAGTGTGATCGCCGCCGAGTGCGTCGATCGTCTCCTGTAGCTGCGATCTCGCAGTCCGGACGGGGGTGAGATGTGTTGCGGCGGATTGTGGAACGAGAGCCACGTACCGTCCGCGAAAGGGGGTGCCGGAGAAGACGTCGATCTCGAGGTCCGGTGTTCCGACGGTGACCGTTCCGGTTCGAGAAGCATTCGGCGGCAACATGTTCATGACCGAGGTGGCGATGATCGACTTGCCACACCCCGATTCCCCGACAAGTGCGGTCACCGTGCCGGCTGGAACGTCGAGGTCGATGTCGCTCGCAGCGTGAACTACCGATCCTCCGAGTAGAGGGATCCTGACGGTGAGAGATTCGATGCGCAGGCCGTGGTTCACAGTCGCAACTCCGAAGGTCGAGGGGGCGTGAGCATCGACCGCAGGGCCGAACCGGCGACGGCAACTGCGACGGTGGCGATCACGAGAACTGCGGCGGGGAATACCAGCGTCCACCAACCGCCGAGGAGCAGAGAACCGCGTGCCTCTTCGAGAAGCGTCCCGAGACTGGGCTTGTGCGGGGGAAGGCCGAATCCCAGGAAGGACAACGTCGATTCGTGCCAGACGGCGTGGGGCAGCAGGAGAACGACTGCGATCAAAGCCTGTGGCGCCGTCGCCGGCACGAGGTGGCGCATGATCACGTGACGTCGACTGGCTCCCGCGAGAATGGCGGCGTCGATGTAGGGACGGTCGCGCAGACTCAAGATCTCGGAGCGGATGATCCGGGCCACTTGGGTCCAGTGGGTCAGTGCGATCGAAAGCACGATGGCGGCAATGCTTCCACGGAACATCGCGACGATGACGATGCCGAGCAACAGGTGGGGGAGTGCGTTGACGGCATCGGTGCCGCGCATGACGAACCTGTCCACCCAGCCGCCGACCAGTCCGGCCGTAGTGCCAACGGCGACGCCGATCACCGTGGCGAGCAGCGCGCATGCGAGCGCGATGAGAAGTGAGGTTCGAATCCCTGCAGCTATGCGCACGAAAAGGTCTCGTCCTGCCGAGTCCGTTCCGAACGGGTGATCGAAGGACGGGGCCAGGCGAGCCGCCGAGAAGTCTGTGACGCGGTCGTCGACGTCGGCCAACCATGGGACCAGCGCCGCGTACAGCGCAACGAAGATCAGCACGCCGAGGGCGATCTTGAAGCGTCGCTCAGCCATCGGTACTCACTCTCGGGTCGAGTACTGCAACCAGGACGTCGGCAAGTAATGAGCCGAGCATGACCGTCAATGTCGTACCGACGGTGAGGAACGCGAGAAGGGCCATGTCGAGGTCACGCGCAGACGACACGATGGCCCCGGCAATCCCTGGCCAACTGAAGACTTCTTCCACCAGAACTGCTCCGACTATCAGTTCGGGCAACCGCACGCCGACGATGTTGACGAACGGTGCCAGCGATGTGGGCAGTATGTGGCGTTTCGTGATGGTCGGCGTCGGGATTCCGCGCGCTACCGCGCCCGCGACAAACCCCTCGCTTTTCGAACCCACGACGGATTCTCGGACCGCGAGTAGGAGCCACGGCATCTGCGAGATGGCGAGGACCGTCACCGGCAGCACCAAGTGCCGGATCACCTGTCCCGGTGTGGGATCGGCACCCCCGTCGGTCAGTCCGGCGACGGGGAGCCAGCCGAGAGTCAACGCGAAGAGGGCGATTGCCCCCAGAGACAAGACGAACGGCGGAAGGCCTTGGACTACGACGCTCAGCCCTGACACGGTCTTGTCCAGGAATCCTCCACTGCGGATTCCGGCGAGAACACCCAGGGCCAGCGAGGCGAGAATCGCAATGAGAAGTGAGATGCCTACCAGCAGCAGGGTCCATGGCAGACGTTCGGAGATGACTTGGGAAACAGGTTGATTGAACGACCTGGAAATCCCGAGATCGCCGGTGAATACTCCCTGGAGCCAATTCCAATACGTGCTGTACCAGGGGTTGTCGAAACCCATCTGGTCGGCGATCAGCGCTTTGTCCGCGTCGCTGGCCGTCATGTATCGCGTGCCGAGATAGCCGACCAACGGATCGAACGGTGAAATCGCAGCGGCAGCAAAGAGTCCCGCGGACACCACGACGATCACCGGCACGATGAACAACACCCGCCGACCGACCATCGTGAGGATGGCCTTTCGGCGGGAGTTGTCACGGTGGCCCTGCGTCGGCCGCGTGTCTGCCCGAACGTCGACCGCTGTCATTGCCCTCTGGCCCACGTCTGCAGTGACCACCACGGACCCCAGGTCACACCGTGTGAGTGTGGTTCGAGTACCGGCCCGGACATCTGCCAGTCGGAATCCTTCGAAACGTACGTATGGTCGAGGAACACGAGGATGACAAATCCGGGATCCTCGACGTACGCCTGCTGAACGTCGCGATACGCGGCGTCACGCGTTGCCTGGTCGAGGCTGCGGCGTCCTACTTCCAAGCCTGCGTCGACTGCTGGATTGGAGTAGTCGCTGGCGTTGTCGTAGATGCTGCCGACCCCGGGCGCGATGTACTTCGAGTTCAGCGCGTCGTACGCCTGCGTGTCGGGGTCGAAAGGTTCGTCTCCGCCACCGAGAAGCGTCGAATCCTGGTTGATTCGAGGGTCTATGCGGTCCCAGGAGAGCGCCTCGAGATCCACCTCGATGCCGACAGCAAGGGCGTCGGAGGCAAATGCCTGAGCCAGATCACGTCGAACGGTGTCGACGGAGTTGTACATGATCGTGAACTGCGCCCGCTGACCGTTTTTCGAACGAATTCCGTCGGCGCCTTCGATCCAGCCCGCTTCGGTCAGAATTCGCTCGGCCTCGGTCGGGTCGTAGGCGAAGGTTGCGTTCGGGTTGTACGAGTCGCCGTACACCTCGGGGATCGGAGTGGCGGCAACGCGGCCGTGTCCGCCCAGGACGTTGTCGATCATCGACTGGCGGTTGGCGGCGAGATTGAGTGCCATCCGCACGGCTTTGTCGCCTGCCACGGGATTGTTCGTCGGGAGTGAGAGGCCGCGCCAGTCTGCTGACTGGTGGGCCGTCACGGACATGTTGTCTTTGCCCGAAAACGTATTGGCAAGCAGTGGAGGGAGATTGGTGCCGTCGATCTCGCCGGACACCATGCGCTGGGCTCGGGTGTTGTCGTCAGGAACGTAGAGGAGAGTGAGTTTCTTGATCTCCGGTGCACCGTCCCAGTAGTTCTCGTTCGCCTCGAAGACCGCTCGATCCGGTGAGAGGTCGACGAGTGTGTAGGGACCGGTACCGACGGGCGCGGTGTTCAACGGCGACTCGGCGGCAAGCCCGGGTGTCGCGAGGGATTCCGACGGAACCATGCCGATCAGCATTTTCGTCAGCAGCGGCGCATACGAGTAGGCGAGGCGGAACTCGACTGTGCTGTCGTCGACGGCCACGACGTCGCTGATCATGTCGTACGACGACCGCGCTTCGGAGGCGGAAGCGGGATCGAGGATCGCCTTGTACGTGGCAACCACGTCGGCGGCGTCGAAGGTCGATCCGTCGGAGAAGGTGACCCCGTCGCGGAGTTTGACCGTCCAGACTGTTGCGTCGGTGTTGGCGGTGGGCATCTCCGCCGCCAGAGACGGCTCGAATCCCGGCATGCCGGTGCCTCCGGTGAGCCGGACGAGACCGTCGTACATCTTGGCTTCACCGGCGGCGCCGAAACCTGCGACCGGGTTGTAGCCGCCCAATTCGTAGCCGTCGGCCAGGACCAGGCCGTTGTCGTTGCCCGATGAGTCGGTGCCAGTCGGGCTACTGCACGACGTGATCAGAAGTGCGCCGATTGCGGCGGTTGCGGTGAGCGTCAGAACGCCTGGTTTGTGGAGTTTCACGGGTGTCCTTTCCTTGGTGGACAGGTGTCCGAAAACATCTGTTCACCTATTCAGGTATTCATATGATCGCATCTCGAAACGGATATTTCGCACAAAGGTCGAACGCTGGGACCTTGGCCCCGTCAGTGGCACTCCGAGAGCGCTGTTATCGCAGGCCGTAGTCTGTTCCCCGTGCGCGTACTAGTAATCGGCTCCGGAGCCCGTGAACATGCCCTCCTTCTCTCTCTTGCTCGCGATCCAGGTGTCACGGCCCTGATCTGCGCGCCTGGCAATGCCGGGATCGCAAAAATCGCCGAGCAGCACCCCGTCGACGTCGCTTCGGGTGACGCGGTTACCGCGCTGGCCCAGAAGGTCGACGCCGACCTCGTCGTCATCGGGCCCGAGGTTCCGCTGGTCCTCGGTGTCGCCGACGCGGTGCGTGCAGCAGGTATCGCCTGCTTCGGGCCGTCGGCCGACGCCGCCCGCATCGAGGGCTCCAAGGCTTTCGCCAAGGATGTGATGGCTGTTGCCGGCGTCAAGACCGCGCATAGCGAGATCGTCGACAATCCGGCCAAGCTCGACGAAGCGCTCGACCGCTTCGGGCCGAACTGGGTGGTCAAGGACGACGGACTGGCCGCGGGCAAGGGCGTTGTCGTCACGACGGATCGTCTCGCCGCACGCGACCATGCCGCGGAACTGCTCGAGACCGGACATCCGGTTCTCCTCGAATCCTTCCTCGACGGTCCGGAAGTTTCGCTCTTCTGCCTCGTCGACGGCGAAACCGTGATCCCGCTGCTTCCGGCTCAGGACCACAAGCGCGTCGGCGACGGAGACTCCGGACCCAACACCGGCGGCATGGGCGCGTACACCCCCTTGCCGTGGCTGCCCGACGAGATGGTCACGCAGATTGTCGACGACGTCGTCAAGCCTGTCGCTGCCGAGTTGGTGGTACGCGGTAGCAGCTTCTCCGGTCTTCTCTATGCGGGTCTGGCGATCGGAGTCGACGGCCCGGCCGTGGTCGAATTCAACTGCCGGTTCGGTGACCCCGAAACGCAGGCCGTGCTTGCTCTCCTCGAAACACCTCTGGGTGGCCTACTCAATGCGGCCTCGACCGGAACACTCGATTCGGTCGGTCCGTTGCAGTGGCGCGACGGTTCCGCTGTCACGGTCGTGATTGCTGCCGAGAACTACCCGGCGACTCCGCGCACCGGCGACGTGATCACCGGAGCCGACGCCGACGGAGTCCTGCACGCCGGTACCAAGAAGCGTGAAGACGGAGCCGTCGTCTCGGCCGGTGGACGTGTGCTGAGTGTTGTCGGAGTGGGCAAGGATCTGACCGAAGCGCGCGACGACGCCTACGCAAAGATCGCCGACGTCAAGCTTCCCGGCGGTCATTTCCGCAAGGACATCGGACTCGGCGCCGTCGAAGGTCGCATCTCTCTTCCCTGACTCGTTCTTTCGGAGGGCCGGTGAACTTTCTGTTCATCGGCCCTTTTCGTGGAAAATCAACGGTTCCTTCAAGTTACCCACGAGTATGGACTTCTCGTTCGGTTTCTCCCGGTATATCTCAGCGCGGGGGTCACGGAAAGAGAAGGGCACACTTGAGTATTCGCGCTGGATCCAACGAACGGCACGCACGTACCAATTCCGCGCTCTCGCGTAGAAACTTCTTGGCAGCAACAGGATTAGCTGTGGGGGCCGCCGCGCTCTCGTCCTCGTGGACCACGGCGGCCGCGGCGCCCAGGCGAGCATTGAACGACGGAGACCGTGTCCCCGCGCTCGTGATCGGCAGCGGATACGGCGGGGCCGTTGCGGCTCTTCGGTTGACGCAGGCCGGAATCGACACACACATGGTCGAAATGGGGAAGTCGTGGACCACGCCAGGGTCCGACGGCAAGGTCTTCTGCCCGATGCTCTCACCTGACGGCCGTTCCTTCTGGCTCAGAGACCGTACAGTTCAACCGGTTTCACACTTTTCCGGCGGCTCGGTGGACAAGAACATCAGTCGCTACGTCGGTGTTCTCGACGCCGAGGACTTCGGCGGGATCAAGGTCTACCAAGGTCGAGGGGTCGGCGGCGGATCGTTGGTGAACGGCGGCATGGCCGTCACACCCAAGCGCAACTATTTCGAAGAGATCCTGCCCGGAGTCGATTCCAACGAGATGTACTCGACGTACTTCCCGCGGGCCAACGCTGCGCTCGGAGTCAACAACATCGACCCGGCTTGGTTCGAGTCGACCGAGTACTACAAGTTCGCACGGACCGGGCGAAAGACCGCTGAGAGATCCGGTTACACAACAACGTTCGTGCCGAATGTGTACGACTTCAACTACATGAAGCAAGAAGCTGCTGGTCAGGTCACCAAGTCTGCCCTGGTGAGTGAGGTCATCTACGGCAACAACGCGGGAAAGAAGTCGCTGGACAAGACGTACCTCGCTGCGGCATCCGCCACCGGCAAGCTCACGATCTCGGCGCTGCACGTCGTGACCTCGGTTGCGCCGGCCGCGACCGGCGGTGGCTATCAAGTGGTGATGAATCAGATCAACGAGCAGGGCAACACCGTCGGCACCAAGACGGTGACAGCCGACAAGGTCTTCTTCGCGGCGGGCAGTATCGGTACCAGCAAGCTTCTGGTCTCGATGAAAGCGCAAGGGCAACTCGCGAATTTGCCGGGTGCTGTGGGGCAGGAGTGGGGTCACAACGGCAACGTGATGGTGGGCCGTGCCAATCACATGTGGGACGCGACCGGCGCGAAGCAGTCGGCGATCCCCGTGATGGGCATCGACAACTGGGCCGACACATCCGCTCCCGTCTTCGCGGAAATCGCGCCCTTCCCGGCGGGTACCGAACTGTGGGTGAGTCTGTACTTGGCGATTGCAAAGAATCCGCAACGTGCTCAATTCCAATTCAACTCGGCAACCGGCAAAGTCGGATTGAATTGGCAACGCTCGCAAAACCAGCCGTCGATCGACATGGCGAAGAAACTCTTCGACAAGATCAACAAGAAGGAAGGCACGATCTACCGGACCGACCTCTTCGGCCCGACGCAGACGTGGGGCGACCAGTTGACGTACCACCCCCTCGGCGGTTGTGTGCTGGGCAAGGCGACCGACGGCTACGGTCGTCTGCCGGAGTACCCGGGTCTGTACGTCATGGACGGATCCCTCGTACCGGGCAATGTGGGAGTCAATCCGTTCGTCACCATCACCGCTCTGGCCGAACGGAATATCGAGAACATCGTTGCGAACGACATGAACTAGGGCGGTAACTCGTCAGCAGGTGCGGTGCGGTGCGGCAGGTGCTGCACCGCACCGCTTCTGTGTGTCCCGGAGTGTCACCGCGGTGCGTGATCTCGCAATGATCGATTGACCCGGTCGAGGATGTCGATGGCAGCGGACAATGTGTCGAGGTCGCCCTCGTCGAGGGACGCCAATTCTTCGGCGAGAACGCCGATGCGTAGTTCGGATCGACGGTCTCGTCGCGCGCTTCGCTCGTCCTTCACGAAAAGTGTGCTCACTCGGCCGTCCGTGGGATCGGGCCGTCGCTCGATCAGATCTTTGTCGGAGAGTGTGCGCACCAGTGTGCTGACGGTGTTCGGGCGTCTGGAGAGACGGTCGGCGACAGCCCCGATGCGAGTGCCCGGGTGTTGTGCGACATCGTGAAGTACTTCGGATTGTGCCTCGGGCAAAGTCGCGTCGGTGCCTGACGTAGCCATGTATTCCCGCAGCGCTCGACGCAATTCGAACGCCGCAGCGATGAGTGATCTCGATGCTTCTTCCGCGGTGGGCACGTGATCAGAGTAGCGATCGACCCCGTGTGATCCACGCCCTGGAACTGTATCTGACACAGATATAGTTTACAGTTCTTCAAAGGGTAGGGTCACCTAACCATGGCGGAAGATGAAGCTGTCATGCTTCACGACGTACGGGACACGATCATGAATTTTCGAAAGAAGTCACGCAGTGTAATGCTGATCGGCGCACTGACATTGGTGGCAGCTCTCAGTGGCTGCTCGAGCGAGGACGCGTCGCCCACAGATGCCGAGATCAGTGCGTCAGCTCCGGCGGACTCTGCGTTTGTCGCTCCGCGAGAAGTCCCGGTTGGAATGGGGAGCGGAAAGTCGGACGGCGAGTTCCCTCGTACCGTCTCACACTTCAAAGGGGACACCACGATCGAATCGCAGCCCGAAAAGGTTGTCGTCATCTCGACCGGGCAAGCAGATGCACTCCTGTCGCTCGGTGTCGTGCCCGCAGGTTCGACGCGTGGTGACGGTGCGGACCTGGTGCCTCCGTACTTGTTGTCTGCATACCCCGAATTCCGTACTCAGCTAAGTGATGTCGTTGACGCAGGTGGACGCTTCACACCGAATTTCGAAGCGATCGTCACGCTCGATCCTGACCTGATTTTGATGAATGTTGCAGGAAAGGACGCTGATTCGCTGTACGACCAGCTTTCCGCCATCGCACCCACGGTGGCAACACAGGGAACCGGCGTCTACTGGAAGCAGGACTTCCTGCTGGTTGCCGACGGGGTAGGTAAGACGCAGCAGGCGACGGCACTGCTGGATACCTTCAATACCGATGCCGCGGCCCTCGGTGCTTCCCTCTCGTCGCCGCCGACGGTGTCGTTCACGCGCCAGAACGGAAATCGTCTGCGCATCTTCGGTGTTCCTTCGTTCACCGGCAGTATCGCCGAGGATGCCGGCTTGACCCGTCCGCAGTCGCAGCAGTTCGACGACACTTCCCGAGACATCAGTGAAGAAGAGTTGAACGTGGCGGACGCCGACTGGATCTTCTACGGCGTGCAGGGCGGGGACCCGGCGACATTGACGAACGCGCCGTTGTGGGCGCAGTTACGTGGTGTGGTCGCCAACCACGCCGTCGCTGTTGACGATGACGTCTTTTACCTCAATACCGGGCCGACTGCGGCTCGTGAAGTGCTGAAGGTTCTGCAGAGCGCATTGCAGCAGTAGTCGATTCAGCTTGGTTGTGAGTGCTGACGAAACGGAAGACGGCTCCGCCCACGGTGACGGCAAGCGTCGCGAGAATGGCCCCGGCGATGACGTCGGTGAGCCAGTGAACTCCCAAATACAGGCGAGTCAGGGCTACGACGATTGTGACTGTCACGGCGAGGAGCATCAGCAGTCTCTTGACGGCGGGTGTGCGGTGCGCGCTCAGAACGAGGACGACGATGCCGAACAGTGCAGCGGTCCCGGTGACGTGACCGGACGGGAACGAGTGGCCGGTCTCGAGAAGTACTTGGATACTGGTCGGCGGACGTTCGCGGCCGACCAGTGCTTTGACGACTGTGCAGGCGACTGCTGCACCGCCGACGGTTCCGATCACGATCAAGCCTGGAACTACCGAACGCGCTCGCCACGAGATGAGCACTCCACACGTGATCCCGAGCAGCGCGGTGGCTACCGGGCTGCCGAGATCTGTGACTGCGACTGCGATCTGGTCCAGGGTGCCGCTCCGATGATCGACCATCCAGTTGGTCAGCGGTTCGTCGAAGCTCGTCAACCATCCGTTTCGATACACCTGGATCGAGAGCGTCACGAGTGCGAGCACGAGTCCGCAGGCGCGGAGCGCTGTTGACCGAACGCTGGACGCCCGGTAGATCGAACCGAAGGCGAACAGCGCGGCGGCAACCACGATTGCGGCAACCGCAATTTCTGCAGTGGTGCTCTCGGTCAAGACTTCGGTGACCACGTTTCGCACGGTCGACACAGTTGCTGGCATGAATGCAGTGTGACGATCCGAAGCTGAAGAAATGCTGAACGGAACTCGGTCATGGGCCTACCGTCTGCTCTACTGGGTGCATCCGAACAACTGCGTGTCGACGAAACGGGGCCGGTGGTGCGAGTACTGGTAGTCGAAGACGAAGTGCGCCTGGCCGAGACGATCCGGCGGGGATTGGTAGCCGAGGGATTCGTGACCGCAGTGGAACTCAACGGGGACGACGGCTTCGCGACTGCCTGCAGCGACGAATTCGACGTGATCGTTCTCGACATCATGTTGCCGGGCAAACACGGATACGACATCGTGCGGGACCTACGCGCCCGGGAGGTCTGGACGCCGATCCTCATGCTCTCGGCGAAGGACGGCGAATACGACCTCGCTGATGCTTTCGACCTCGGTGCCGACGATTACCTGGTCAAACCCTTCTCGTTTGTCGTACTCCTAGCGAGGCTCCGCGCACTGGTCCGGCGCGGCGCTCCCCAGCGTCCATCGATACTCACTGTGGGAGACCTGTCCCTCGACCCCGCGAAACATCAAGTGATCAGAGCGGGAATCGAGTTGACGCTGACGCCACGCGAGTACAGCGTTCTCGAGTTCCTCATGCGCAACAACGGAGTGGTGGTCACCAAGAGCGAGATCGTTCGCTCCGTCTGGGACACCAACTACGAAGGTGACGAGAACATCGTCGAGGTCTACATCGGATACCTACGGAAGAAGGTCGACCTCCCGTTCGGAACCCGCAGCATCGAAACCATTCGAGGCGTCGGGTACCGCTTTGTCGGCACTGCCTGATCGTCAGTCGGTCGGTAGCGGAATCGTCACCTCGAATCGACTCCCGCCGCCGGCACTCTCGTCGACGGTGATGGTTCCGTGATGCGCCACAACGATTTCCGACGCGATGGCGAGTCCGAGTCCGGAGCCACCTCCCTGCCTCGACCGCGGCTGGTCGAGGCGGACGAAGCGTCCGAAGATTCGTTCGCGTTCTGCTGCAGGGATTCCGGGCCCGTCGTCCTCGATCACGATCTGGGCGTCGTGGCCGTCTTCGGAGCATTCGAGACGCACCATGGTCTCGGCGTGCCGCACTGCATTGTCGACCAGGTTGCGCACCATACGCGCCAACGCTCTCGGGTCCCCGGAGACGCGAACCGGAGCAACACGGGCGGTGACCGCGATCTCCGAGATACCGTCGATCCGCTTCTGCTCGGCGAACAGAATGTCGTCGAGGTCGACGTCCACGACGGTACCGACGGATTCGAGTTCGCTTTCGTCCGAGCGCGCGAGAATCAAAAGATCCTCGATCAATTGCCGCATCCGGCGCGCCTCGGGGAGTAGTGCGTCTTCGATCAACGCGTCGTCGAGGAGATCCGGGCGTCGGTGTGCCAGTTCCAGAGCCGTCGTGATCGTGGACAGCGGACTGCGCAACTCGTGTGAGGCGTCGCTGACAAATCGTTGTTGAGCAAGTGCACCCTCGTCGAGGCGCGCGAGCATGTCGTTCATTGTTGTTGCCAGCCGGGCTATCTCGTCGTTCCCGGACGGAACCGGAACTCGTTCACCCTGGCGCCCACTCGAAATCGAGGCAACCCGAGCGCGGATGCGTTCCACGGGAGCGAGAGCCGAACCCACCAGGCGGTACGTGGCGAACGCGGCAAGTCCCAGAACCAGGGGCCCGGCTATGGCCAGCAGAACGGCAACAGTGGTCACCACGGTTTCAACGGGTTCGCGGTCGGCGCCGACGAACACGGTGACCGGTCCGGTCGGCGTCTGCGCGCCGCGTCCGATCAGCCAGTAGTCTTCGTCGTCGGACTTCTTGACCCTCCCGTAGGCGTCCGACTCGTCGGGGCCGAGAAGCTGTTCCGACAGCAGGCCGCTCTCGGTTCCGGGAGACTGGGCCGCTATTCGATGATCGGCGTCGACGATCTGAACGATTCCGACCTGACTGTCGGTGGACAGGAGTGACGGGTCGAGATCGGCTGGGCTCTTTCCGCTGAGTTGCTGGACCAACTGCGTGGCGCGAGCTTCGGAGCTGTTCAGTGCGGACAGATGGAGGGAGTTCGCCAGAACGAAAACCAGTGCAAGCCCGGCGATCACCAAGCAGAAGGCGATCACGAGCGTCGATGCCACGGTTGTCCGGGCACGCACGCTCCACCGGGACGGGTGCAGAATCGACTCGCCGATGACGTTCATGGCGTCCAGTCTGTACCTTCGCGGCTGTGTAAATGCAAAGGCTGTGCATATGCAAAGGCTGTGCATATACAAGGACGGGTGACGCGGCCTCGTGATCGGACCGCGTCACCCGTCTAGAGGATCAAGCCACTCGCTTGGCGGTTCGGCCGCCGAATTCGAGCATCACGGCGCGTCCCGTGTCGTCGGTGACGAAGCGCCCCAACGCCCGGGTGGTGTCGGCGCGCGCAGCGAAGTCACGGTCGTTGAGGAAGGCGATCGGGATTGCCGGCGGCCAGACGATGTCCTCGTATTCACCGAGATCCTGCGCGCTGCCCATCCGGATGCCGATTCCCTCGTCACCGGGGGCGACGGTCATCGTCAGTGAGCCGGCCTGATACTTGCCCAGGACTGCGTCGACGGCAGCGGGTTCGGGCTCGACCACGTCGAGGGATGCCGGCGTGGGTAGTTCAGTGAGGTTGGCCATGCACCAGTCGACGATCTTCTTGCCGATTCCGCCGCCGAGGGCGTTGGTCAGCACGGTGACGGCGAAGTTCTTCTCGGGCACTGTCATGAACTCGGAGACCTGGAGGTTGCTCACGTTTCCGCCGTGCCGCACTACCTGTGTGGTTCCGTATCGAGTCAACAGCCATCCCAGGCCGACTTCTTCGAACATCATCGCGGCGGGACGCTGCGGCTTCTGCATCAACAACCGGGTGGACTCGTCGAGCG
Source organism: Rhodococcus baikonurensis (assembly GCF_040489275.1). NCBI lineage: Bacteria > Bacillati > Actinomycetota > Actinomycetes > Mycobacteriales > Nocardiaceae > Rhodococcus > Rhodococcus baikonurensis. The sequence goes on along the minus strand of NZ_JBEUOQ010000004.1, from coordinate 200,800 downwards.
GCTGTCCTTCGCCGGGGTGTTCGCCAGACAGTGCGTAACGTGCCCAGACGAGTTGGTCTCGCACCGAGGACCACATTCCGCCGCAAGGGATCATGCCGCGGTCCAGCCCGGTTTCGTTGGACACGAACGGCACACCGTCGCGGATGTAGTGACCGAGTGCGAACCGGTGGGTCATCACGTCCCAGGGCAGGAAGGCCGAGTTCTTCATTTCGAGGGGGTCGAGCACGCGCTGCTTGACCAGCTCTTCGAAGGTCAATCCGCTGATCTTGGCCACGACATGTCCGGCGAGAACGAATCCGGAGTTGCTGTAGGAGAAGACTTCTCCGACGGGAAATTCTTGTCGCAGTTCGTTCAGCCGTGAAACCGAGCGTCCCAGGGCGTCTTCGCCCCAGCCTGCCGAGAGGCCCGCGTCGCCGGTGAATCCGCCGGTGTGGGTGAGGAGGTGACGCATCGTGACTGTGCGCGTGGCTGTTTCGTCGGCGAAGGTCAGTTCGGGGACGTACTCGACCAACGGGGTGTCGAGATCAAGTAGGCCGTCCTCGACGAGTGCCATCGCGGCTGTTGCGGCGAACACCTTTGTGGTGGAGCCGATCATGAACATCGTCTTGTCGGTGACCGGGAGTTGGGTTTCGACGCTCTCGATGCCACTGGTGACGACGATGTCCTTGTCGCCGTGAACGATGCCGACAGAGACGCCGGGGATGTTTGCCTCGACCCTCCACTGATCGACGAGTTCTTGAAGCTGTTCTTGCATCTTTGATTCCTCGAGTTCGCTGGCGTTCTGTGTTTCGGCGTTCTGTGTTTCCGTCATCGTATGTGTATCGGTCGTCGTCACGCGTTAACCCGTGGTAGGAAGCGGAATCCGACGTACACTCCGTCTCGGTGCGGCCGTACCGTCGTCCAACCCGCGGCCCCGGGTTGACGGGTGGTCCAGGTCCCCGGGATCTGCGACGGTACGAGAGTGGCTACCGTTGCAGGCTTCTTCGGAGCTGTCTCGTCTTCCTCGGGATTCGGGATTACGTCGCCGATGACGGTGATCACGGCCTCGTCAGCGGACTCTCCACGACGGAACTCGATTGCTATTCCGCCCGAGCTGTACTTTCCCAGAACCGAATCCGGAATCGACTCCACACTCGCGGGGTTCGGGGCGAGGGCTTGCGGAGGTTCGAGTCCGACCAACGCGGCCGCGGCTTCGGTGAAGAGATCACGGTAGAGGCCGTCGGCCTTGCCGCCGCTGGTCAGCAGTGCGATCGCGACATTGTGGCGGGGGAAGATGCGCAGATACGCGTGCTGGCCGATGGTGCTGCCGTCGTGCCCGAAAATCTCTTCGCCCGACCAGGTTTCGTGGAACCAGCCCAAGCCCCAACCCGACTTGTCCGGGAACAGTTCGCTGATGTCGATTTCGGGTGTGCGCATCGCGGCGGCTGACTTTTCCGACACGATCCGTACGCCGTCGACGCTCTGTCCTTCGAGAAGACCGAGTTCCGCGAACGTGAGTAGATCTCCGATGCTGGCAGTGATGCAACCCGCGGGCCCCATCGAGCGCGTGATCGGCCAGACGGGCATCACGACGGAGTTCCCCGTATGACCCGCTGCCACAGAGTATCTCGGTGTATCTCCGGTCAACGTGAGTGTGTGCGCGAGGCCGAGCGGATCGATGATCCGCTCCTTGAGGATGTCGTCCCAGATGCCGCCGCGAAGAACCTCGACGATACGAGCTGCAAGGACGTACGCGGAGTTCGAGTACGCGAAGCCGTCCTCGAGTGGATGAACCTGACGGAAGTCACGCAGGCCCTCGACGTAGCGTTCGACGACGTCGTCGCCGCGACCCTTGTCGATGAACAGGTCACCGTCGATTCCGTTGCGATGGTTCAGAAGTGCACGAACCGTGATGCGGGCAGCTGTTTCCTCGTCCTGCAGTGCGAAATCGGGCAGAATCGACCGGACGGTCGCGTCCAGGTCGAGCAAGCCTTCGTCGACAAGCTGCATGACCAGCATCGCGGTCCACACCTTGGTGATGGATCCGATCTGGAACAGGGAGTCGGTGGATACCTCGACCCCGGTGTCTGCATTGATCACGCCGGAAGCCACCGTCGTACGGGTGATTTCCTTGCCGTTGGAATCGAGTGTGAGAATACCGAATTGAGCACCGGTGACGCCGTAACGCTCACACAGTACGTCCAGCGAACGCTTCCACGCGTCGGCTCCGGCAGAGGCGTTGGCCAGGCCGGTCTTGGGCAGCTTCGCGGAGGTGTATCGCTTGACCCACTCGATGAGCCGTGTGCTGTAGTCGATTCGGTGCGAGATCGAGCCGTTGACGAGGAACCCGTGGCTTGCACCGGGATACGCCACCAGTCGGGTAGGTACATGCTGCTGGCGCAGTGCGGCGAACCAGGCCTCGGCCTGGCCCAGCGGGCACCGCTCGTCCGACTTTCCGTGCAGGATCAGCGTCGGAGTCACCACGTTCTTCACGGCGGCAAGCGGTGAGGCGGCCAGGAGCCCCGCGGAGTTCTCGGGAACAGTGGTGCCGGTCGCGAGCGACGCGAGGTGCGGACCGAAATCGCAGACCCCGGCCATGGCGTTGAAATCGCAGATCAGGCCGCCGGCAACCGCGGCGGCAAAACGATCTGTCGCCGATGTCAGGTGACACGTGCTGTATCCGCCGTAGCTGTACCCGGTGATCGCCAGTCGGTCCCCGTCGACAAGTCCCTCGGCGACGAGCGCGTCGATCGGCTCGAGGAAGTCGGCTTGGTCCGAGGTACCCCAGGCGCCGTTGACGGCGTACATGAAGTCTGCACCGTACCCGTCCGATCCACGTGGATTGAGGGTCAGGATGCGCCAACCCTGCGCGGCGAGAACCTGGTGGGCGGGGTGATAGGTATCGGCAACGCCGGTCCACGCGTTGTGCGGTCCGCCGTGAATGTCGAGCAGAAGGGGTGCGGCGCCACTGGTTTCGGGAGCGGACAGCAACCAACCATGCACGGTACGGCCGTCGGAGATGGTGAATTCGCGTTCCTCGGCGGCAAACAGGGTCACCTCGGGGAGCGCTTCTGCGGTGAATTCTGTCAGCGTGGTGACATCGCCGCTGTCGAGATCGACGAGAGCGACCTCGCCGAAGGACTGCTGTGTGGTGATGATGACGGAGGCGACGCGGGCGTCACGGGCAACGGAGAGCGCCGAGACGACCTCGTTGGGATTGGCGACGAGGGAGCGGGAGGTACCGGTTTCGATGTCGGCTGCATACAGATGCGTCCACCCGCGATCGCGGAGGCAGAACACGATCTCGTCGCGAGTATTCGACAGTGCCGGTGTGCCACCGGGGTAACCAGGCGCACCGGGCATCACGTTTCGATCGAGATGAGCGGTGAGAGTGACGTCGACCGGTGTTTCGGTAGGGCCGGGGACGGACAGACGGATCAGGTCTGCAGTTCCGACACGGACCTCGGGGGTGCCGATGGCGACAACCGAATCTCCGTTCGGGTGCCACAGTGTTGAACCCTGCACTCCGGTGGCGTGACCGAGTCGCTGCGGCGGAACCGACAGATCGTCGACGAGGATGCGGTAAGCGCTGAAGGTGAGGTTCAGATCGCTGTCCGGTTCGAGATTGGCGGTGAAGGCAAGCGCCGTGCCGTCGGGTGACCAGGACGGCACGTCTGCATTCCAATCACCGTCGGTGAGCCGCCGAACCGCCTTCGCCTCCAGATCGACGGTGTGCAGGTGGCGCCGGAAGGTGCCGAGCCAACCGGCGCCGTCCACCTTGTATCCGAGCCGGTCGGTCACGATGGGTGCATTCGGATCGGTGGAGTCCGAACGTGAGACCACTGCGGCGAATGCAATGGCTTTGCCGTCCGGGCTCCAGGCCGCTGCTCCGGCGCCGAGGGGGAGTGATGCTGCTGTGGTGAGGGTTTCGGCCTCGCCGCCGGTGAGTGGGATCAGGTGCAGCTGCGCGGAGTCGCCGACCTTACGGAGGAAAGCGATCGAGGTTCCGTCCGGAGAGAACCGAGGGGCAGAATCGGCGGGCCCCGTAGTGAGACGGCGAGCCTGGGAACCGCGGGAGATCGCCCAGAGCGATGTAGTTGCCTTTCCGGCAACAATTTCCGAGCGAACGAAGACGACCACGGTGCCGTCGGGAGAGAGTGCGGTTTCGGTGGGCGTGACCACACGGTGGAGGTCGTCGAGAACAAATGGACGGTCAGTCATGTAGATCCTTCGAATCGGAGAAATAGATGCAGACGTAAAGCTTTGTCTTCCGGCTTATTTCAGAACTCGGATGCCTGGGCCCGCTAGGGTGCCACCAATCGGCGCGTACAGGGACGTCGCACCGTTGAAGAACATGAAGTTCGGCGACGTGGACACCGGAACGACGTCAGAAGAGGTGAACAGCGCCTGTTCCGCTTCCTTCCATACCGAGCAGGATTCCTGGCCGGGCAGAACCGAGGCCTTCGCAGCCAGTTCGGTGTACTCGGGATTGTCGATCGATGCGAAGTTGACTCCCGCAGGCGGGACCGGGCCGGAGAAGTACGGAACGAAGATGCTGGGAGTGTCACTCTGGACGGTGAGACCGATCGAGATCGACCAGGACGTGAGGTCCTTTGCCGCGAACGTGTTGGAGATGATGAAGTTGTTGTCACCACCACGAAGTTCTACTTTCGCGCCGAGTTCCTGCCACTGCTTCATCGCGTATTCTGCTGCTGCAGAGGTGGTATCACGGTAGTTGGCAAAGATGACGGTCAACTGCAGCGGTTGACCGTCCTTGGTCAGAACGCCGTCGGACCCGGGCTTCCAGCCGGCGTCGGCGAGGGTCTTCTTCGCCGCGGTCATGTCGAACTTCGGAACTACGCCGGTGACACTGTCGTAATCACATGCTCGCGGATCGACAACGGCCAATGCCGTAGCGCGCGAACCCTTGCCACCGGTGTTGATGTCCGTGTAGTCGTCGAGATCGATTGCCTGCACGAGCGCGCTGCGCACCGCTTCGTCCTTGGTGGGAAGAGCAGCATTGTGGTTGAAGATGAACTGCCCGCTCAAGGTGTTCGACGTCATCGATTCCAGGCCGGACGCTTCCACACGTTCGATATCCGCACCGGCCACCGGTGCTGCGTTCACCGTTCCGGTGAGGACCAGGTTCGCCGTCGTCGCCGCGTCGGTCACGATCTTGATCGTGACGGTCTTGGGCACTCCGAGGGTGTCCGACGTGGTTTCGCCGTTCGGTCCCCAGTTGTATCCGTCGCGGCGCTCGAGCGTGACGTGATCGTTGGCCACTACTTCGGTGACCTTGAACAGGCCGGTTCCGTTGCTGCTGCTGCGAACACTGGCGGGGTCGTCGAGTGCTGCCTGGCATGCCAGTTTGAGAGCACCGATGCGCTCGAGCAGGAAGGGCGCAGGTTCCGCTGTCTTGATCGTGAGCTCGTCGCCGTCAGCGGTTGCTACCGCAGTTTCGGGTACCGACGCTCCCAGCCACGGCGAGCCGTTCGTCTTGTCGACGACCCAGTTGATGTTGTTCGCCGCTGTCTGGGCAGTGAACGTCGTGCCGTCTTCACACGTGATCCCCTTTTTGAGGGTGAAGTTCAGCGAAGTTCCGTTCTCGCTCCATTTTTCGGCCAGATACGAGCCCGCTGCACGGGTTTTGGGGTCGATGGCCAACAGCGAGTCGTTGGTATAGCTGTTGATTGCCTGCGTGGCAGTCAAGTTGGTGATCAGAGGATGAAGGTTGCCGGGGTCGGTGTTCACGATCGTCGTGAAACTGCCGTCCTTGGCGTAATCGCCGGAAGACTCCCCTCCAGGATCAGACGAACTTCCGCACGAGGCAACGGTGAGCACGCCGATCGTGACCAGAGCCGCGGTGGGCACTGAGCGAACTTTCATCTGATGCACCTTTTGATCGAAGGAAGTCGTTGATCAATGTTGCGCGAGAGACGTGGCCCAGGTCTCGTTCGATCGACTCACACTGAGCGCCTGAATCTGTCGGATCGTCACTATCGGCAGTCGTCGTTTTATGCGGAACCACAGTTCGGCTACCGTCGGGGTGTGCGCTCAGAATCTCGTCGATCAGATATTCAGACCTTCCATGTCATGGATGTATGGAAGGCCGCGACCGAACGTCAGCGGACACACGGCGACGTTCTGACGTTGGCTGCCGGTCAACCGTCGACTCCCGCGCCGGCACCGGTGCTACGTGCGACGCGAGAGATCCTGGGCACCGAACTACTCGGATACACCGAAACTTTCGGGATCCTGCCGCTACGCGAAGCTATTGCGCGCTACCACAGCGAGCGATCGGGAATTGTGGTCGACGCCGAAGACGTGGTGGTGACGACGGGTTCGTCCGGGGCGTTCACCTTGCTCTTCCTCGCCGCGTTCGACGAGGGGGACACCGTTGTGGTTGCTCGCCCCGGCTATCCCGCGTACCGCAATACCCTTGCCGCTCTCGGCTGCAACGTCGTCGAACTCGACTGCGGGCCGGCAACCCGGTACCAGCCGACCGTGGACATGCTGGAGGCTTTGCCGTCGCCGCCTGCCGGTCTGATCGTCGCCAGCCCCGCAAATCCGACGGGCACGGTGATCTCGCCCGACGAGTTGGCCGCCTTGGCGGCGTGGTGCGACGAGCACGGAACTCTTCTGATCTCGGACGAGATCTACCACGGCATCGGATACGGCGATCAGCACACGTCGAGTGCCTGGGAGACCTCACGCGAATCTGTTGTGATCGGCTCGGTGTCCAAGTACTTCTCGATGACCGGTTGGCGACTCGGGTGGATGTTGGTGCCGACGTATCTGCGACGCCCGCTTCAGAGACTCGCGTCGAACATGACGGTGTGCCCGCCCGCGATCTCGCAGTACGCCGCGATCGAGGCGTTCTCGGACGAGGCGAAGATCGAGTTGGACGGGCACGTTCAGCGGTACGCCGTCAATCGTGAACTGCTGTTGACCGGCCTGCCGAAACTGGGCATCACCGAGTTGGCCCCGGCCGACGGTGCGTTCTACGTCTACGCGGACATCGGCCATCTGTGCGGCGACGAGGGCGCCACCGCGTGGTGTGCCCGGTTGCTGACAGATACCGGGGTCGCGCTGGCGCCGGGAATCGATTTCGACACCGTCCACGGAAACCGGATGGTCAGACTCTCGTTTGCAGGCGCAACTGCCGACATCCAGGAGGCACTGATCCGCCTCCAGAAGTGGCTCGGGTAACAAACAGCAGGGTCTTCGAGCTGTTTCGCCATGCGGAGGTGCCCCATGCTGGCACGATGTCGTGGTGTCTTCCGCAGCTACGCCCAAGGGTGAACGACGTCGCCAGGCTCTGGTGGCGTCCGCTGCTGAACTTTTGCTGGAGGGTGGGTTCGACGCCGTTCGTCACCGCGCCGTAGCCACCAGAGCCGATCTTCCGCTGGCGTCGACGACCTATTACTTCGATTCACTCGACGATCTGATCGCGTGTGCTGTCGAGCTCAACGGCAACGCCGACATGGAAGCGATGCGCGCCAGAGTGGCTGCGGTGACCCAACGTCGGCGGGGCGCGGAATCGACGGTCGAACTATTGGTCGAGTTGCTGCTCGGCGACGAAGAGAAGCGGCCGGAGAGTCGCGAACGATTGATCTCGCGCTACGAACGATTTGTGGCGTGTGCCCGTCATCCCGCACTTCGTGACGTGCAGCTGCGCCTTCGCGCCCAGCTCGACGAACTGTTGAATGATGCGCTCCGGCGTTCGGGCCGGTCGGCTCCCGAGGGGCAACTGCGTCGTCTTGTCGCGATGGTCGACGGCGCGATGATCACGGCGCTGGGGGAGTACGACCCGGACCCGCGGGGGTTGGCGCGTGGAATGCTGTTGGAATCGATCGACGTGATGGCGCCGCCGGTCGTCTAGCTGGGGGGTGACAGCTGCTCCAGCTCGGGGGTAGACAGCTGCTCCAGCTCGGGGGTAACAGCACTGCTCGGCCACCGTTAGACTGAGGCCTCGTGAGCCGCATCCCGAATGTCCTTGCCAACCGTTACGCCAGCCCGGAGCTTGTTGCTCTGTGGTCTCCCGAGTACAAGATCGTGCTCGAGCGCCAATTGTGGGTGGCGGTGTTGCGTGCGCAGGCAGAGCTGGGCATCGACATTCCGGCCGACGCGATCGCCGACTACGAGCGAGTCATCGACAACGTCGACTTGGAGTCCATCGCGGACCGCGAGCGGGTCACCCGTCATGACGTGAAGGCACGCATCGAGGAATTCAACGCACTCGCCGGACACGAACAGGTCCACAAGGGCATGACCAGCCGCGACCTCACCGAGAACGTCGAGCAGTTGCAGATCGTGCGTTCGCTCGAGCACGTCTACAACCACGGCATCGCCGTTGCAGCCCGCCTGGGTGAGCGCGCTGCCGAGTACTCGTCCATCGTGATGGCCGGCCGCTCGCACAACGTCGCAGCTCAGGCCACCACCTTGGGTAAGCGTTTCGCTTCCGCGGCCGACGAGCTTCTCGTTGCACTGACGCGTCTGCGCCAGCTCATCGACCGCTACCCGCTGCGCGGGATCAAGGGTCCGATGGGTACCGCTCAGGACATGCTCGACCTTCTCGACGGCGATGCGGCCAAGCTCGAGCAGCTCGAAGCGAAGGTCGCGGAGCACCTCGGATTCGCTCACGTACTGACCAGCGTCGGCCAGGTGTACCCGCGTTCCCTCGATCACGACGTCATCTCCGCGCTCGTCCAGGTCGGCGCAGGCCCGTCGTCGTTCGCACACACGATCCGCCTGATGGCCGGCCACGAGCTGGTCACCGAAGGCTTCCAGCCCGGTCAGGTCGGCAGCTCGGCGATGCCGCACAAGATGAACACCCGCTCGTGCGAGCGCGTCAACGGCCTTCAGGTGATCCTGCGCGGCTACGGCTCCATGGCAGCCGAGCTTGCGGGTGCACAGTGGAACGAGGGCGACGTCTTCTGCTCCGTCGTGCGACGCGTCGCGCTGCCGGACGCGTTCTTCGCGATCGACGGCATGTTCGAGACCTTCCTGACCGTGCTGATCGAGATGGGTGCGTACCCGGCCGTGATCGAGAAGGAACTGACGCGGTACCTGCCGTTCCTCGCGACGACGCGAGTCCTCATGGCTGCCGTCCGCGCGGGCGTCGGACGAGAGACCGCACACGAGGCGATCAAGGAGAACGCCGTCGCAGTTGCACTGGCGATGCGTGAAGAGGGCAAGGAGCCCGATCTGCTCGATCGCCTCGCCGCCGACGACCGTTTGCCGCTCGACCGCGCTGCACTCGACGAGGCTCTTGCCGACAAGGCTGCTTTTGTCGGCGCCGCTTCGGCTCAGGTCGATGCCGTTGTCGCCGAGGTGCAGAAACTTGTCGACGCCAATCCCGAAGCTGCGGCGTACGCGCCGTCGCCGATTCTGTAAGGGCTACGCCCCGTGCGCCTTTTCGGTGGCCGTCACTACCGAAAAGGCGCACCGGGTCGAAGAGCATGAACTGCATCTTCTGTTCCATCATCGCTGGTGAGGCCGAGGCCAGTGTCGTCTACGACGACGCGAATGTTCTTGCCTTCATGGATATTCGGCCGTTCACCTCCGGCCATCTCCTGGTCGTGCCGAAGCGCCACGCCAGTGGATTGTCCACGCTCGATCCCGACGACGGCGCCAGGATCTTTGCTGTCGCGCAGAAGATTGCCGCAGCGATGCGTACCGGCCCCCTCCCCATCGACGGGGTCAACCTGCATCTCTCCGACGGAGCTGTTGCGGGGCAGGAAGTCTTCCATGTTCATCTGCACGTCATTCCGCGCAATCGTGGCGACGGGTTCGGTCTGCGCGCGCTTCCTCGCACACCCAATCGGGCAATACTCGACAGCACGGCTGCTGTCATTCGAGGCGCGCTGAACTAGCGGTTCACCCGGTGCGGGTGATTCGCGCCGAGGTTTCTTTCAGCACCATCTGGGTATGGCCGACATCGAACTGACGTATTCCTCCGGAGTGGTACCCAGGGACGCAGAGCTTCCCGCTCGCGAGAACATCGCAACGGTGTTCGACGAGCTCGACTTCCAGACTGCGGTCCAGGCGTACCTGTGGGCCATCCCCATCGTCTCCTGGGCGCAGTGGATGGACGTGCATACCAACATCTTCGGAGCAACCGCGTCGGATATCGTCGTCTATCGATCGTATCGCGACCGACTGGGGCTGATCACCGCCAACGCGACGACGCCGTACATCTTGAACTTCTTCGATCTCGGTGTATCGGGGCCGTTGGTGATCGAACTGCCGCCGGGTCCGACAGCCGGGGGTATCGCGGATTTCTGGCAACGGGAAGTCGCAGTGCTCGGTGAGATGGGCCCCGACGCCGGCAAGGGTGGCAAGACAGTGGTGGTCGGCCCAGGCCAGAGTGCTGAAGACACAGGTGAATACACCGTCGTCCACTCCCCGATGATGCACATCATGTTCGGCTTCCGCACGCTCGATCCGGACCCGGCGCGGTCGGGTGCGTTGGTCGAGGCAGTGCGCGTCTACCCCTACTCCGATCGCGAGAATCCGACTCCCACTCGGCTCGTCTCACCGGACGGCAAGTCCTGGAGCGGAATTCAGCCGCGAGGTCTTCGTTACTGGGAGCTCCTACACGACATCGTGCAGGACGAACCTGTCGAAGAGCGCGACCGCTTCCCGATGGCGTGGCTTCGGCAGTTGGGGATAGAGAAGGGCAAGCCGTTTGCCCCGGACGACCGCTTGCGGAAGATCTTGCAGCGGGCCGTCGAGGTGGGGGAGGTGTTCGCGCAAGCGATTGCATTCGTCAAGCGGTTCCCCGGTTCGCGCTACTGGCCCGATCGTCAGTGGGACTTGGCGATTGTTCTGGACAACTCTGCTCAGCGGGCGGACAACTACGACGAGTTCTACGAACGCGCGTCGTGGTTCTACGAGGCAGTCAGTTTCTCGGAGGCGATGAAGAGTACGACGCCGGGGCTCGGCCAGGCGTATCTGGGTAGTTACTCCGATACCGACGGCCACTGGTTGGACGGAGGAAAGAGTTACACACTCCACGTGCCCGCCGATGTCCCGGCAAAGCTCTTCTGGTCCGCGACGGTCTACTCGATCGACACCCGGTGCCTGATCGACAACGAGCAGGGCAGAGGCGACCGTGGTTCGCGAGATCCCGATCTTGTTGTCAACGTCGATGGTTCAGTGGATCTCTACTACGGACCTACTGCCCCGGAAGGGAAGGAATCCAATTGGGTTCAGACCATTCCGGGCCGGCACTGGTTCTCGTACTTCCGCTTCTACGGACCTCTCGAGCCCTATTTCGACCGGACATGGAAGCTTGGTGACATCGAGCCGGCCTAGAGCGTTGTCCGTCTCACGGACTGCCGATCAGTTCGACAACGGAGTCCAGAAGGGCACTGCGCCAGCACAACCAGTCGTGGCCGCCGTCGAAGATCCGATACGACACTTGTGCTCCGGCGGCATCCAACGCCTGGGCGACCGCTGCGCTGTGCCCGACCATGTCGGACTCGTGCTTACCTACTTCGAGGACGACGCGTAAACCGTCCGGCACGCCGTCGCGCTCGATGCGTGCGGCTATGTCTCCGCCCGCCGGGCCGTCCTCGCCGCGCTTCAAACCCGTTGGCCACCAGAATGATCCGGACCCACTGGCGACCAGAGCGAAGTGTTCGGGAAATTCGAGTGCCGCGAACATCGAGGACAGGCCGCCGAAGCTCTGCCCCGAGACGACGGTTCGCGTTCGATCAGATGAAAAGGGTGCGACGGCGCGTACCTGCGGAAGCAGTTCGTTGACGACTGCACTCCAGTATTCGCGGTTGCACGGCAATTCCTTCGAACGACGTTGATTGTCAACGGAGTCGATCGCCAGCAGAACGCAGGATTTCAGTTTGCCGGTCTGGACTGCACGATCGAAAGCGGCACCCGCGGGCATGACCTCGGCCCAGTGGCGCCCGTCGAGAAGAATCACGAGTGGGCGTTCTTCGAGCGGTGTCAGCCCGTCGTCCACGGTCTCGTAGATCCACACCGGTCGCTCGACGCCTAGAGCCGAACTGTCCCAGGCGAGCTGCACCGACTTTCTGAAAACCGGAGCATCCCAGCCGAACTGGACCGGCGCCGAGGGCATCTCGGCGACGGAGCGTCTTGTGTCCACGCCCGCGGAGAGCGGATTGAGCGGGTCGGCGATTCGGTGCTCGAGCAACCCCAGCCATCGGGTGCGGCGAGTCGTGTCTTCCTTGCCTGCTCCGGGATAGTCGAGTTCGTCGACTACGGACTTCGGTACCGGGATGAAGCTGTAACTGCTACGCCAGGTGTTCGAGACTTCGGTGGCGTAGAACCATACCGGACTCTCGCCGATCCTGCGCATCACGCTGAGCTGTTCCGCGTGGTGGTCGGTCAGCGAGTTTGCATCCAGGTAGACGCGCTCGACCTCCATCTCTTCGGGCTGCCGCCAGAGGAATGTGACCCGAACTGTCTGTGGATCAACACTTTCGATGATCGGCGTTCCCTGTCGCACTATCCGGTTCCAGAACGTGTCGATGTCGGGCGAGGCCGCGAGGGAAGCGGACAGATCAGTCGCCGGCTGGGTTAGCATGAGCACAGCCTAACCTAATTTGATGGGCTTTTGAATTCGAGGAGTGGTCCGCCAGTGGGCGTCACAATGAAAAAATCACGCACCCTGAAGGTGCTCTCCGCAGTCTTGGTCGCAGGGTTCGCCCTCGCCGGATGTAGTTCTGCGGATGCCGATTCCGATGCTGACTCAGCGGTATCGCAGGGTAATTGGCCGCGCACCGTGGAAACGCCGAAAGGGCCGGTGGAGATCACGTCGAAGCCGGAGAGAATCGTCTCGACCAGTGTGACGCTGACGGGCACACTGTTGTCGATCGACGCTCCGGTGGTGGCTACCGCATCGACAGGACCGAACACCGATGTGTCCGATGCGCAGGGATTGTTCACACAGTGGGGCGACATCGCGCGAGAACGCGGACTTGCCGTGTTGCCGATGGGCGGCGCGAACGCAGAATCCGTTCTGGCTCAGAACCCGGATCTGATCGTCGTCTCGGCGACAGGCGGTGACTCCGTCGTCGACCTGTACGAGCAGTTCACGGCCATCGCTCCGACGATCGTGGTGGACTACGGCGGAAGCAGTTGGCAGGAAGTTGCCTCTGTTCTGGGTAAGGCGACAGGTCTCGAAGACAACGCCGCGGCTACGGTCGCGAAATTCGACAACGCAGTAGAGGCTGCCAAAGCCGAGATCACGCTTCCACCGCAGCCGACCACCGCGCTGGTCTACTACGAGGACGGCAGCGGTGCCAATATCTGGACGCACGAGTCCGGGCAGGCGAAGTTGCTCACGGCGATGGGTTTCACTGTCGCCGACATTCCCGAGTCCGCGAAGAGCAGTGAGTCCATGGGCAAGCGTAAGGACATCATTCAGGTCTCGGCCGAGAACCTCTACGACGGTATCGCGGGCAACACCCTGATCTTGGTCAGCGCCGACGACGGTGCGGTGAAGGCGGTCGAGGCACTTCCCCTGTTGGCCCAGCATCCGGCAATTCGTGATCACCACGTCTACGCCGTGGGGCTGGACACCTTCCGTCTCGACTACTACAGCGCCACCAATATGGTGAACCGGTTGGTCGAACAGTTCAGCTGATCCATAAGTACTAGTACTTTCACCCCGAACTAGTCCTTTGGTCGTAACCGAGAATCGGACATTCCCTTCACGTTCGTCGAATGTGGGACCAAGTGGTGCGCGCATGCCACCATGAACGTCAATCACTGGATGCGGAATGGGGAGTGGATGTTCGACTCGGCTGGTCAGAATGCCCCGGGGCAAGCCCTGACATCGCGAGGGTGGGGACGTTTCAACCTGAGCAACCCGGCTACGGCGGCCGTGATCGTCGGACTGCTGAGCGTGCCCTGGGTATTCGGCCTCGCCAGTCTCAAGACTGAACCCGAGACGAGCAATCGAGTGCTGAGCGATCCGGCGACCGTCGTCGGCATCATGGGTTTCCTGACGGCGCTGACCGTGGTGGCGTGTGCGCGCCGTCGATACCCGATCGCGTACTACCTACTGACGCTGGCAGGATCCGGCGGGTTGATGCTCTTCCTCGGCAGTCGATCGCTCGGGGCAACGCCGCTTTTCTGGTTCGCGATCATGGCAGTGTCCATCCGGGTGACAGGCATGCGCCTGGCCGGACTGTTGGTCCTCGGAATGGCGATGGACGTGATCTTGGCGATGTATCTCACCGAACGGGACGGGCTGACGGTCGCCGAGGTTCAGGTGGGGGAGTTGCCCCACCTGTTCCTCGAACCGGCGGCAAACACCGTCACCAGTTTTCTGGTTGTCGCCGCCATGGGAAAGATCGTCGCGCGCCTGCGAAAGCAAGCTGTGGAGAACAGTCAGGCAGTTGCGGATCTGCACCGGGACCGCGAACGCAAGATCGCGAATGCCGTTGTCGCCGAACGTCAGGACATGGCACGTGAGTTGCACGACGTCGCGGCTCACCACATGACCGGCATGATCATCCAGGCCCGTGCCGCCGACAAGTTCTTCTCGAGCAATCCCGAACAAGCGCAAGCCCTCCTGGGCGGCGTCATCGAGCAGGGGCAGCGAGCCCTCAACAGCTTGCGGCAGATCGTGGGGATACTTCGCCTGGGTGAGGAAGACCCCGATTTCCCGACGCCCATGGTCTCCGACATCGACGAGTTGGTGGACGACTGCAGGCGCACCATCTCGTCGATCTCGCTGGAGAAGGTCGGCCGCTTCGACGACCTGGACAGCGGAGTTCAGTTGACCTGCTACCGCATCGTGCAGGAAGCGTTGTCGAACGTCCTTCGTCATGCGCCGGGCAGTGAGTCCAAGGTGTGCCTGAGCCGAGAAGCGGGCGCGGTGAGGGTAAGGGTGATCAATACTCTCGGTAATTCTCGCCCGGCCTCCGACGGGCAAAACCTCGGAATTGTGGGAATGCGCGAACGCGCGACGCTCATGGGTGGTCAACTGGACGCCGGACCGAATTCGGAAGGTGAGTGGGCTGTGCAGGCACTGGTGCCGGTGAACGGGAGGATCAACGCATGATCGATGTCCTTATTGCGGACGACCAGCAGGTGGTACGGCAGGGTTTCGAACTGTTTCTCTCCGGTCACCCCGAAATTCGCGTCGTCGGGCACGCCAAGACGGGAGTCGAGGCGTACGAGCAGGTGCGTGCACTGCGTCCGGATGTCGTGCTGATGGACATCCGCATGCCGCACGGCGACGGATTGACTGCGACCCGGGAGGTTCTTGCCGAGTTTCCGGCAACCCGCGTCATCGTGATCACCACGTTCGATCTCGACGAGTACGTATTCGAGGCACTCGACAGCGGCGCCGCCGGGTTCTTGCTCAAAGACGCCGATCCCGAGGAACTCTCGTCGGCAGTGTTGACCGTGGCCGAGGGTGGCTCGGTGCTCTCGCCGAGATTGACCTCGAGACTGATCGTGGAGTTCGCGAGGCGCAAGCCTGCACCCATGTCCACAGCGCGCTCCGGATCGGATCACGGTCTCAGTGCACGTGAAATGGATGTGGTGCAGTTGCTGTCACAAGGCTTGGGAAACAACGACATCGCCGATTCCCTCAGCCTCGAGCAGAGCACGGTGAAGTCGCACATCAGCAACATCTGCAAGAAGCTGCAGGTGCGTACCCGTGTGCAGATCGTCATCTGGGCGTACCGAAACAACGTGATCGCCGTATCGCGCTGACGCACGGGGCGCTGCGGCGCATCCGGCACGGCACGGGCAGAGAAGTGCACGTGCCCCGGGTTCGACCCCACGTCGAACCCGGGGCATCTGTGCGGCTCAGCCCAGCAGTTTGGCTTTGAGTGCCATGACAGTTGCCGCACTCAGGCCCAAGCCCTCGGTCAGGTAGCGATCGACCGACCCGTAGGTCTGGTCCAACTGTGCGAGGCCGGCATCGAGATAGCTTGCCTCGACACCCAATAGGGGCTCCATGTTGACGGCCATCTGCTCGCCCAAGCTCGCCGCAATGCCCGCGCGCGTGGCCTTCATGCCTTCGGCCGTGTACTCGTTGGTCAGGAGGTAGTCGTTCATGATCACCGAGCGGTCGACGCCGGCGATGCTCAGTAGGAGAAACGATGTCCAGCCGGTGCGGTCTTTGCCTGCGGTGCAGTGGAAGACCTGTGCGCCTTCGGTTTCGGCGAGGCCTGTGAGCAACTGCGCGAATCCGGCTCGTTCCGTCGCTCCGGTGACGAAGGCGCGGTTCATGTCCTGCATCATCGATCGAGAGTCCTCGGGGGACTTGATCTTCGCGACCATCTCGGCAATGTTCCCGGACAGGATCGGAATGTTCTCGTACGCAACCCCGTCGGGCAGGACATCCGGCTTACTGGCGATCTCGGGTTCGGTGCGCAGATCGTAAACCTTTGTCAGCCCAAGCTTTTCGAGAATGCTCATGTCATCGCCCTTGGGCGTGATCGCGTTCGCGCGGTAGAAGACCCCCTTGTTGACGGGCAGACCGAAAGTTCCCGAGTATCCGGCGCCGGTGCCTGCGACATCGCGGAAATTGTCGATCCCGGTCAGCCGCGGGGCATCTGGGGTCTGCTCGGCACTGCCGAAGTCGCTGGATCCGAAATCAAGCGAGCCGAACTGTGGAGCCGAGGGGGCAGGTTCGGCCTGTGCGATCGAGGCGCCGAAGCCGGCGATGAGAAAGCTACTGGTCAACGCAATGGCCGCGGCAGACCGTAGTGAGCAGGTACGCGTGGATCGGGACATGTGTGAGCCCTTCGTCGAGCGGAGAGAGTGGCGAGTCGATGAGGTATCGCGAAGGCAAGGTAGCGAGTTCGCGTGTCCGATTCGAGAGGAATCTTGCTTTGCTCCCTCTCAGTGGGAGGCGTGCTGCTGTGAGCGTGAGCGGCTCGGGAGGCGCAGTTCATTCCTCGAGACCTGTGTTTGTGCAAACTCCCGCCGCCCTGATATTGGTTAGCCTCACCAAATCAATTCCGGAGCAGTCCGGTGCGTTCAGATGGAGTTCAACATGCGGGTTCAAGGTCTGTCGCGGTTTCGCCGCGCAGTGGTGATCGGTGCAGCAGCTGCGCTGGCGGTCGGCGTCGCCGGCTGCAGCAACTCCGAGGAGGCATCGTCCGAATCGTCGACGACAGCCGCGAGCTCGCAGACCCGTGTCTTCGAGGCGCAGAACGGATCCATCGAGATCCCGAGCGACCCGCAGCGGATCGTGGCCTGCGGATATGCGGTCCTGCCGCTGATTCAGGCGGGAGCGAACCTGGCTGCGGTATGTGAGTGGACCCGTGAACTCGGCAACATGGACGACAAGACCAAGGCCGCTTACGAAGCTTTGCCGAAGGTCGCGCCCGACGGCAACGTCTCCCAGCTCAATTACGAGGGGATCGTCGCTGCCGAGCCCGATCTGATCATCATGGGCGTTCCCGCTCGTGTCGAAAGTCAGCTGGACATGGCTCAGCTCAAGGCTGCCGCTCCCGTCGTCTTCCTGGGACCGACGGTTCCAGCGGACTGGCGAGTGCTGGGCGAGCAGTTCGCCGACGCCGCGAACGTCTCCGACACCTACGGAGAGTTCAAGGACGACTACGACGCCAAAACTGCCGAGCTGGCCGCGAAGTACAAGGACAAGCTCGGCGCGCTGAGCTTTGGCGGCGTGTGCAACGTCTGCAAGCCGGAGGCCGGCACCTTCTCACGCGAGTACGCGTCTTCGTACACGACGAATCTCTTCGACGGACTGGGGCTGCAGTTCCCCGGCACCCCCGCAGACCCGGCCGACATCCACGTCGAACAGGTATCCATCGAGAAGATCGGCGAGAATCTCGGAAATGTCGACGTGATCGTCTACGGCCTCAACGCCGACGGCTCGATGTCGCCCCAGTTGCAGGAGCTGGTCAATTCCGAGCTGTGGAAGGAATTGCCCGCAGTGAAGGCCGGCAACGTCGTCCAGGTCCGGCATTCGTTGGCCGCGACCTATCAGACGGCCCTTCTGACGCTGGATTCGATCGACGAGGGCCTGTCGAAGTTGCCCGCAAACCAGTAGTTCATCGACTGTGACTATGGCCTCTCGCCTGCCGGCGAGGGGCCACCTGCATATCCGGATGAGCAGGGCGGACAGCTCTCCGAACGGCGAGGACGCTTACCCGTCCCGGCTACCGGGGTTCTGTACGAACTGCGAACGCCCGATAGGGTGACCGGGTGCGTCCTACACTTGATTCCTACACTCATCTGGCCGGTGGCAAGGTCCGTGACCTTTACACGATCGACGACGAGCATCTGCTGCTTGTCGCGAGTGATCGGATCTCGGCCTACGACCACGTGCTCAGCACACCGATCCCGGACAAAGGCCGCGTTCTCACAGCGATGAGCGTGTTCTTCTTCAACGTCCTCGGTGGCACCAACCACCTGGCCGGCGAGCCCGACGACGATCGCATCCCGGAAGAGGTTCTCGGCCGCGCCCTCGTCGTGCGCTCCCTCGACATGGTTCCCGTCGAATGCGTCGTCCGTGGCTTCCTCACCGGCTCCGGCCTGGTCGATTACAACAACACCGGAGCAGTGTGCGGCGTCGCGTTGCCCGAGGGCCTCGTCGAGGCGTCGCGGCTGCCCGATCCCATCTTCACCCCGGCGTCCAAGGCTGCCCTCGGCGATCACGACGAGAACATCAGCTTCGATCAGGTAGTGGAGAAGGTGGGTCAGAAGCTGGCAGTCCAGCTTCGTGAGGACACCCTCGACGTCTACGCCCGCGCCTCCAACTTCGCGGCCGATCGCGGAATCATCCTGGCGGACACCAAGCTCGAATTCGGCCTCGACTCCGGTGGAAACCTGGTACTCGCCGACGAGGTGCTCACCCCGGACTCCTCGCGCTACTGGCCTCTCGAAGGCTACGAAGCGGGCAAGGTGCAGCCCAGTTTCGACAAGCAGTTCGTTCGCGACTGGCTCACGAGCCCCGAATCGGGTTGGGATCGAAGCTCGGACACGACACCTCCGCCGTTGCCGCAGGAGATCGTCGACGCGACTCGTGCCCGGTACATCGAGGCGTACGAACGCATTTCCGGGTTGTCCTTCGACGATTGGGTCGGTCCCAGCGCATGAGTCTGATCCCGCCGGTCGCAAAGAAGGTCCCCGTCGAACGTACCCATCACGGACACACGTTCGTCGATGACTACGAGTGGCTGCGGGACAAGGACAACGCCGAGGTAGTCGCGTACCTCGAAGCCGAGAACGCGTACACCGACGAGCAGACGGCCGCTCTCGAGCCGTTGCGCGAGAAGATCTTCCAGGAGATCAAGTCGCGGACGCAGGAAACCGACATGTCGGTGCCCACTCGCATGGGTAAGTGGTGGTACTACTCGCGCAGTGTGGAAGGTAAGTCGTACACCGTCCAGTGCCGGTGTCCCATTGCCGGTGAAGACGACTGGACTCCGCCCAACCTGACGCCTGGCGTCGAGTTGGCCGGTGAGCAGATCCTCATGGACGGCAACGTCGAAGCCGAAGGGCACGAGTTCTTTTCGCTCGGGGCGTTCTCCATCAGCGAGGACGGCACGTTGCTCGCGTACTCGGTGGACATCGTCGGAGACGAGCGGTACACCTTGCGGTTCAAGAACCTCGAGACCGGAGAGATGCTCGCCGACGAGATTCCCGACACCGCACCTGGTGCCACCTGGGCGATCGATCACAGTCACGTCTTCTACATGACCGTCGACGACTCCTGGCGCCCGGACACCGTGTGGCGTCACAAGCTGGGAACGCCGCAGAGCCAAGATGTTTCGGTGTTCCACGAGCCCGACGAACGGTACTGGGTTTCGGTGGGGTCGACCCGCAGCGAGAAGTACCTGATGATCTGGGTCGGTTCCAAGGTGACCAGCGAAGGCTGGATGCTGGAATCGGCGAACCCGGAAGGCGACTTCCGCGTCATCATCCCGCGCCGCGAGGGCGTCGAGTACGGGGCCGAACACGCGGTGATCGGGGGAGAGGATCGCTTTCTCATTCTCCACAACGACGTCGTCGACGGCGTCAAGGCCGAGAACTTCGTGTTGGTGGAAGCTCCCGTGTCGGATCCGACGAACATGACGACGCTGATCGAGCACAGCGCGGACGTTCGTCTGGAAGAAGCCGAAGCCTTTGCCGGACACCTCGTGCTGAGCTACCGTCGCGAGGCGCTCACTCGGGTTGCCGTGTGGCCGTTGACCGCCGACGGCTACGGTGAGCGTCACGAGATCGACTTCGACGAAGAACTCTTCAGCATCGGTATGGGGTCCAACCCGGAATGGGCGCAGCCCACCATCCGGCTCGGATTCACGTCGTTCATCACTCCCGGGCAGGTGTACGACTACTACGTCGCCAGTGGTGAACTGGCACTGCGTAAGTCGCAGCCCGTTCTCGGTGACTTCGACGCGAGCAACTACGAGCAGCGTCGCGACTGGGCAGTGGCCGACGACGGCACCCGCATTCCGCTCTCGATCGTCAGGCGCGTCGGTGCGCCCGAAGGTCCCGCGCCGCTGTTGTTGTACGGCTACGGTTCCTACGAGGCGAGCATCGACCCGTCGTTCTCGGTTGCCCGCTTGTCCTTGCTCGATCGCGGTGTCGTCTTCGTCGTCGCACACGTGCGCGGCGGCGGCGAGATGGGCCGTCACTGGTACGAAAACGGCAAGACGCTCACCAAGAAGAACACCTTCACCGATTTCGTTTCCTGCGCACAGCATTTGATCGACACCGGTGTCACGTCGGCCGATCGAATGGTCGCCGACGGTGGTAGTGCGGGTGGACTGCTGATGGGCGCCGTCGCCAACCTCGCTCCGGAACTGTTCGCCGGCATCCTCGCCAACGTTCCGTTTGTCGACCCGCTGACGTCGATTCTCGACCCGTCGCTGCCGTTGACGGTCATCGAGTGGGACGAATGGGGAGATCCGCTGCACAACAAGGATGTCTACGACTACATGCGCTCGTACAGCCCGTACGAGAACGTGGAAGCCAAGGACTATCCCGCCATTCTTGCGATCACGAGCATCAACGACACCCGCGTTCTGTACGTGGAGCCGGCCAAGTGGGTTGCAAAACTGCGCGCCACGAAGACCGGTGACGCTCCGCTACTTCTCAAGACCGAGATGAGCGCCGGACACGGCGGTGTCAGCGGTCGCTACGAGAAGTGGAAAGAGGTCGCGTTCGAGTTCGCCTGGGTTCTGGATACCGTGGGCGCGAACTAGCTTCTGCACCAATCAGGTTCGGTGACCCTCAGGTTCGGTGACAAGTCAGGTTCTGCGGTAACGAACCTGAGGGCGTCCAGCCCGCCCGTACTCGGTCTCCCGGGTGAGCATGCCGTCGTCTGCCAGCTTTTCCAGGTAGCGCCAGGCTGTCACCCGGGACACTCCGACCGACGCTGCCACCTCGGCCGCAGTCACGGGACCTTCCGAATCCCGAACAGATGCAGCGACAAGTCCGAGCGTTTGAGATGCAAAGCCTTTCGGCGCCGCTGCTCGATCGTCGGACGTTCGTAGTGCGGACATCGCTCGGTCGATGTCGTGTTGGCTGACCGCAGACTCTCCAGCGGGCAGGGCAGCACGATATTCGAGGTAGCGCTCGAGCTTGTCGCGGAACGCTGCGAAGGTGAACGGCTTGAGGAGATAGAGGACGATCCCGCGAGCCACGGCGCTTCGAACCACCTCGAGATCGCGCGCCGAGGTGACCGCGATGATGTCCGGACTCGGGCGCAACCCGCCGAGGGCGGAAGCCACGTCGAGACCGCTGGCGTCGGGCAAACCGATGTCGAGCAGGACCAGGTCGATGGGCTGGTCGGTGGCGTTGGCCGCCGTAACTGCACGCACGGCGGCGTTCCCGGAATGAACCACGCCGTGGACCACGAACTCCGGCACACGCTCGACGTACGAACGGTGCGCCTGCGCGATCAACGGTTCGTCGTCGACTATCAGTACACGAATCATCGCGGTGTTTCCGCCTCGCGCAGAGGTATGCGGACTACCAGCATCGAGCCCATCGCCGGTTCACTGGTGAGCGTGCCGCCGTGCCGTTTCACCACTTGCGAGACGAGCGCGAGACCGAGTCCGCGAGAGCCGGATTTTGTGGAGTAGCCACGGCCCTTGGCCTTTTCGAGTGCTTCGGGTGTCATTCCCGGGCCGCTGTCGGCGACGGCAACAACCATCATCGAATCCTCTTCCATTACCGTCACTTCCACCCACGGAGACTCGCTCGCGCGCGATGCGTCAATAGCATTGTCCACGAGATTGCCGACCAGCGTGACCAACTCGCGTGCATTGAGCGAAGGAACCGGACCGAGCGCAGTGTCTTCCGTGATGGTCAGGTCGACACCGCGTTCGGTCGCTTCGCTCATCTTGCCGAGCAGTAGTGCGGCCAGTGCCGGCTCGTGGACCGCATTCATCAGACGATCTATCAGCTGTTGAGACACCCGCAATTCATTGGTGGCGAAGGCCACTGCGTCGTCGTTTCGCCCCAACTCGACCATCGTGATGATCGTGTGCAGACGATTTGCACTCTCGTGGGCTTGCGATCGAAGCGACTCGGCAAAACTACGTACCGAATCCAATTCCCCGAGTACGTTCTGCAGTTCGGTGTGATCGCGAATTGTCAGCACAGTGCCAATTCTGTTGCCCTCCCACTCAACCGGGTGTTGGTTGACCACCAGCACACGCTTGTCGGTGAGGTGCACTTGATCTTTTGCGGGAGAGGCATCGTCGACCCGCATGGTCTCGGGGATGGATGAAAGTGGCACGGGCCCTTCCGGTAGATCGAGGAGGCGACGTGCTTCGTCGTTGACGATATCCACTCGCGCATCGTTGCTTCGGCCTCGCCCGATCACCACCAAGCCCTCACCGATGCTGTGCAGGACGGCGTCGTGGTGTTCGTACATGGTGCGGAGTTCGTCCGGCGCCATCCCCAGGGTCTGTCGCCTGATACGCCGACTCACCAGAAGTGAACTCAGGAGGGCGGCAAGTAGACCGCCGCCGGCAACGAACAGGATGACCGGAACACTTTGGGCGAACTGCTTGCTGATCTGCTCGCGCGTGACACCGGCGGAAACCAGACCGACCAGGGTTCCACCGGAATCGTAAACCGGAGTGACTGCGCGGATCGACGGCCCCAGCGACCCGGCGTACGTCTCCGTGAAGGTCGCGCCGGCGAGTGCGCGGTCGATGTTCCCGGTGAACAGTTGGCCGATCAGTTCCGGGCTCGTGTGTGTGAACCGAGTGCGATCCGGCGCCATCACCACGATGAAATCGACGCCGGTTGCCTGTCGGATTTTCTCGGTCTGTGGTTGCAGAATCGCAGTCGGGTCCGGACTCTTCAGGGCCGCCGCTGTCGAATCCGACAGGGCGAGAGTCTGCGCTATCGAGCTCACCTGCCTGCGGATCGCGTCATCGCTGTCGCGGCGTTCGTCGACAACCGCGAGCGCAGCCCCCACGCCGATGACCAGCGCCAACAACGCCAATTGCAGGATCAGGATCTGCCTGGCGACGCTCATACGTCGGCCGGTCTTTCGTTCGACCATCGAGCGCCTCCTGAACGTAATGAACACAAACTTCCGGGCCCACCTGTTTGCAACAAGAATTCTCCACGACTCGAAGTGATCCCGATCACTTCACAGATATCCGATCCAAAGGACACCCCATGAGCAGCACGGCAACAGGGACAGTAGACGGTTCCCCACAGCCCGAGGGCACCAAGGCAAAGCGCGACAAGACGCATTGGCTCTACATGAGCGTCATCGTCGCGGTCATCGGCGGCATCCTCGTCGGTTGGCTCGCACCCGAGTTCGGTAAGTCCGTCGGTGTACTCGGCACGTTGTTCGTCAGCCTGATCAAGATGATGATCAGCCCGGTCATCTTCTGCACCATCGTGCTCGGCATCGGCTCGGTTCGAGCTGCGGCCAAGGTCGGCAAGGTCGGCGGCCTCGCACTCGCCTACTTCATCGGGATGTCCACCATCGCACTCGCGATCGGCCTGGGCGTCGGCAACCTGCTCAACCCGGGCAGTGGCCTGAACATCACGCCCAACGCGGCCTCCGTGGCCAAGCTTGCAGATCAGGCCCACAGCGCGGGCGGTACCTGGGACTTCATCGCGTCCATCATTCCGACGTCGATGCTGTCCTCCCTCACAGCCGGCAGCGTGCTGCAGACTCTGTTCGTCGCCCTTCTGGTCGGCTTCGCGATCCAGTCGCTCGGCAAGTCGGGTGAACCGATTCTCAAGGCCGTCGGATACATTCAGAAGCTCGTGTTCAAGATCCTGACGATGATCCTCTGGCTTGCCCCGATCGGTGCTTTCGGTGCCATCGCCAGCGTCGTCGGCCAGACCGGTTTGAACGCCGTCGTTCAGCTCGGAACCCTGATGATCGGCTTCTACCTGACCTGCCTGATCTTCGTCTTCGGTGTTCTCGGAACCCTGCTGCGCGCCGTCACCGGATTCAACATCTTCAAGCTGGTCAAGTACTTGGCCCGTGAGTACCTGCTCATCTTCGCCACCTCGTCCTCCGAATCGGCACTGCCGCGTCTGATCGCCAAGATGGAGCACGTGGGCGTCGAGCGCACCACGGTAGGCATCGTCGTTCCCACCGGCTACTCGTTCAACCTCGACGGCACCGCGATCTACCTGACGATGGCGTCGATCTTCATTGCCGACGCCATGGGACAGCCGCTCGGTTTCGGTGAGCAGCTCTCGCTGCTGGTGTTCATGATCATCGCCTCCAAGGGCGCTGCCGGAGTCAGCGGCGCCGGCCTGGCCACGCTGGCCGGTGGTCTGCAGAGCCACCGCCCCGAGCTTCTCGACGGCGTCGGGCTCATCGTCGGAATCGACCGCTTCATGTCGGAAGCGCGAGCAATCACCAACTTCTCGGGCAACGCTGTCGCGACTCTCCTGGTCGGCGCGTGGACCAAGACGATCGACAAGGAACGCGTCGTCGAGGTGCTCGACGGCAAGATCCCGTTCAACGAGGCCACGATGCTCGACGACGAGGACGAAGAAGAGCAGCACAAACTCGAAACGGTTCCGACCGGCACCAAGCAGTCGTTTGTGAGCCATCACTAGATCCGTCCGCTCTGCTGAACGTTTGACCGCACAGCAGGCGCGGAACCCGATCTACGATCAGTGATCCTGGTCGGAACGATGAAAGAGACCGCCGCACCAACCGTGCGACGGTCTCTTTCTGTTCGTGGGTGCTATGTGTACCAGGTCGGTTCGGGAATCTCGCCGGTCAGATAGCGGCTACCGACTTCACGGCGCTTGTACGCGAGCGGATCGTGAAGGGTATGCGTCCGGATGTTGCGCCAGTAGATGTCCAAGCCCACGTCGTTGGACGTGGCTCTGGCACCCGTCAGTTCGAAGATCTTGTTGCTGATCTCCAAGGACACGTCGGCGGCGCGAAGTTTTGCGGCCGCGATCCGTACGGCAAGATCGCCGCGAGCCTGCTCGGTGAGGTTTTCGCGAGCGTCGTGGAGCACGGTGTCGGCCTCACGGCTGACCTGATCCACGAAGGCCTCCGCTGCCCACAGCTTGGATTGCAAGTCACCGTAGCCCTCACGGAGGTACCACTCGTCCGTTGCGATTTCGCGGTTGTCACCGCCGTACGGCCATGGACGCGTACGGGTTCGGGTGTACTCGGCCGCAGTGTCCAGTGCGCCACGGGCGATCCCGAGGTAGAAGTTCGCGAACACGATCTCGATGGCCGGGAAGTTCAGGGTGTTGTAGACCAGCGGTTGGAATTCCTTGTCGACAAAGCCTGCCGCGCTTGCCCAGTCGACCTCGACGTCGTTGATCTCGACACTGCCGGAATCGGTGAGGCGCTGCCCGAGGTTGTCCCAGTCTCCGCGGAAGACTATGCCGTCCTGAGCGGTCGGCACGATCGCGAACACATGCGTCGCAGTTCCGTCGATGATTCCCTCGAGCACCGTGAGGTCGGTGACTCGTCCTCCGGTGGAAAACGACTTCACACCGTTGAACACCAGGTTGTCTCCGCGGTCCACGACGGTGAGGTCGGTGTCTCGAGGATTCACCGCGCCACCGAAGAAGAATCGGTTGCTCGTGTACAGCTCCTCGACAGCGGAGATCTGCGGATCGGTACCGACCAATCTGGCTGCCCACGCCCACAGGTAGTGATACCCGAGCAGTTGTCCGATGGAGCCGTCGGCGCGCGCGATCTCCCGAATCACCTTGTAGGCGGTCTCCCATCGCTGCCCACCGCCGCCGAACTCGACCGGGCCCAGGAGCGTCACCAGACCACTGTCCTTGAGCAGCTGGACTTCTCGGAACGGTGGTTCGCCGGCTCGGTCGCGGGCGAGTGCGTCGGCGGCAAGGATGTTGCTCACCTCGCGTGCGCGCTCGATCCAACCCTCGGATGTGTCGGGGACGCCGACGAAGACTTCGGTTTCACTGGTCACGGTCATGCCTGTTCATCCTTTTCGGTCGGTGCAGTCCCGATGGCCCACACGTAAATCGGTTCGGTTCCGTTGATTTCGTAGTCGCCGACAACTTTGGATTTGAAGACGACCGGGTTGTGGCTGGCGACGGTGCGGGCATTGCGCCAGAATCGATCGAGATCGAGGTCGCGGCTCACTCCGGAAGCGCCGAGCGCGTCGAAGATCTTGGCGGTGGCCGGCACGACGAGTCCGATCGAGGCGACTTGTCCTCGCCCCGAATCGATTTCGGCCGCAATGTTGGCCGCCTTCTCTTCCTCGGGCGACCCCGAGAATGCGGCTTCGTAAGCCCATTGGGACGTCTGCGCTGCGTGCACTGCAACGGCCTCGGCGGCATAGGCAGCTGAGGAGACCTCGCCGACCACTTGCTGAATCTGCGAATCCTGCGCGTATCTCGGTGCGTTGCCGTGACTGAAGGTTCGAGTACGAGCGGCAACTCGGCGAGAGATCTCGGTCGTCGCGGCCTTGGCAATGCCGGCGAGGGTGGCGAGATGGAACAGTTGGTAGAACGCGGTCTGATATTTGAAACGCGTCGAGAAGTCGAAGATGTTCTCCGGCTGGACAATCGCATTCTCGTAGATCGACGAACCGGAGCCCGTCGTCTGCTGGCCGAACCCGTTCCAGTCGTCGCTGTGCGTGACTCCGGGTTGTCTCGCTTCCACTGCGGCGATTACGAATGCGCCGGTGTCGGTGCGTTGTGAGTACAGGTCGATCCAATCGGCGAAAATGGAACCCGTGCTGTAGAACTTTGCCCCGTTCGCCAGGAAGTGATCGGCGTCGGGCGCCGGTGAGACCTTGGTGTTGGCTTCACCCAGTGCAACGTCGCCGATCTCGGTCCACGCGTTTCCGACCAACTGTCCCTCTGCAAAGCGTCGGAGCCAGGTGTCACGTTCCGGTCCGGGATCGGCGACCAGTCGGTCTTCGACAAATGCGAAGTGTCCGCGTAGTGCCTGCGTGATGTTGGAATCGGCACTCGACAGTTCGACCAACAAGCGGATCAGCTGAGGGATGCTCGCGCCGGACCCACCGTGTGTCGTCGGCACCCGAACGGCGCCGAAGCCTGCTTTCTTGAGTGCATCGATCTGTTGAAAGGGAAGGACATGATCGCGTTCGCGTTCCACGACGCTTTGTGCGATGTCCGCGAAGATCGGACGGAATTTCTCTGCCAACGTTTCGTAGTCGACCTCACTCTTGATCGGATCTGCAGACCGGGAAACGGCATTCGGCGTCAGTGCGGTGGTCATGGGAAGAATGCAAGCTGTAATCACCAGGGGCGTCGATCCTTCATCGCGACCTGATTCGAAGTGTTGTCAGTCCGCGCAAATCTCGGTTCGATGGCCTGCCGGGCAGTCGCAGCGGAATCGAGTGGTCAGTGCGGTTGCTCGAGAAGGTGCTCGACGGTCCATCCACTCCATTCGACCGTTCCCCCGGAACCACAATCATGTCGGAACGGCTGCCCGGGAGGACCGGGCCGGACGACCACGCGAAAGTCTCTCTCCTCCAACCGAAGATCGACGGTCGTGCGTTCTCCGTCGACGCTCTCGGTGATGCTCTCGAGTGCATCCGTTGCGACGATGTCGGTGGCGCGTCGGACGGCGTGCTCGGCGGCCTGAGCGGCCTGCGACAGTGCCGCCCGGCCGCGCAGGTGAGTCACCGCCAGTTCTCCGTTCAAGTACTTCTCGACTGCGTCCGTGGCGGAGTCGCCGTCCAGCCGACTGAAATAGACTGCGGCGGGCCACGCAATCATGTTGGCCGCGAAACGGTCTCCGCCGATGTGACTGCATTCCCACACGTCCGCGATCCCGGCAACGTCCAGTGCCGACACCACCGGACGGCCGAGTTCCGCGCAGCACGCATCCTTTTTTCCATGTGTGCACACTGCGAAGAGTGGTTCCGTGCGGGAGCGGCCGAAGTCGGGTTCCACTCCCGCGGCCATCGATTCGAACGGCAGTACCGACAGATCCTCGTATCGGTCCACCGACCCTTCGCGCATCCACTGGCGGGTGCCGTCCGTCCACGCGAGTACACACGTCGGCGTGAGAACCCGGCGGTTGCGGGTCCGCCGGATCACCACGAGGCGGATACGGCCCTGCGCTGCGTAGATCTTTTCGGTGAGCGCGACGGGGAGAACGTCGTCGGGGGCGGACGCCGGCCAGGGGCCGGGGTGCTCGATCAACACCCACAGATGTGTCGTTCCGGCGCGACCGATCATCGGTTCGCCTGCAGTTGACGACTGCCGTGTACAGGCGTGAGGGCGTCGACTGGTTTGTGGATTGGCGACAAATTCCGAAAGGCACTGCATTGATGCCTTCCCCAGGACACCGTCGCCGTGGCAGGGAAGGGAAGACATGATGAGGCTCCAGTCTCGTAGGTTAGGCTCACCAGACTATTGGATGGTGAATCCTTTGCTCAGCCGTGGTGAATGCCCGTGGCTGTGACGGTCGGAAGCAGTCGGTAACAGGAGTGTTGGGAATGAAACGCAGTAACTCGCGGACGAAGTACGTGCTGGGTGGTTTTGTTCTCGCCGCCGTCGTGGCAACGACAACGGCGTGTGGAAGTGACGACACGACGGATACCGGCAGTCAGTCTGCCGACACCGTGCACGCGGTCACCCACGCCCGCGGAACCACCGACGTCCCGATGGATCCGCAGCGAGTTGTCGTGCTCGAGCCGGTTCAGCTCGACACGTCGGTAGCGCTGGGCGTGATCCCCGTGGGCACCGCGGTACTGAGCGAGACGACCGGTGTTCCCGCGTACCTCGGTGAGGAGGCCGCGGAGATCGAGATGGTCGGCACCGTCGCGGCACCGAACCTCGAGAAGATCGTCGCCCTGAGCCCGGACCTGATCATCGGAACGGAAACACGGCACGGTGATCTGTACGAGCAGCTCGCTGCCATCGCGCCGACCGTCTACATGGCAACCCAGACCGATCCGTGGCAGGACAACGTCCAGTTCGTCGCAGAGGCGTTGAACAAGACCGATCAGGCAGGCGAACTGCTCGGCGACTACACGGCACGCTGCGAGGAAGTGGCCGGCAAGCACAGCACCGAGGGCAAGACCGCTCAGCTCATCCGCCCACGCGACGACGTTCTGACGCTGTACGGGCCCACCTCGTTTGCCGGAAGCACTCTCGAATGCGCGGGACTCACGATTCCGGCACGCGACTGGGAGAACTCGATCTCCGTCGACCTCTCCCCGGAATTCGTCTCCGGAGCCAACGCCGACCTCATCCTGGTGACCTCCGCGAAACCGGCCGATGCAAGCACGATGCCGAAGGCCGTGGCGGACAACGCCGGACTCTTCCCGAACCCGCATCTGGTCGACATGTCCTACTGGATCACCGGCGTCGGACCGCTCGGCGGCCTCACCGTCCTCGACGACCTCGATCGCATTCTCGGAGCGTCGACGTAGCAGCGGACAAGAGTCGCTAAGTTGGAGCCTATGACAACTCCAGTACAGAACATCGCGATCAACACCCTCGGTGGCGTGCCCACCTCGTTGGGTGAATACGACGGCCGCGCCGTCCTCGTCGTCAACGTGGCATCCAAGTGTGGGCTGACCCCGCAGTACTCGGCGCTCGAGAAGCTGGCCGGCGAGTACGCGGATCGCGGTCTGACCGTGATCGGCATCCCGTGCAACCAGTTCATGGGGCAGGAACCGGGTACCGCCGAAGAGATCGAGACGTTCTGCTCCACCACTTACGGCGTCACGTTCCCGCTTCTCGAGAAGATCGAGGTGAACGGCGAAAACCAGCATCCGCTGTATGCCGAGCTCACCAAGGCGGCCGACGCCGAAGGCACTGCGGGAGACGTTCAGTGGAACTTCGAGAAGTTCCTGATCGGACCGGACGGCACCGTCGTCAACCGCTTCCGTCCGCGGACCGAGCCTGACGCACCCGAGGTCGTCGCCGCGATCGAAGCTGCGCTTCCGAAGAATTAGTAGCTGCGCTTCCGAAGAATTGGTAGCTGCGCTTCCCGAGAACTGGTAGCTGCGCTGAAAACTGCCGCCGGATGATCATCCGGCGGCAGTGTGCTGTTCACCCACAGCTGCCACTATCGGAGTATGTCCGCAGAACTGATCGTGTCGGTATCCGGAATCAGAGACGAGACATGTTATCTCGCTGCCGGATTCGCTGACGAGATGGACGCTCGAGGTGTCCGCCTGTCGCTCCTGGTGGCGCCGCGACTGAAGGACAAATATCGACTGGCCGACGACGCGGTGACGACGGCTTGGCTGCGCGAGCGTCGTGAGCACGGCGACGCCATCGTTCTGCACGGCTACGACCAGGCCGCGACCAAGCGTCGTCGGGCCGAGTTCGCCACTCTGTCGAAGCACGAAGCAAAGCTGCGACTACTCGCTGCGGATCGAGTTCTCGAGCATGCCGGCCTTCGGACCCGGGTGTTCGCGCCGCCGCGCTGGGTGGCGTCGCCCGGTGCCATGTCGGTGTTGCCGGAGACGGGTTTTCGCACGATGGCAGGCCTCGGGGCAGTGCACGATCTGACCCGAGGCACCTTGCAGCGGGGACGGGTTTTCGGTATCGGCGAGGGCTTCAAGGCCGAGCCGTGGTGGTGTCGCGCATTGGTTCTCGGAGCCGGGCGCGCCGCCAAGCGTGGGGGACTGGTCAGATTGTCGATCACGGCCAAGCAGTTGGGAAACGAGGGCCCGAGGCAGGCAGTTCTCGACGCCGTCGACCTTGCACTCTTTCACGAAGCCACCTCGCAGGTGTATCGGTGGAACTCCCCGTCTCAGGAGCTCGGCGCTGCCTGAATTCGGTAGTTGGCAACTATTCGATAGCTACGAAATGGTGTCGTCTGTCCGGGTTGTCCGAGCGGGATAACTCTTCGCGTTTCTCACGTTTCTTGCTGGCAGTAGTGCAGAGTGGGTCAAATTTGCACAAAATGGACGTTGAATTCAAGTGTGGGGTCACCCAACTTCTTCGCTGCTAGAGTGCGTGCAGTTAATCTGCCGCTAGTAGATGGGTTGGGGTTTCACCATGCACGCACGAGTGCTCACCAAGTCGGCCAAAGGTCTTGTCGCTGTGACTGTGGGCGTGGTCGTCTGCGGTGCGGTCGTCCCGACGCTCGCGTCTGCCGCTCCGACCGGCGTGGTCCACACTCTGCCGACGGGAAGTATCGACGGCGGATCGAGTGGATCGAGTGACGGCGTCCGCACCGCGACCGTCGACGACGAAGGCGAGCAACTCACGTTGCGACTCCACAAGATGAATCTGCGGGGACCCGACTTCTCGATGGCTGTGCAAGAAAGCGGCGGCCAGCTTTCCCACGTGGTGATCCCGGCGCCCCGTTCGTACATCGGCAGCGTGGAAGGGCATCCGGACGCAATCGTCTCGGCCATCGTCGACTCCGCTGGAACACTGCGCGGACAGGTGATTTTCGATCGGGGCGCTTCGATCGAGTTCGTCGGATCGGACGTGGTCGGTCGCAGCACAGCGCCGATCGATGCGAAGCCGCAGTGGCCGACCGCCTCCATCGCGACGGCCTCGGCAGCAAACGTCGGCAAGACGGTGAAGCAGTTCGTGGTGGGGTTGGACCTGAGCGGCGAATGGTACTCCGCGCACGGTGAAGGCAGTCCCGCCGTCGCCCTGGACCGGGCCGAGGAATCCATGGCCAGAACCGCTGCGATCTGGATCAGAGACGTCGGAATCCGGCCGATCCTCGGTCGGGTCGTCCTTCGGGCAGATGCCGCCGACGATCCGTATTCGAGCAGTTGTGAAAACCTCGAGCAGTTGGAAGAACTGTGGTCCGATCAAGTCGGGACCAGCGTCGATCAGGCGACTGTCGTGTGCAAATCCGGTGGCGGAAATGCCTATTACTCGAAGTTCGAACTCGATCACAGCTACGCGCACGTCGGTGCCGAGCCCGATGGCACCTTCAGTCGCGTCCTCCGCCACGAGTTGGGCCACAACTTCTATGCCGACGACTATCACGGCGGTGGCGCCGAGGGATCGACCATCATGAACGGCAACGACCTCTCGCGCTTCGACGGCACCGAATTTGCTGCCATCGTCGATGCTGCGGATGTTGCCTCGGCTCGACTCGACGATGTCGGTCGG
Source organism: Rhodococcus baikonurensis (assembly GCF_040489275.1). Classification (NCBI taxonomy): domain Bacteria; kingdom Bacillati; phylum Actinomycetota; class Actinomycetes; order Mycobacteriales; family Nocardiaceae; genus Rhodococcus; species Rhodococcus baikonurensis. Next base: position 168,325 of record NZ_JBEUOQ010000004.1, on the reverse strand, counting down.
TACACGGCAAGTCCGATCCCGCCGTACGCCGCACTCGACACCGCGCGGGTCCGCTCAGGTGGCGCGGTCACCGTCGACGCCGTCGCGAATGATCATGACAGCAACGGAGATTCGATCAAGGTGACCGGCGTCGAGGCGACATCACTTCTCGGTGGCACGGTAAAGCTCGAAAACGGTGAAGTTGTGTTCGAGGCCGGAGCGAAGACAGGCACCGACAGGATTCTCTACACACTCACCGACGCAGCCGGCGGGACGAGCACCGGCTGGATCATCGTCGACGTGAGTGCGTGAGAACTGAATCAGGCGACTTCGACGCTCGACTCCTCGCCGAGAACTCGGAACTCGGTGCCGTCGGCAGCCATTTCCGAATAGCGACCGTAGAAAATACCTGTGGCTTCGTCGCGGATGATCGCTTGATGGATGGGAACCGCGACGCGCGGCGCTACCGCACGGAGGTAGTCGATGGCCTCCGAGATCTTGAGCCACGGTGCGGCGGCGGGGAGGGCAAGAACGTCGACCGTCTGTTCGGGGACGAAGAGGGAATCGCCGGGGTGCATGAACTGCGCCGGGTTGCTCGCGTCGCCGAGGAGGAACGCGGTGTTGTCGATCATCGGTAGGTCCGGATGGATGATCGCGTGCTCTCCGCCCGCTCCGGTCACCTCGACGTCACCGATGCTGAACCGGTCGCCCGGGCGGACTCCGGTCCAGCGTCCACCGAGCTTTTCCGCCGTCTGCGGATCGCTGTAGAGCACGGCGTCGGGGTTGGCTTCGGCCAGTTCGGGCAGGCGCGCGGGGTCGGCATGATCGGGGTGTTGATGTGTCACGAGGATGGCGTCGAGGCCGGTGATGCCTTCGAACCCGTGCGAGAAGTTGCCGGGATCGAAGAGGATCTTCGATCCGTTCAACTCCACGAGAACACAGGAATGGCCAAAATGTGTCAGTCGCATGATTTCGAGTATGCGCCGCCCTGAAGGGACTCGCAGGCGGCTCTCGCGGGTGTTGGCCGTCACGCCCCGATCACTCGATGCGAACCATCTCGGGTACGCCCGGTAAACTGGCCATCACCCGAGCGTTTCACTCCGGGTTCGCGCACTAGTACCGAGGAGCAGCACGTGGCCCGTGTCGTCGTCGAAGTCATGCCCAAGGCCGAGATTCTCGACCCCCAGGGACAGGCAATTGTCGGGGCACTGTCTCGCCTGGGCTTTGCAGGAGTATCCGATGTCCGTCAGGGCAAGCGGTTCGAGTTGGAGATCGACGGCAGTGTCGAAGACGCCGAACTCGAGAAGATCGCCGAAGGCCTGCTGGCCAACACGGTGATCGAGGATTGGACCGTCAGGCGAGTCGAGGCATGAGCGCACGTATCGGGGTAATCACGTTCCCGGGCACGCTCGACGACATCGACGCAGCCCGGGCTGTGAACCTGGCCGGCGGTGAAGCTGTCGAACTCTGGCACGGCGACGCAGACCTCAAGGGTGTCGACGCGGTTGTCGTTCCCGGTGGATTCTCCTACGGCGACTACCTTCGCTGCGGCGCAATCGCACGTTTTGCTCCCGCGATGGGCAAGGTTGTCGAAGCAGCCAAGGGCGGCATGCCGGTCCTGGGCATCTGCAACGGTTTCCAGATCCTCTGCGAGGCAGGTTTGCTCCCCGGTGCCCTGACCCGTAACCAGGGTCTGCACTTCATCTGCCGCGACGAGTGGTTGACGGTCGAAGCCAACAACACGGCGTGGTCCTCACGCTACGAGGCCGGCGCCCAGATCCTCATCCCCCTCAAGTCGGGTGAAGGTCGCTTCCAGGCGTCCGAGAAGGTTCTCGACGAACTCGAGGGCGAAGGCCGCGTCGTCTTCCGTTACTCGGAGGAGAACCCCAACGGTTCGCAGCGTCGCATCGCCGGCATCTCTTCGGCCAACGGCCGCGTCGTCGGTTTGATGCCGCACCCCGAGCACGCCACCGAGGCTCTCACCGGTCCCAGTGACGACGGATTGGGCTTGTTCTACTCGGCACTCGACGCGATCGTCACTGCCTGATCGCCTGCTGATTTTCACCACTGAACGCCGACCGGAAATCCGGTCGGCGTTCAGTCGTACGTGGGCCCGGTAACCAGGGCTACTGGCTGTAGGAACTGAGGAAGTTGCCGAGTCGCTCGAGAGCGGTCGAGAGATCGTCGGTGTTGGGTAGAGTCACCAACCGGAAGTGATCGGGTTCGATCCAATTGAATGCGCGACCGTGGCTGACCAGGATCTTCTCCGACTCCAGTAGATCGAGAACGAACCTCTCGTCGTCGACGATGCCGAACTTGTCGACGTCGAGCTTGGGGAACAGGTACAGCGCCCCGTCGGCCTGTTGGCAACTGATTCCGTCGATGCTGTTGAGCGTGCTGTGCGCGAGATCGCGCTGCGCTGTCAGCCGGCCTTGTGGAAGCAACAGGTCCTCGATGGACTGGCGCCCGCCGAGTGCGGTCTGGATCGCGTGCTGCGCCGGAACGTTGGCACACATTCGCATGTTGGCCAGCAGTTTGATGCCTTCGATGAAACTCGACGCCCGCTCCAGTGGTCCGGTGATTGCCAGCCATCCTGCTCGGAACCCGCAGACGCGGTAGGCCTTGGACAGCCCCGAGTACGTCAGACACAGGACGTCTCGCCCTGTCATCGACGCAAGGTTTGTCATGGATCGGCCGTCGTAGACGATCTTTTCGTAGATTTCGTCGGCGAAGAGCATCAGATCGTGTCTGCGCGCGATGTCCACGAAGCGTTGCAGCACCTCCGTCGAGTAGACGGCGCCCGTCGGATTGTTGGGATTGATGACGACAATCCCTCGGGTACGGGGAGAGATCCGAGCCTCCAGATCGTCGAAGTCCGGTGCCCAGCCCTGGCTTTCATCGGTGAGGTAGTGGACCGGCGTGCCGCCGGCAAGTGAAACCGAAGCCGTCCACAAGGGGTAATCGGGAGCGGGAATCAGGATCTCGTCCTCGGGATTGCAGAGCGCCTGCATCGTCAGCGTGATCAGTTCGGAGACGCCGTTTCCGAGATAGATCTCGTCGACGGTGACATCGGTGATACCCCGCGTCTGGTAGTACTGCACCACCGCGGTGCGCGCCGAATACAGTCCGCGAGAATCGCAATATCCCTGCGCGGTAGGGAGATTGCGGATCATGGCCATCATGATTTCGTCCGGAGCTTCGAATCCGAAGGGGGCCGGATTGCCGACGTTGAGTCGCAGGATCGTGTGTCCTTGATCCTCGAGTTCTTCGGTCTTGTCGAGAATTCGCCCTCTGATGTCGTACCTGACATTCTCGAGCTTGCGGGCCTGATCGATGGGTGTGTTCACGCGGTTACGTACCTCTTCCGGTTCGGTTGGGCGAGTTGTGTTTCAGATGAGAAGGGCGCCTCAGTGTTCAGCTCTGGAAATGGACATTGATTCGCGATAGCGCTAGCGTCGGCGGGAGAGTAGCGCTACTATGTTTCGACATGTCCAATGATAGCAGTTCGAGGATCGTCGCAGCCTTGCGTGAATGGATCGCGACGGCTCCTCCCGGCGCGAAGCTTCCGTCCACTCGGTCGCTCGTGAGCCTGCACGGGGCCAGTCCCGTCACCGTGCAGAAGGCGCTGCGAACGCTGGTATCTCAGGGAGTCGTAGAGGCTCGACCCGGAGTGGGAACCTTCGTACGCGCTGCGCGCGTCGTGCGACCCAACGATTACGGGTGGCAGACAGCGGCGCTCGGATCGCCGAATCATCGGCTGCAACTGCCTATTGCGCTGCAGTCCACCTCCAACGACGTGATCGCGCTGCATTCCGGCTATCCGGCCCGAGAGCTGTTGCCGGAAGGTCTGGTTCGTGCAGCCTTCACCAGGGCGACGCGAACCGACGCCGTGTTCAATCGACCCCTCGCTGCCGGGCTTCCAGAACTGCAGTCCTGGTTTGCCTCCGAATTGGGTTCCGCCACTCCTGCCGGGATCACTCCGCCGGGGCCGAACGACGTGGTTGTACTTCCCGGCAGTCAGGGTGGGCTTGCGACGTCCTTCCGTGCGTTGGTGGGGGAGGGGCGGCCGTTGCTCATGGAATCGCCGACCTACTGGGGTGCGATCCTGGCTGCCGCGCAGGCTGGAGTCACGGTCATTCCGATCTCCAGCGGCGCCAACGGTCCTGATCCTGAAGAGCTTTCGCGTGCATTCGAACAGACCGGTGCCCGTGCGTTCTATGCACAACCGAGCTTCGCGAGTCCGACGGGAGCGCTGTGGTCGCCGTCGTTGGCTGACAAGGTTCTCGATACCGTCCGTCGGCACGGCGCGTTCCTCATCGAGGACAGTTCGGCGCTCGACTTCGGAATCACCGCAGATCCCAGCCCCATCGCTGCTCGCGACGACAGTGGACACGTCGTCTACCTTCGTGCACTGACCAAGAGCGTCTCGCCGTCGGTGCGAGTTGCCGGATTGATCGCCCGAGGCCCGGCCTACGAGCGAATTCTTGCTGATACACAGGCAGATTCGATGTATGTCAGTGGGATGCTGCAAGCGGTAGCACTCGACGTCGTGACCCAGCCGGCCTGGCGCACGCACTTGCGCAGGCTTCGTCACCAACTCGAGGCCAGACGCGATCTCCTCGTGTCGAGTTTGCGCGAACATGCGCCGGACGCTCACCTCGACGCCGTACCGCAAGGCGGACTCAACCTCTGGCTGCGGCTCCCGGACACCACGAATCTCGAACGCGTGGTGCAGGACTGCCGGTCGGCCGGCGTCATCGTCGGGGCCGGCGACGATTGGTTCCCGGCGGAACCGACCGGAAAGTTCTTGCGGCTCAACTACGCCGGACCGAACCCGGGTGAGTTCCCCGACGCTGCCCGCATCATCGGCCGAGCAATCACACAACATATGTAGAACTTCACCTCGCTGGTGGTTGACCTGAACTTCCGTTGAGGTTTTATCGTCGTATCCATGAACGAACAAGCGATGCAGCCACCGGCCAATCAGCCGATCGGATTCTGGACCGCGCGTGCCGGTGAGGCGATTCGTGCGCGCACGAGGGGAGCGCTGGAAGCGGTCGGCGTCACCCAGCCGCAATGGTGGGTCCTGCACCAACTTTCGTTGCACCCTGAAGGGATGAAGCGAGCTGCCCTCCTCCGCACGATCGGTCCCAACGAATCAACTGACGTGGTCGACGCGGCCGTCGACTCTGCCCTCGATCTGGGGTGGGCGCGTGAAGACGGGGCTGTCCTTCTCCCCACTGATGCGGGCTCCCAGCAGTTCGAACGCGCCTCGCGGGTACAGCAGATGCTGCAGGAAGAGCGGATGCAGGGAATCAGCGAAGAAGAGTTCGTCACCACCATCACGGTTCTGCAGCGAACCATCAAGAACGTGGGCGGCGACGCCTGGCACTGGTAGCCGCCACTACCGCCGCCCGCTGCCGGGTAGGACGGCTTCGATCAACTCGACGGCACGGGACACACCGCCCGCCGCTGCGAGCTCTTTTGCCAACTCTGTACTGCGTCGTCGGAACTCGTCCGAGCTCACCCGAGCCAACGCCTCACGAAGCTCTGCTGCCGTGACGGTAGCGCTGTCGACGCGTACTGCGACACCGGCGTCGACCAGCGAGTCGGCGTTGCCGAACTGATCGACGGCTTGCGGCACCGCGATCATGGGTGTGCCGGTCACGAGCCCCTCGCTGGATCCGCCCATACCCGCGTGGGTCACGAACGCGTCGGCCTGCTGCAGAATCGCGAACTGCGGTACCCATCGGTGTATTTCGACGTTGTCGGGCACTGGTCCGAGATCTGAGATCTGCACCTGCTTTCCGATCTGGAGGACGACGTGCCAGCCGTCCAGCTCGCCGAAAGCCTCGACGCAGGTGCGGTAGAAATCCGGATGATCGGTGAAGGCTGAACCCAACGAAATCAACAGAAGTTTGCGGTCCGGATCCGGGTTCACCCAGGGTTGACTGCTCGGTTCGAGTGCTGGGCCGACAAACGTGTACACGTCACGGTTCACGCGATCGGCGTTGGGCTGCATCGATTCTGCGATCAGAACGATCGCACGCGGTGGGCGTCCGGTGAACTCGCGCGGGTCGACCTCGACGCCTTCGCTGCGGAAGAACCGGGCCTCCCGATCGAGCAGGTCGACGCCTCTCGGGTCGGAGCGAATCTCGTCGTACATCGGTGCGGCGTCGGCTTCGTAACCGTCCCAGGCAACGTACGTCGGCGACAGCTGGATGATGGGAACGTTCCACTGCTGAGCCAGTATTCGCGCTGGAACTCCCGCGATGTCGTAGAGGAAGAGGTCGGGACGGTCGTCGTCGTAGATTCGGCGCAGCTGCGGCAGCATCGACTCGTAGTCGTCCTGGAAAATCGTCAACTGATCGATCAGATCCCCGTCCCAACTCTTCTCCGGTTCGGCGCCGTCAGGAGAAGGAACGAGGCTGGGCAATGTGGAGACGTACGGTGCGAATACGGCCCCGGTCGCCTCGATGACCTCACGCATCGACTCGTCGTTGGCGTAGGTGACGCGGTGACCGGCGGCGACGAGACGCGCGATGATCGCCAGGCTCGGATTGACGTGGCCAGGTGCCGGAATGCTCACCATGGCGATATGTCTGCGGGTCATCGATCACTCCTGCCGTCTGACTGTTGTCGAACGACAACTGTTCTGGAACAACTCCGGATACCGGACCGAGACTATCCACCAGGATAGGTAACGGCATCTGATTTATTGTCGGGGAAGTACCGTGCACTCTCGAGTAGGACTACGCATCCGAGTGCCGGGATGGGCGAGCAGACTTCGAAGCATGAGCACACCGACAACACCTTCGAAGACCACTGCAGCCTTCTATCTTCAGGCCGGAATAGCCTTTGCCGTCAGTTTTGTCGGCACCCTCCTCGGAATTGCGTATCTTCCGATCGATGCGTGGCAACGCGGATTTCTCGGAATGTCCTTGCTGTTCCTGGTCACCAGTACGTTCACGTTGGCCAAGGTGATTCGTGATCAGCAGGAAGCGTCGACAGTCAGGGTTCGAGTGGACGAAGCTCGACTCGAGAAGTTGATCGCCGAGCACGATCCGTTCAAAGCGGCAGCCTGAAACCTGTCGGCAAGGTGAGGATCAGCGTGCTGCCGGGAGGTTGTTCGTTTCGGAGCGCCACCAGATCGCCACCGTGTGCGAGCGCGAGGCTACGCGCAATCGTGAGCCCCAAACCGGAACCGTCGGATCGATCACCGCGATGGAAACGGTCGAAGACTGATTCGAGTTCGTCTGTGGGAATTCCGTCACCGGTGTCGGTGACGGACACCGAGAGGTGCTCGCCTTCCCGCGCGAGTGTCACCGTCACCGAACCTCCGCTGGGAGTGTGCCGCAACGCGTTTTCGAGCAGGTTGGCGAGGATCTGGTCGATTCGTTGGCGATCGACCTCGGCCGTGATCGGTTGCGGAGGTAGCGCGGTCGTCAATTCGACTCCACGATCGGCGTAACGCGGCGCCGCTGCTGCCGTTGCGCTGCAAACGATGTCGTCGATATTCTCATCCCGGCGATCGAGTTCGAGAGCGTGTTCGTCGGCAGCGGAGACGTCCGCCAGATCACAAGAGAGCCGACGCAGTCTTTCGAGTTGATCGCGCATGACCGACCACGAAGAGGAGTCCGCGGGTAGGACGCCATCCTCGATGCCGTCCACGTACGCAGCCAAAGTCGATACCGGAGTGCGTAATTCGTGGGCAAGATCGGCAAGCAGGCGTTTGCGGACCCGATCCGAATGATCAAGGCGTGCCGCCATGTCGGCAAAGGCAGTTTCGAGACGCGTGAAATCGGCATCTACGCCGGACCGGCCGATAGTCACGTCGAAGTTCCCGTCGGCGACGCTTTGCGCCGCCTCCGCCAGCGTTGAGATCGGGGCGGTGATGCGTCGGACGATGTAGACCGCGGCGATGCCGGCGCCCACCAGTGCGACTGCAATCCCGCACAACAGAGCGATGGTCATCGTCTGAGCGAAAGCTTCTTCGGTGTGGGTACGGACGTTCGAGTCTTCGATGCCGGCCATCATGAGGTGGTTGTGAAAGAGCGGGGCAGCGACGGCAATGGCGACTGCGGCGATGGCGAGGCAGGAGACGAACAGAACGACAAGCTGCGCGAGCAGCAGTTTTCCGCGTAACCCGAGTTTGTTCATGACGACCGCGTTCATGACGACCTCAGGGAGTATCCGACGCCCCTGACGGTCCTGATGAACCGAGGATCGGTCGCGTCGTCGCCGAGTTTGCGGCGTAACGCACGGACATGGACGTCGACGATGTGCTGGTCCCCGAACCAGGACGACCCCCACACCGAGGTGATGATCTCGGCCCGACTCCAGACAGCGTCGGGTCGGGATGCGAGTGCGGACAACAGAGTGAACTCGGTGGGAGTGAGATCGACCAGGGCGTCGTCCACACGAACCGTGCGGGACAGGACGTCGATGTCGAGTCCGGGAGGCGTTGGCAGTACTTTCGGCAGCAAGCTCGACGCGCGTGGCCGTCTGAGCAGTGCTTTCACTCGCGCAACCAACTCGCGGGGGCCGAAGGGTTTGACCACGTAGTCGTCTGCGCCGGCTGCCAGCCCGGTTACCTTGTCCGACTCGTCACCGCGGGCGGAGAGCATCAGGACATACACGTCGGAAAACGTGCGGATCCGCCGGCAGACTTCCAGACCGTCGAAGCCCGGAAGCATCAGGTCGAGCACGATCAGTGCGGGCTCGAAGTCGCGCACCGAACGTACTGCGCTCGGCCCGTCGTGGGCGAGGCGCACGGTGAATCCCTCGCGTGTCAGATAATTGGCGACAACCTTCGCAAGGGCAGTCTCGTCGTCGACGACAAGAACACGCCCCGGTTCCTCACCAGGTCGTAGTTCGGCGCTCATCGAACCGAGGTTAGTCGACTGCGTGTCTGCATTTCTGTCGCGAGGTGATTTCCGTTCGACTGTGAAGATTCGATGAAGGAAGCCTGTTTGGGCCGGTTATCGGGCTTCGAGGCGGATTTCCGCCGGTAACGTGGCAACTGTGCATTTGCAGCACTGTCGTCAAATCAATTGTGGTGCAGTGCATATCGAACAGAATCAACTCTCGGGAGTGAAAACATGTCTTTGACGGTCAGGAAGAGCGCCACGCGGTTCGTTCCGGTTGTGGCAGCGGCAGCACTGTTGATTGCCGGATGCTCGGACAACTCCGGGGAGAGTGTCAACCATTCTTCCGAAACAACCAGCGTCGCAGCACAGTCGGAGATTCCCGCGGGTGTCAATGCCGCCGACATCGAGTTTCTCGAAGGGATGTACCCGCATCACGCGCAGGCATTGGACATGGCCAGAATGGTCGACGGTCGAACCGACAATCCGGAACTTCTCTCGCTTGCAGCGCAGATAGAGGCAGCGCAAGGCCCGGAAATGGCTCAGATGACCGAATTCCTGACGAAGTGGGGACGCCCCGATCCTTCGTCGAGTTCGATGGAGGGCATGGATGATTCGGCGCATGCGGGACACGGCGTCGGGATGGCCGAGATGCCGGGCATGATGTCGGCCGACGACATGGCCGCCCTCACCGACGCCAGTGGCGCGGAGTTCGACAAGTTGTGGTTGACGATGATGATCGAGCACCACAAGGGTGCCATCACCATGTCCCAGACCGAGCTCGACAACGGGCTCGATCCATCGGCGGAGAAGATGGCAGAAGCTATCATCGCCGGTCAGCAGGCGGAAATCACTCAGATGGAAGCGATGTTGAAGGGGAGTTGAGCGATTGACGTTGGCCGCGTGACCTTGCTCGGTGGCTGAGCCGGGCATACGTTCGAGGCTGATGGCTTGACCGCTGCAGTGCCGGAATCACACGCGAGGGGATGACCGCCACATGGATCACAGTCAGATGGACCATAGCGAGATGGACCACAGCCAGATGAACCACAGTCAGATGGAGCATGGGGCCCACGGTGGTCACGGGGATCACGTCGCACAGTTCCGGACGTTGTTCGCAGTCATGCTGGTAATCGCAGTTCCGGTTGTTGCGGCAGATGCGATGTTCGCTGATCTGGTCGGGTACACCCTTCCGGAAAACTCTCTGGTGGAATGGATCTCGCCGGTACTCGGCACGGTGATGTACTTCTGGGGCGGCAAGCCGTTCCTCACCGGCGCTGTCGCCGAAATACGTTCTCGGCAACCCGGAATGATGCTTCTGATCGCACTTGCCATCACCGTTGCCTTCTTCGCGTCTTGGGCTGCAAGTCTGCACTGGGTGGATCACACTCTTGATTTCTGGTGGGAGCTCGCGCTCCTGATCGTGATCATGTTGTTGGGTCACTGGATCGAGATGCGTTCGCTCAGTCAGACTTCGAGCGCCTTGGACTCTCTTGCCGCTTTGCTTCCCGACGAGGCCGAACGGGTGGTGGGGGAGTCGGTGGAAACCGTGCCCACCGCAGCTCTGGCTACCGGCGACCTGGTGATAGTTCGTCCCGGCGCCCGAGTTCCCTCGGACGGAACGGTCGTCGAGGGAAGCGCCGACATGGACGAATCCATGATCACGGGCGAGTCGAAGACCGTCCGCCGGACTGTCGGAGATCAGGTGGTGGCCGGCACCGTAGCCACCGACTCGGCACTTCGGCTTCGAGTCACCGCTGTGGGAGAAGACACCGCGCTCGCCGGTATCCGGCGCCTGGTCGAACAGGCCCAGAACTCGTCGAGTCGTGCTCAGGTGTTGGCGGACAAGGCCGCTGCTCTGCTGTTCTGGTACGCACTGGGCGCGGCAGTGCTGACCGCGATCGCCTGGAGTATCTGGGGCACACCCGAGAGCGCAGTCACCCGGACGATCACCGTTCTGGTGATCGCCTGCCCGCACGCGCTCGGGTTGGCGATTCCGCTGGTCGTCTCCATCGCGACGGAACGGGCAGCTCGGGCTGGGATTCTGATCACCGACCGCATGGCCCTCGAGGCGATGCGCAACGTAGACACCGTTCTCTTCGACAAGACCGGCACTCTCACCAAGGGGGAGCCCGCAGTGGTCGGCGTACGCGGTGTCGACGGGTATTCCGATGATGACGTGCTCAGCGCGGCAGCTGCCGTCGAGTTCGACAGCGAACATCCACTCGGCCGCGCCGTCGTCGCAGCGGCGCGGGAGTTGTCGCTCGACTTCACTTCGGGTTCCGACTTTCAGGCGCACAACGGGATCGGGGTTGCTGCGAACGTCGCCGGTGCACGCGTCGGTGTCGGCGGACCGGGGATGTTGAGATCGGTCGGGGCCACAGCGATCCCGGGGACCGAAGAGTGGCTGAGTGACGGGTCGACCGTCCTGCATGTAGTGCGTGACGAGAAGGTGATCGGTGCATTGGCATTGGCCGACGAGATTCGCCCGGAATCTGCATTGGCCGTCGACGCCCTCCACGCTCGCGGTGTGCGCGTGGCCATGGTCACCGGAGACGCGGAGGCCGTGGCCCATTCGGTGGCTCGCAGGCTCGGGATCGACGAAGTTTTCGCCGAGGTGCTTCCGCAGGACAAGGGAGCACAGGTATCTCGCCTTCAGGCTGCGGGCCACCGCGTGGCGATGGTCGGTGACGGGGTCAACGATGCGCCGGCACTTGCCCAGGCGGATGTGGGTATCGCGATCGGTGCCGGAACCGACGTGGCGATAGCGTCGGCGGGAGTTGTTCTGGCCAGCGATGATCCGCGTTCGGTGAGCTCGGTCATCGAGCTGTCCCGCGCCACCTACCGGAAGATGGTTCAGAACCTCTGGTGGGCAGCGGGATACAACGCGATCTCGGTTCCCCTCGCTGCGGGAGTACTGGCGCCCGTCGGGTTCGTGCTGCCGATGGAGGTCGGAGCAATCCTGATGTCGGTGTCCACTGTGGTCGTTGCCGCGAATGCTCAGTTGCTGCGCCGCTTGGACTTGCGGCAACCACCGGTGACCGCGCTCGAGTCGAGAGTGCTCACACCGCAGTAGTGAGCGGATGAAGGCGGACTACTGTCGGCTCAGGAACGGAATGAGCGCACGCAGCACAGCTTCGGAGTCCGCGACCGCGCTCGCGTGATCAGCCCCCTCGATCACGGCCAAAGCACTGTCCGGAATCATGGACTCCAGATGCTCGGTATCCGGCAGGCGCTCGCGATCTCTCGATCCGACGAACAACAAAGTCGGCGTGGCGATCCGGCGAAGCACGGCGTCGTCGATGCCCTGCTCCTTCTCCGCACGCCGCATGTAAGCCGCGAGTGCGAGGGGATCGTTGATTCGAAAGGCAGTCGCGGTCTGAGGATCCACCGGTTTGCCGCGTCTCGCGCCCCAACCGGTCAGAAATCCTTCGATACCGCCGCTTTCGAGTGCGTCGATGCAGCCTGGGAAGAACAATGCGTCGAACGCGCCCGTCATCGGTCGGCTACTACCGCCTCCGACGGTCAACGATCGCACCCGTTCGGAGTGCTCGACAGTCAGCGACATCACCGAGCGCCCGCCGAACGAGTATCCGAGGACGTGAGCCGGTTCGAACGGAGACTCCGTGTCGAGGATCTCCAGGAGATCGCCGACCACCAGATCCATTGCATACGAATCGGAGTCGTGTGGTTTGTCGCTGCGTCCGTGACCCCGCATGTCGACGAGAATCAGACGATACTGTTCCTGGAGCGCCTTGACGTACCCGAAGCCACGCCAGATGGAGCGAGACAACGCAGTGCCGTGCACCATCAACAGGGGTGGGCCGTCGCCCACGATCTGATAGGTGATCCGCGCACCGTCCACCGGATTTCTCACATCGTGCAACACCCGTCCAGTATGGGTGCCAGTTACTACGCACGTGAACTCGAGTAGCCGACCGGAGCCATTTCGACGGATGCCGGGAACTTTCACGAACAGTCGAGCAATCAACTCGGCTTCCCTCAGAGCTACCGGTCACCGCCCGGCCGGTCAGCACCCACTGTGCCAAGCAGTGCATCGGTGACGGGGTCTGCCGTGCTGACGCCTGCGGCTATGCCCCGAAGCAGAGCCTCGAAATCAGCGGCAACGACGGTGACCTCCTCGAACTCCGGCTCTCCCCCACGGACGACCTGACCGTCCGGAGCGAGCGCCAAGTACTCGTACCCATTGCGTACCGACAGCAGAACCGGGAGGTGAGCGGACCAGAAGGCGTTGATCGCCGCGCGCTCAGCCGGCCCGGAAGCGACCGCCAGGCTCTCGTGCCGGAACGCATTCCAGGGAAACGCCTCATCGCTGATACCAACTCCACCGGCATAGTTCTCCGCCGAGAGAAACCACACCTGGTCGTCTGGACTGGCAAGTACGGAGAACGAGCTCGCCCACACGACGAGTTGATCACAAACGCCGACCAGAGGTTGCGGAACTGGGGCAGAGGCCGATCGAGTAGGTTCTTCGCGAACCCAACCTGCAATCGACAGGGCGGCGGTTGCGTCGAGGTGAAGGCACATCGCCCCACAGTAAGGCCGGACCGTCTCGCGCCGCTAGCGTCAACCGTCGGCCTACTCGGGATCGACGTCCTGAATACCATTCTCGTCCATGCTGATCCACCGCGTTATGCCGATGTCGCGCAGGAACGGCAGATCGTGACTCACCACCACCATGGCGCCGCGGAAATCGGAAAGTGCCTGCGTGAGATGGGCGAGACTCGGTAGGTCCAGATTGTTGGTCGGCTCGTCGAGAAGAAGCAGCTGAGGCGCGGGTTCGGCCAGAAGGATCGTCGCCAACGCGGCGCGCAATCGTTCACCGCCGGAGAGCGCCGATGCCAAGACGTCGGAATCCGTTCCCCGGAAAAGGAACCGTGCCAACTGCCCACGAATTTCCTCGGCCGTTGCGTGTGGCGCAGCCAATGCGACGTTGTCCGCCACCGAGAGATCCTCGTCGAACACGTCGAGACGTTGGGGGAGCGCACGAGAGGCTACGAACGGAGTCGACGCAGCGAGTGCATCGAGCAACGTCGTCTTGCCGATTCCGTTGCGTCCCAGTATCGCAATCCGCTCCGGCCCGGTGATCTGGAGCGATACCACTTGGCCGCTCCGCAACGTCACCTCGTCGAGCCGCGCAACCTGCTGCCCCGGATGAACCTCTGTAGCAGGAAGGTCCAGGCGGATCTCGCGATCGTCTCGAAGGAGTTCCTCTGCCTCCGACAGGGCAGACTTGGCCTCGTCCACCTTCCCGATATGGTTGAGGGCCAGCTTTCCGGCCGAAACTTGGGCTTGGCGTTTTCGTTCCTGCGCGATAATCAGTGGCACCCGCTTGTTCTCGAACATCTTCTGCCCATAGCGCTTACGTCGGTCCAGTTTTGTTCGAGCGTCGATCAGCTCGCGGCTCTGCTTCGCCAGATCGGCCTTGGCGTCGCGAACGGTGGCGAGTGCGTTTTCCTGCTCAGCGGTCACGACCTCCTGGTAGTGCGAGTAGTTGCCGCCGAACACGCGTAGATCCCCCCGACGTAGTTCGACCGTGTACTCCGCGGTGTCGAGCAGTTCCCGGTCGTGACTGACGATCAGTACGGTTCCCGGAAACTGTTGGACTGCAGCATGAACTCGTGATCGAGCGTCGCGGTCCAGGTTGTTGGTCGGCTCGTCGAGGAGCAGCACCTGCGGATTCTTCAGCAGCGTTGCGGTCAGGCCGAGTAGGACGGTCTCTCCGCCGGAGAGGGTGCCGACGGTTCGGCTCAGTGCCGCCGTATCCGGAACTACCTTCGCGAGGCCGAGTCGATGCAAGGTGGAGAGAGCGCTCTCCTCGATATCCCAGTTGTTGTCCACGAGTGCAAAATCGGACTCGGATCCGTCACCGGTTTCGATGCGGTGCAATGCGTTTCGTAGTTCGTGGATACCGAGGATGTCATCCACCCGAACACTCGGATCGAGTGTGATGTCCTGACGGAGGTAGCCGACCTCGCCGGAAGCGGTCACGGATCCGGATTCCGGTGAGAGCTCTCCTGCGATCAATCGCAGCAGAGTCGATTTTCCCGATCCATTGAGTCCCACGAGACCGACACGGCCACTGGGGAATACAAAGTTGGTGCGGGAAAAGACTGATTCGCCGTCCGGCCAGGTGAAAGTGAGATCCGAGAGCGACAGAGAAGAATGGGATTGGGTCATGAGTACTCCAGAGGGTGCTTGGACTGTGCGCCCGGCTCAGCAACTGCTGATGGGTGCGAGTGCCTTCGCGTAATGAACCTCTAGAGGAGCAACGGCCCGTTTCCTGTTCTGTCGGGAATGATTCGTGTTTCAGGTTAGAGCACTCGAACGATCCCGCGCAATCGAATTATTCTGTGCTGTCGGTCTCGTCGGTGTTCGGTGCTCAGATTCTTCGGGCCTTCAGATTTTCGGACCCTCGGATCTCAGATCGTCGACCTTCGACATCGCTTCTCGTAGCTCGGTGAGCCACTGTTCGCTGTGCTTGCCCGCCAACCGGACTGTCCACATGAGTGCATCTGCTCGCGAGCGAGCAACTCCCGCGTCCACCAAGGTGTCGAGAACCTTGCGTTCGGGCTGACGTAGTCGTGTCATCACCGGAACTGCGAGATGTGTGAACAGGACGGTCTTTTCGTCCAGGCGTACGCCCCAGGCGACCTTGCGTCCGTAGCGAGCCTCGGCCTCGTCCGCTATGCGCATCCGATCGGCGCGCGTGGTTTCGCGAAAGCGTGAGATCCTTCCGTCCGCGGCGGCCTCGCCACCGTCGACTGCGGGGAGTTCACCGATCACGACGATTTCTTCGCGGTCGACCTGGACGTCGGCGCTGCCGGTGAACCAGTCATCTGGAAGTCGACCGGCAAACCAGTCGGACGCATCACTCGCGTCGGGAACCGATGCCTGTTGCCAACCTCCGGGTCGGCCGAACCTGCGGTCGCCGGAGCCTTGTGAGTTCTTCATGGCGTTCTCCTCGGAAAGCTGGTGGAGCCCTGATGTGCGTTTATTGCACTGATTACATGATTACACCGATAGTCGAACCGGCGCCACAAATTCGGGCATGATCGGAGTCGTGCGCCTTCCACATGCTCGTCAGAGCTTCCGAACTTTCCGTCGTCCCATGGCTGCCGTGGCTCTGGGGGCATTGGCCGCAGGATCGGTAGTTTCCTGCAGTTCTGGCCCTGACCAGCCGAAATCAGTGGCAGAGGAGTTCGCCTCCGCACTCACATCGGATGACGTGCAGGCGGCAGCAGCCCTGACCACCGATCCGGCGGCGGCGTCGACTGCGATTTCGGCTCTGATCGAGGGGCTGGGCAAGGACGAGGGAACATTCACCGTTTCCGACGCCGCCGAGTCCGGCGATTCCGCGGGGACGTTCACGCTCGACGCGGCGTGGAAGTTCGGTGAGGGGCAGGACTGGAACTACTCGACGCAGGGAAACGCGTCGAAAAGCGGCGACAACTGGCTGATCCAGTGGGATCCGGCGCTGCTCGCCCCGGACCTGACCTCCTCGACGACGCTGCGCTACACACCCACGACAGGTGCTCCGCCGTCGGTGCTGGACGCGGCGGGCCAGCCGATCATGGAGCAGCAGGTGGTGACGCTGGTCAATCTCGATTCCGCTGCGGTTCCACCGGTGGACACGGCAGCGGTGGCGGCCCTGCTCTCGCCTGTCGCTCCGACGATCACGGCGGCATCACTGAGCGGCGATCTTGCGTCGGCAAGCGGGAAGCCGGTCACCGCAATCACTTTGCGTGCCGAGGATCTTGCACCGATCGAGGAGCGGTTGGCGGCGATTCCTGGAGTGAGCTTGGCGCCGCAGGCTCGGTTGCTCTCGGTGGACAAGACTTTGGCGTCGCCGACATTCAGTGGGTTGTCCGATCTGTGGCAGGAGGGGCAGGACAAGTCCGCAGGCTGGGCGGTGCAGCAGGTGAAGCAGAACGGAACCGTCACCACCGTCGCCGGCCAAGACGGGCCGGTTGCTCCGAACATCGCGACAACCATCGACCGACCGCTGCAACTCGCGGCCGAGAACGCGCTCGCCGGGGTTACGCAACAGGCGGCGATCGTTGCGCTGCAGCCGTCGACCGGAGCGGTGTTGGCGGTGGCCCAGAACGCCCCCGCCGACGCACAGGGCCCGATCGCGTTGACCGGCCTGTACCCGCCGGGTTCGACGTTCAAGACCGTGACGACGTCCGCGGCCCTGCAAGCCGGCGTCGCTACACCGGACACCGTTCTGGCGTGCCCGGGTACCGAGAACATCGAGGGCCGTCAGATCCCCAATGACGACGAGT
The DNA here is from genome assembly GCF_040489275.1 of Rhodococcus baikonurensis. Lineage (NCBI taxonomy): Bacteria > Bacillati > Actinomycetota > Actinomycetes > Mycobacteriales > Nocardiaceae > Rhodococcus > Rhodococcus baikonurensis. Next base: position 151,173 of record NZ_JBEUOQ010000004.1, on the reverse strand, counting down.
TCGACCTCGGATCGGTTCCGCTGCACACCGCGTTCGCGAAGTCGTGCAACACCACCATGGCCAGGATGGCCGTCGGTCTGCCCGCCGATGCTCTGCACAAAGCGGCGCTGCAGTTCGGGCTCGGCGTCGACTACGTCACCCCCGGCCTCACGACGGTGACGGGCAACGTCCCTGACGCGAACACGCCCGCCGAACGTGTCGAGAGTGCGATCGGACAGGGCACCGTGACCGCCACGCCTTTCGGGATGGCTCTGGTGGCGGCCTCGATCGCGAACGGAACGACACCCGCGCCGATGTTGGTCAAGGGACAGGCCGGTGTCGCGGATCAGACGGTGGCCCCTGCTCCCGCGGAGGTGACCGAACAGTTGCGGGTGATGATGCGCGAGACCGTCACAGGAGGTACGGCAACGTCGTTGCAGGACATTCCGGGGCTTCTGGGCAAGACCGGTACGGCCGAAACCGAAGGTGGTCCAGCACACGGGTGGTTTGTCGGAATCAAGGGAGATCTCGCATTTGCGGTATTCATCGCGGGTGCGGACAGTTCTTCGCCTGCAGTGCAGGTAGCGGGTACTTTTCTGCGCTGAAACCTGTTTTCCGTTGCAGTTGGATCACACCGTCGTAGCTCAACCGTGACACGTTCGTAGGCATCCCGTGCTTGTTACTCGTGTGACAGAAGTAAAGAGTTACATGCATGGGGCCCGGAGGACAGCACAACCGTCGTGGAAAATATGTCGTTGCGTCGATAACTGCTGTCGTTCTGACAGTGGCGCTCGCGTCGTGTGTCATCGGTGGGGAGAAGAAATCCGACGCCGCCTCGGTGGTGGAGGACTTCGTCACCGCCCTCAACAACCACGACGCCGAAGCTGCCGCAGCGCTCACGTCGTACCCCAACGCCGCGCGGCCGTCGATCCAGCAGATGTTCGACGGACTTGCCGCCAAGTCCACCGACTTCGACGTCGCTCAGGTCATGGACCTGGGTAGCGACTCCGGACTCTTCACTCTCGACGCGTCCTGGAACTTCGGTGAAGGCAAGGACTGGAGCTACCAGTCGCAGGGTGAGGTTCGCGATCTGTCGGTCGGCTGGCGTGTGTCCTGGGACCCGTCGGTCCTCGTTCCCGACCTCGGCAACGGTCGCACCGTCTCGTACACCCGCACGGACGCAGCGCCGCCGAAGGTCGTCGACAGCACCGGCACCCTGCTCATGAACGAGCAGACCATCAACGCGATCACTCTCGACCCGGCCACCATGCCGGACCCCGTGGACACCACTCGTCGCCTCGCCACGGTGCTCGAACCTGTCGCACCGTTGGTCACTTCGGAGTCGATGTTGGCCGACCTCGCCGCCAACCCAGGCAAGCCCGTCACCGCCGTACTGCTCCGCGATCCCGACTACGCCTACCTGGAAAGCGATTTTGCGATCCCCGGCGTCGTCGTGGTCAAGACACCCAAGCTGATCGCCTCCGACCGTCGCATCAACTCGCCGTTGCTGGACCCGCTGCGGACCGTGTGGCAGGCCAATCGCGACGCCACCGCCGGCTGGGCGGTCAACCTGGTCGAGCCCAACGGATTCCCGATCAAGCAAGCCGGCTTCCAGGGTCCTCCCGGCCCCGATGTCGCCGCGACTCTCGACTCGCACGCTCAACTCGCCGCGATCGAAGCTGTCGTCAGTGCAGGTACTCCCGCGGCCATCGTGGCGATCCGCCCGTCGGACGGTGCCATTCTGGCTGCAGCACAGAACAATCAGGCCATCGAACAGGGCCCGATCGCCTTCACCGGGTTACGCCCGGCCGGCGGCGCACTCGATCTGGTCCGTCTCGCATCGTCGATGCAGAACGGCGTCGACCCCGGCAGCGTGTCAGCCGAGCAGTTGGCCGACACCGGGCAGCAGCTCGGACTCGGCAACGGCTTCCACATTCAGGGACTCGAACAGCAGACAGCAGTGCTTGCCGCGAACCGTCCCGGCGTGGACCAGGCGATGAACAACGTCATGGCCAACAAGACGTCCAACGACGCGAGCGCGCCGACAGTGACTCCGTTCGGAATGGCGATGCTCGCGGCATCGATCGCCCGCGGCAGTGCCCCGCTGCCGATGATGGTCTTCGGACAACCGGCAACCGCCGACGTCGCGCCGACGGCATTGCCCGGCGACGTGAACAATCGTCTGCGTGACGCCATGCGAGGCGCCGGCGGACTGGCTGGGTACCCGGACATGATGGCGGCCGGCGCAGCGAGCGGTGACGATCGCTGGTTCTACGGAGCGCGCGGAGACTTCGCGTTTGCAGTGTTCGTCGCAGACGCCGACGGCGGTGATCGAGCAATGCAGATGACGGACAAGCTCTTCCAGGAACTCGGCAAGCCTGCCGACAAGTAGTACCAAGCACCGCGAGTAGATTCCTGGTTCGTGAACCTGCTCGATTTCCTTTTCCTCGTCGTAGCGGGATTCTTCAGCGGTCTAGTCGGTTTTGTCACCGGTCTTGCGTCGATCGTCTCGTACCCGGCGCTGCTGAGCGTCGGGCTCTCGCCGGTCAGCGCGAACATGACCAATACCGTCGCGTTGGTGGCCGTCGGCGTCGGCGCATTGGCGAACTCGTCCCGTGAAGTTGCCGATACCGGTCCGAAACTTGTTCGCTGGTCTCTCTATTCGGCTGCCGGTGGCATCCTCGGTGCCCTGATTCTGTGGTTGGCACCGGAAGGTTCGTTCGAATCCGTTGTGCCGGCGATGGTCGTGTTCGCCTCGCTCGCGCTGCTACTGCAACCGAAGATTCGTGAGTTGTCCGGCGGCGGTGACCGTCCCGGAATCTACTCGGCAGCACTGTTTGCCGTCGCGGTCTACGGAGGCTATTTCGGTGCCGGTGCCGGCGTCATCTTCCTGGCCGCGACGCTCATCCTCACTTCCGAAACGGTGTGGCGTGCAACGATCCTGAAGAGCTTCTTTCTCGGCATCGCCAATCTTGTGGCTGCACTCATCTTCGCCTTCTCCGGACAGGTGCATTGGGTGGCCGCGTTGGCGATGGCACTCGGCGCTTTGGCCGGAGGGTGGTGTGGCCCGCCCGTCGTCAAGAAAATCCCGCCATCGGTACTGCGTGTGGCAGTAGCGACAGCGGGATTCGTGTTGGCTCTGTGGTTGTGGGTGAAGTGAGACCGTCTTACTTCACGCCCTGCATCAGCTTCTTGATCCACGGCGAGGCAAGAGCAAGGATCACTCCGATTCCGATCGACGAGAAACCGATGATCAGGAAGAACGGGCGACTGTCGTCGATGTCGAAGTAACCGGCCAAGGTTCCCGCCATCGAAGAACCCAACGCAACGGACAAGAAGAACAACGCCACCATCTGAGTGTGGAAATGCTCGGGCGCGAGTTTGGTTGCAAGGGAAAGGCCGACGGGGGACAGGAAGAGTTCCGCGAAGGTGAAGAGCAGAAGCACGCCGGCAAGGCCGAGGAGCGGTGCACTGTTCGGTCCGCCACCGGTGATCGGGATGAACGCCAGGAACGCCAGACCCATGGTGCCGGTACCGAGCGCGAACTTGATCGGCGACGACGGCTGACGGTCACCGAGTTTTGTCCACATCGCTGCAAACACGCCGGCAAAGATGATGATGAACACCGGGTTGATCGACTGCACCCACGTCGGGGGGAAGTCCCAACCGAAGAGATTGCGGTCCAGGAGTTTGTCGGAGATCACCGGCACGGTGGTGAACTGCTGCTGAAACAGCGACCAGAAGGCCGCGCTCGCAATGAACATCGGGATGAACGCAAAGACTCGACTGCGTTCGACCTTGGTCACCTTCTTGCTGGTGAGCATGAGGAGGAAGTAACCGACGGACGCGACGATCGTGAGTCCGACAACGACGTCGGACATGTTGTCGGCCGTGATCAAACCGGTGATCGAGGCGACCGCGACGACGACGATCGCGGCAATGCCGATCCCGATGTAGAGCGCGCGCTTGTCTGCGGGCAACGGGTTGCCGGGCTCGGCACCGATTCCGTGAAGATGCTTGCGGCCCAGCGTGTACTGGATCAGGCCGAGAGCCATGCCGACCGCGGCGAGAGCAAAACCGGCGTGGAATCCCCAGGCGTCCTGGACGGCTCCGGTGAGCAGTGGGCCGACAAGACCGCCGATGTTGATGCCCATGTAGAAGATGGAGAATCCGGCGTCGCGGCGAACATCCTGTTCGGAATAGAGATCTCCGACCAGAGAGGTCGCATTGGCCTTCAGGCCGCCGCTGCCGAAGGCGACCATGACCAGGCCGACGCCGACACCCCACAGGCCGGGAAGAACCGACAAGGCGATGTGGCCGGCCATCACCAGCGAAGCACTGTAGAAGAGCGTGCGCTCGGAGCCGAGAAGTCGGTCGGCCACCCACGCGCCGAGAATCGTCGACAGATAGACGGTGCCGCCGTACGCGCCGACGATGCTGGTCGCTGCCGCCTGACTGATGCCGAGGCCGCCGTCGCTGACGCTGTAGTACAGGTAGTAGATGAGGATGCCTTGCATCCCGTAGAAGGAGAATCTCTCCCACATCTCGACGCCGAACAGGTTCGCCAGCGCAAAGGGTTGGCCGAAGAACCCCCGGTCTTCTTTCTCGCTACGTTCGACGGGCTCCGTAGTGTTGCTCATCCGAAAAGTGTCCTACGTGCTCGGGTATTTCGGGTAGTTCCGAGCCGTGGAGTTTGGTTACGACTTGGTGCGGATTTTCGATACCAGCGGAGCGAGTGCGCGCCAACCGAGAAGGAACGCGCCGAGGACCAGCGTCGCGACGACGATGAAGCTGAACTGGGTGCCCTGGCCACTCAACACTCGCAGGATCATGCCGATGACGACGGCGCCGAGCCAAACGACAATGCCGGTGGGAAGAAGGAGAACGGCGTTGAACTTGTCGCGGTACAGCGCGAACGTGGCAGCCCATCCGATCACCAGGCCGGTCAGGAAGGGCCAGGATGTCTTCGCCAGACCGGCGAGCGCGTTGGCTTCTTCGTGGGTACGGCGCCCTATCGCGCAGAAGATTATGACAAGAATGGCGTCGATCAGCAGGAATGGTGCGTACTTCTTCACGCTCACACCATACGACTGTGCGCCTTTATTAACCGCGGGCGGTTAATAAAGGCGCACAGTGCTGTTATGCCTGGAGGCCGGCTTCGATCTCGAGGGTGATCGTGATCTTGTCGCCGACAACTGCTCCGCCGCCTTCGAGGGGCATCTCGATGGAGATGTCGAAGTCCTTGCGGTTGATGACGGTGGTGGCTTCGAATCCGGCGACGGGGCCCTGGCCCATGCCCGGGTTGACGCCGTTGAACTCGAGGTTCAGCTCGACCTCGCGGGTGACGCCGTGGAGCGTGAAGTCGCCGGCGAGGACGAAGTCGCTGCCCTTGGCGCGCACTGCGGTGGACTTGAAGGTGGCCTTCGGGAACTTCTCGACGTCGAAGAAGTCAGCGGACTTGATGTGGCCGTCGCGCTGCTCGTTCTTGGTGTTGATGGAGTCCACGGAGATCTCGGCCTCGACGGCGGGGGTTCCGTCTTCGGCAACGGTGATCGTTCCCGAGAACTCGTCGAACGTTCCACGAACCTTGGAAACCATGAGGTGGCGAACCGAGAATCCGACGGTGGAGTGGACGGTGTCGATGACCCAGGTTCCGGCGGTCAATGTGGGCAAGGTTGCGGTGGTCATGGAAGCTCCTGAATAAGTAGTTGAATGTTCAAGTTCTTGTAGCTTCAACTATGGACCCCGAGAAATCCTTCCGCAAGATCATGTGAGCTGCATCACATTCGGTGTGCTTGCGGCATAGACCGCGTGAAGCGCCGACGCTGTCACCGACTGATGCACCGCAATGCCCCAGCGTCCTTCGCCGTTCACCACGCACTCTGCGATGGTGACTGCCGAATTTGCACTGCCGGAAGATTCCGGGTTGCGGGGCAGTGAATGCTGGGTGAGCGAGACGACCTCGACCGCCGAGCCCTGTTCGGTCAGGATTTTGCCCAATGCCTCGACCGGTCCGGACGCGCTGGCTGCAGCGGTGACTTCGCGCCCGTCGCGTTCGATGGCGACGAACAACTGATCACCGTCGGCGGTGTGCTCCAGCGAGTACCGTCGCACTCCTCCGTTGTACCCGTACTCGCGCAGCAGCAGGTTCCACAGCTGGTCGGCTGTCATTTCGGTGCCCGAGTCGTCGGTCTCGAGCTGCACCCGTGAGGCGAAGTCGATCTGCAGGCGGCGGGGAAGTTCAACCCCGTATTCGGTCTGCAGCAGATATGCGATTCCGCCCTTGCCCGACTGGCTGTTCACGCGAATGACCGCCTGGTAGTCACGGCCGACGTCGGCGGGGTCGATCGGCAGATAGGGGACTGCCCACGGCGCCGATCCCGGATCGACGCCGGCAGCCTCCGCACTCTCGTAGTGATGGGCGAAGCCCTTCTTGATCGCATCCTGGTGGGTTCCGGAAAATGCCGTGTATACGAGATCGCCGCCGTACGGGTGGCGCTCGTGGACGGGAATTCGGTTGCAGTACTCCACCGTTCGACGGATCTTGTCGATGTCGGAGAAGTCGATCTCCGGATCGACGCCCTGTGCATGCAGATTCAGCCCCAGTGTGACCAGGTCGACGTTGCCCGTGCGCTCGCCGTTGCCGAACAAGCACCCCTCGACGCGTTGGGCACCGGCCAAGACTGCCAGTTCGGCGCACGCAACCCCGGTGCCGCGGTCGTTGTGCGGGTGGACCGAGAGGATCACCGAATCACGTCGAGCCAGATTCTGGTGCATGTATTCGATTTGATCGGCATAGATGTTGGGGGTCGCGATTTCGACTGTGGCAGGCAGGTTGTGGATGACCGGGCGATCGGGACTGGCGTCCCAGAGTTCGGTGAGACTGTTGCACACCTGCAGGATGTAATCGGGTTCAGTGAGGTTGAAGACCTCGGGCGAGAACTCGAATCGCCATCCGTCGTGGCCTTCGCCTCCTCGGGCCACGTCTTGCGCGGCGCGGAAAATCATGTCGTGCAGCTCTTCTCGCTCCTTGCCGAGAACGACGTTTCGCCACGTCGGCGCCGTCGCCGTGTACATGTGGACGACCGCGTTCGGCAGTCCTTCGATCGACTGGTATGTCCGCTCGATCAAATCCGTACGCGCGGCGGTGAATACGACGATGGTGACGTCTTCGGGAACGAGATCGAATCGCACCAGGTCTCGCACGAAATCGAAGTCGGTCTGGCTCGCGGAGGGGTAGCCGACCTCGATTTCCTTGTAGCCGATCGCCACCATCAGTTCGAACATCCGACGCTTGCGTTCGGGGTCCATCGGTTCCGCGAGGGCTTGGTTGCCGTCACGCAGATCGACGGGTACCCACAGCGGTGCCGCGGTGGTGCGATTGGACGGCCAGGTCCGTTCGAATGCCGGAATTTCGACGCGATCCCACGCGGCGCGATAGCGCTCGGACGGCATGGGTGACGGCTTCTGGTTGTTCCAGTGGTTGGCGCGGGTAGTTCTCATCTTCGGTTTCTCCTGCGGTCGAGTAGAGAGACCGGCATGGCGAAACCCCGCGGAGGGGTGCCGGTCTGTCAGGCCCCGCCGCGGCAGTCGAGAAGGAGTGCTCCTGTAGCCATGCGGGCTACACTAGAACGAAATCACTTATCAGACAACCTGAGGAGTTAACGTGTCACCGATCGTCGAGCGTCGGCTGCTCACCGACCAGGCCGCGGAGTTGCTGCGAGCGCGGATCGTGAGCGGTGAATGGGAAGTCGGCGCCAAACTTCCAGGTGAAACCACGCTGGCGGCGCAGCTGGGAATCGGGCGGTCCACCATCAGGGAAGCGGTGCGGACTCTCGCGGGCCTCGGCATGCTCGAATCGAGACAGGGCGCCGGTGTCTTCCTGCGGAGTACGACGCCTCCAGATCAGTGGCCGCGCGTGCTCGAAGCCGAGGCGATCCTTCACGTCGTCGAGGTGCGGAACGCGGTCGAGATCGAAGCGGCTCGGCTCGCTGCGCAGCGCCGCGACGCCGTGGACGTCGCGGCTCTGAGGCAGGCGCTCGACGGTAGAACTGCTGCCGCGCACTCTGGTGACGCGGCCTTCGTCGACGCCGACATCGCCGTCCACCGGGCAGTGGTGGATGCGGCCCACAATCCCGTGCTGTCGGAACTCTTCGAGACATTTGTGCCGCGTCTGCGGGCCGCGTTGATCGAGTTGATCGCGGTTCTCGACCTGCATCCCCACAGTCAGCCCGACGCGGATGAGCATCGAATGTTGGTGGACGCCATCGAAGCCGGTGACGCGGAGGCTGCGGTACGGATCAGCCGAGCACATCTCGACGACATGGCGGCCGCGTTGCGACGCTAAACGCCCGGCTGTTCTCGGCGTTCGAATTCGAGGTCCATCTCGAGGTCTTCGTGGTGCGTCGCGCGGAAAGTGACGAAGAAGACGATCCAACCGACGACGGCGACCATGATCAAGCTGACCACCCGATAAACAAGCCATGCCGCAATTGCCTGCGCTCCACTGGCCCCGGCGATCGTCAGCGCGGTGACCAGCGCGGTATCCACGTAGCCCAGCCCGCCGGGAACCAGCGGAATGCTTCCGACAGCTTTGGCGGCGGTAAAAGCAATCAGGAGCCCCGCGAAGGAGGGTTCCGCGCCAACAGCCCAGCATGCGAAACCCAGACAAGCGACATCGGCGACGCGATGGACGGCCGACCACCCGAATGCGATGACCGAGTCGGTGCGGCTGAGTTCGACCGAGTCCAACTGCTTCAGGATCTCGGACCAGCGGCGCATACCGTGGCCGATAGGATTTTTGCGAATTCGGTTGTACCGGGCCAGGACTCGGTGTCCGATTCGCTCGATACTGCCGGGGTTCTGGGCGATGTATCGAAGCCCCAGAAAAAGAAGCGCCATGCCGATGATCGAGATCGTGAGCGTGACGGGGCTGACCTTGGTACCGAATGCTATTGCGCCGGTGGCACCGAGGAGTGCCAGAGTGGCGGCGGCGATGACACCGCACACTGCCAACTGCCAGGACGCGACAACCGGTGTAGCGCCCCACTTTCGAGTCTGCTTGTACGTGAACGCGGTGGAGAAGACCTGACCCGCAGGCAACGTCAGCGCCATCGCCGTGCTGGCATAGATGACCGAGAGGTTCTTGAGGTGGCCGGCAACCACACCAGCGGCATTGAGTAGACGTTGTTGGACGGACGCGTAACCGCTGAGTGAAATGAGTTGGGCCGCGACGCAAGCGGCAACCCAACCCCAATGGATTTCCGTCAGGACCCGCCAGGCCTCACTGAGCCTGGGCCAGAGAATTGCACCTTCGACTATCAGAAGAGCGATCAGCGCCACCCCGAGCAGCCACTTCAGCCACCAGAAGCGCCCTCTGGCCCGACTGGTCTCGGCCACGGGCGGGCGTGGTCGTCTCAGTCGCCGTGGGGTGTTTCCAGGCTGAGCCATCGACTCACCCTAACCAATTTGATCCGGATCGACCTCTGGATACTTTTCGGGCCACGCCAGATGCGTCAGTCGTCGGCGTCCACGCAGTTGGACTTGCTCGCCGAGTTCCCACTCGGCCTGTTCCTCTTCGTCGGCGAAATACAGCGCGCTCGTCGACGCCAGCACCCGGCTGGGCCGAAGCTTCGCGAGCTCGGTGAGCCGCGACGCTTCATTGACCGGATCGCCGATCACGGTGTACTCGAAACGTTCGGCAGCACCGATGTTGCCGGCGACCGCGAGCCCCGCGCTCACGCCGATTCCGACGTCGAGGCCGGTGATGTCGTTGAGCTTGAACCGCAGCTCGCGAGCCGCCGCGAGAGCTGCCGTCGGAGCGTCGGGTCGATCGAGTGGTGCACCGAAAATTGCGAGTGCCGCATCACCCATGAACTTGTTGACAAAACCGTGGTGGCGATCGATGACGTCGACGACCACACGGAAGAACTCGTTGAGCAGCTCGACCACTTCACCCGGCGGGCGCTCGGCAGCGGCGCCCGTGGATCCGACCATGTCGACGAAGAGAACTGCCACGAATCGAGTTTCGCCGCCTAGTTCGGTACCGAACTTCAGCGCGCGCCGGGCCACGTCCTCGCCGACGTGCTGACCGAACAGCTCACGCAGCAGACGACGCTCGTCGGACTCTTTCATCATGCGGTTGAAGCCGACCTGGAGCCGGCCGATCTCACTGCCGTCGAACACCTCGACGCGTACGTCGGTGGCGCCGCGCTGCACTCGCTCGATGGCGCGTCGCAGTTGGCGGATCGGATCGGAGATCTGGGTAGCCGTCAGCATCGACAGTGCAAACGCCTGCACGATCGCCATGATCGAGATGAGCAGGATCGCCCACGCGAGCGAGTCGGGGGAGAACTCGAGATCGGTCGTGAGCTGCGTCGAGCACAGCAAGATGATGCCTGCGACGGGCATCAGCGTGCCGAGTCCCCAGGTCATCGCCAGCCGGGTTCCGACGCCCGGCGCCATGGTCCGATCGAATTCGCCCTCGCTCAACGCCTGGGCGGCGACCGGACGCAAGATGCGCTCCCCGAGCATGTAGGTGAACCCGAAGGTCGTGGTCGCGGCCATGCAGACCGTCACGATCACGGCGATCGCGAGTCCGGGCATCTCGGTGATGGTCAGGAACACGAAGATGATGCCGCCCAGAATCCACAGCACCAGGTGAACGATGGCCTGGCGAAGCGGCGCGTGAAGTGCCGCCATCTGTTCGGACCTCGTCGGTGGACCTCCGCGCAGCCGCCAGCGAATGACCGACTTCAACATCATGGCTGCCGCGGTGAGGCTGACGGCACCGGCGAAGGCCAGGTACACGCCGAAGATCGCGAAGTTGCGGACCCGGTCGGCGACTATCGCGTCGGACTCCTGGATCGGCACGCCGTACCGGACGAAGGCAAAAACCAGGACCGCGCCGATCAGGTTGGCTGCGAGCATGGAGAGCATATAGAGGGGCCACCGGCTGCGGATGGTCACCGCTATTGCTCTGTATGAGGCCCGCACAGGGTTCAATTTAGCTGGCAGAGGTCGAAGTGTTGGTACGCGCGTCCGATTATTCGTCCGCTCACCTGTGTCGGCCGGTCCGGTTAGGCTCGCGATGTGAACGCAAACAGGGGGCGTGCGGAGCGAGCTTCGAGGATGAACAAACCCATCTCCGCCGACGCTCGGGCGGTGCATCCCGGCGTGCGCATCGCGGCGGAATGGTCGTGGCGCCTCATTGTGATCTTCGCCGGACTGTTGGTTCTCGGATACGTGGTTCTACGTCTCGAAACCGTGCTCATCCCGGTGGGGCTGGCTCTGCTGGCATCGGCTCTGCTGATTCCGGTGGTCGATCGGCTACAGGTGTGGGGTGTTCCTCGCTCGGCAGCGGTGATCGTTGTTCTGCTTGCCTCGATCGGACTGGTCGCGGGCATCATGACGTTTGTCGTCGAGCAGTTCATCGACGGGTTGCCGCAGCTCACCGACCAGTTCACGGCCAGCGTCACACAGATTCAGAACTGGCTCACCAGCGGTCCGCTTCACTTCAGTGAGGATCAGATCCGCCAGGCGGGTGATTCGGTCGTCAAGTCGGTCCAATCCAATCGTGAGTCCCTGACCAGCGGCGCCTTGACCACGGCGACAGTCATCGGCGAGATCTTCACCGGGGCGTTGCTGACGCTGTTCACCCTTATCTTCTTTCTCTACGGCGGCGACCAGATCTGGCAGTTCGTCACCCGGATCGTTCCCACCGACGCTCGACGTCGCGTCCGGATCGCCGGTTCTGCAGGTTTCGGGTCGCTGATCGGCTACGTGCGCGCCACGGTGGCGGTCGCAGCCGCCGACGCGATCGGAATCGGTGCCGGCCTGGCGATCCTCGGGGTGCCGCTCGCCCTGCCGCTGGCGTCGTTGGTGTTCATCGGCGCGTTCATCCCGATCGTCGGTGCATTTCTGACCGGTTTTCTCGCAGTGCTTGTCGCTCTGGTCACGAAGGGTTTTCTGACCGCCCTGATCGTTCTCGGGATCATCATCGGCGTCATGCAGCTCGAAGCGCACGTGATGCAACCGCTGTTGTTGGGTCGCGCAGTTCGCCTGCATCCGCTGGCAGTCGTTCTCGCCATTACCACGGGCATCGTCCTCGCCGGAATCGTCGGCGGGCTCTTGGCTGTTCCGATCGTCGCGGTCCTCAACACGGCGATTCGTTCCCTCCTCGCCGACGACCCGGATGTCGCGTACGCGGAGCTTCACGTCGAGGACCCGGAGACTCCGCTGTTCCCCGCCGAACCCGACGAGCCTCGCGCCGAGCCTCGCGTCGTGAACCCCACGCCTCCCGATGACTGAGCCCACGCGCCGTCGCCGGCTGCACTACCAGCCGACCGTTCGCGAGGCGTCGGGCGTCGACACCGACCCTGATGCCCCGCTGTGGCGGGCGGCGCAGGCATTTCGCCTCGTCACGCTGGTGTACGCGATCAGTTACCAGTTCGCTTCGGCCTCCGACTACACCAACTCTCGGCTCAGCTGGTTCTTCGTCGCTCTGATGGCCGTGTGGTCCGGGGTGTCGGCACTGCTGCTCGGGACCTCCGGTGCCGTGTTCGGGAAGACGCTGCCGCGGTACCAGGTGGTGATCGCCGATCAGGTGATCGTCATCGTGCTGATGGCGTCGACGAGGCTGGTCTCCGACCACGAGTGGTATCAGAATCACCAGACGCTCCCCACCACGCTGTGGGCTACCAACGCCGTCATCTCCGCGGCAATTCTCGGCGGGCCGTGGCTCGGCATGGCGTCCGGAGTTGTCATTTCGGCGGCCAGCGCGATCATCCGCGATCAGGTCAACCTGGATCTCTGGCGCGATGCGACGGCTCCCGTTCTCGTATCGGTTGGTCTGGCGTTGGGCTTGGCCACCACCACTGCTCGGCGCTCGCATCGGCAACTCGAACAAGCCGTACGTCTGGCAGCGGCAACGGAAGAGCGTGAACGCTTGGCACGCGAAGTACACGACGGCGTCCTGCAGGTCCTGGCGATGGTGCGCCGGCGCGGAGCGGCACTCGGCGGCGAGGCAGCGGAACTGGCAGCTCTGGCAGGAGAGCAGGAGGTCGCGTTGAGAATGCTGATCTCCGAGCAGGTTTCGGGTGCCTCGGCAGACGTCGGCGGGCAGACAGTGGATTTGTGTCCGTTGTTGACCACACAGGCCAGCACGTCGGTGTCGGTGTCGACGCCCGCGCACCCGGTCGTGATCGAGCGCGATCGAGCCATCGAACTGGCTGCCATCGTCGACAACGCTCTGTCCAACGTCGGGCTCCACGCCGGGCCCGCGGCGAAGGCATACGTGTTGCTCGAAGATCTGCCGGGCGAGGTGATCGTCAGCGTCCGCGACGACGGCGTCGGAATTCCCGAAGGCCGCCTGGCGCAGGCCGAGGCCGAAGGCCGCATGGGAGTATCGAAGTCCATTCTCGGTCGAGTGCAGGCGCTCGGCGGGACGGCGGTCCTGCAAACCGGGCCGGGGGAGGGCACCGAATGGGAGATCAACGTTCCGAAGGGGAAGAGTGAGCGTGGCTGACGAACAGGGCGAGAATCCGGTGACGGTGATGGTCGTCGACGATCACCCGATGTGGCGCGACGGCGTCTCCCGGGACCTCGAGGCCGCAGGCTTCGCCGTGACCGCCACGGCGGAGGGTGTCGAGAGCGCACGCCGCCGAGCCGCCGCCGTGCAACCGGCCGTGGTTCTGATGGACATGAACCTGCCGGACGGAAACGGTGCCGACGCCACCATCGCAGTGCTCGAGGTTTCGCCGAAAAGCAAGGTCCTGGTGCTTTCGGCGTCCGCCGAGCGTGACGACGTCCTCGACGCGGTCAAAGCCGGAGCGTCGGGTTACCTGGTCAAGAGTGCTTCGGTGGCGGAACTGCTCGAGGCCGTGCGTGCGACTTTCGACGGACAAGCCGTCTTCACACCCGGCCTCGCCGGATTGGTGCTCGGTGAGTACCGCCGGATGTCGACGGCACCGGCCGACGATCGCGCACCAGAGCTGCCTCGGCTCACCGACCGTGAGACCGAAGTGCTCCGCCTTGTCGCCAAGGGGCTGAGCGCGAAACAGATCGCCACGAGGCTCTCGCTCAGCCACCGGACCGTCGAGAACCACGTGCAGGCAACGCTTCGGAAGCTTCAGTTGGCCAATCGCGTCGAGCTCACGCGATACGCAATAGAACAAGGTCTCGAATAACGTTTATCCTGGAAATCATGGAGGCCAGGAATCTACGCGTATCCGATGCCGAACGAGAGCACGTCGGCGAGCTGCTGCAGAAAGCCGTCGGTCAAGGAATGCTCTCGCTCGGTGAGTTCACCGAGCGCATGGACACTGCCTTGGCCGCAAAGACGCGAGGTGAGCTCAACTCGGTTCTCGCCGATCTGCCGGGCATCACGCTGATCTCCGACTACGACCCACCCGCGTATCCGAATGCGGGTCAGCCGATGTACCAAGGCCAGCCGTATCCGGCGCCGACGTACCAACCCCAGCCGCCGCCGGTTCACCCGAGCCCGCCTTACCGCGCTCTCGTCGGGGCTCCGGTTGTCGGTACTTACGGAGCCGCCAACGCTGCCGTGATCCGTGGACGAATGGCGACGGTGACACGGAACGGAGCATGGATCGTTCCGCCAGCCGTCGTGGTCGACACCAGAATGTCCAGTGTGACTATCGATTTCACGCGCGCGGTGATGCAGACGCAGGTCGTGAACATCTCGATCGACGACTACGCCAGTTCGATTTCACTGATCGTTCCCGAAGAGGCGACAGTGGACATGAACGGTGTCGAGGCAGTCGGAGGAAGCGCGTCGAACAAGGTTCGTTCCGGCCCGCAGATGGGCCCGCTGCACCTGGTGGTGCACGGCAAGGTGCGATTCGGCAGTGTCACAGCAAAGCATCCCTTCGGTACCACGATCCGAAAGATGTTCGGCTCCTGACCTTTCAGTGATAGGCGCGGGTCAACATCTCGGCGACGCACACAGGTTTGTCGCCGTGTTCTCGTTCGAATGTCTGCGTCACCGTGATCTGGACACCGCCATTGATCGGTTCGACTTTGCTCAACGTCGCACGCATGCGGACACGAGAGCCCACCGGTAGCGGGGCAGGCAACCTGACTTTGTCGAATCCGCAGTTGAGAGCAAACGCAAAACCTTCGAGCGAGAACATCGCATAGGAGAACTTGGGTCCCAGCGACAGCGTGTAGTTGCCGTGCGCGATCGTTCCGCCGAACGGTGACTCCTTCGCGCGATCCACGTCGACGTGAATCCACTGATCGTCGCCCGTGACGCGGGCGAACTCGTCGATGGACTCCTGCGTGACCTCGTGCCAGTCGCTGACGCCCAACTCTTGGTTCAGGTTGGCGCTGAGGTCTTCTGCTCCGGTGAGTACAAGCATGAATCTTCCTTTGATCGGTAGGTGCTGACAGAGGTCAGTGACTTTCGATGCCGAATCCCACACCGTGTGTCTGTGCGATCTCGGCGGTGGCAACGAGATCGAATTCGATCCCGAAGTCGGCTTCTACCCGCGCTGCAACCGTTTCCGCGGCGGAACCTGCTTCGGCCAGTAACTTCGGCATCAGTTCGAACAGGCCTTCCATCCCTCCAGGCGTGATGATTTCGAGAATCCGGGCTGGAACGTCGTCGGGATTCCACACGGCATGCCACTGGCCACGCGGTTTGAAGATCATGGCGCCGGCCTCCGCGTAGACGATCTCGTCTCCGACCATCGCTGCGACGCGGCCACTTTGAACCACCGTGTACTCGTCTTCCCGGCTGTGGCGATGGACCGGTGACGTCATCGAATGCGCGGCGATGCGGTGCTGCACAAGCGAGAATCCTCCCTCGGTTTGTTTGCTCCGGACCATCATCCGGACGCCGGTGGCCGCGAGGGTCCCGGCGAGGTCTTCGTCCGGTCCGAGGACGGTCGGCGTGGTGTGGTTTGTGGAATTCGGGGACATCGATTCGGTCCTTCGTCGTCGTGAGCGTCGTTGGCCGCGCTCCGGTTTGTCGATTCTCGAATCATGTACCAATCGGTCTAGTGATGCAAGATTTTGTTTATTTACGCACTTCAGGTGTTGTCTTTATGTGTACTGATCGGTATATTGTGCTTATGTCTACCAGGGATTTGTTGGTCGATGCCGCCGCTGACTTGTTGCAGCGGAAGGGCTACGCGGGAACGGGTGTGTCGGAAGTACTCTCGGCGAGCGCGACTACCAAGGGTTCCTTGTACTTTCACTTTCCCGGCGGCAAGGAAGAACTCGCAGGCGAGGCTCTGAGGCGACGCGGCGAGGCAATGGCCGCTTTCATCCGACATCTGCTGGAGAGCTCACCCGATGCGGCCACCGCGATCTCGGCCTTCGCCGCAGCACTGGCTGCTCGGTTGTCGGATTCGGACTACGAGCGCGGATGCGCATTGGCCACGGCAACACTCGACGCCGCAACCGAATCCGAGGTCATCCGTGGGGCTTGCGCGGACGGATACAACTCGTGGCTCGCACTGCTGGCCCAGCGGCTCGAAGCGGACGGCTGGTCCCCCGAAGACGCAGAGTCGGAGGCAATTCTCGCTCTGTCCGCACTCGAGGGCGCGCTTGTGCTCGCTCGCGCGCGTCAGGATCCCGCTCCGCTTCACACCTCGGGTCGGCTGCTCTCCGAACGATTGCGGAACGCAGCGCCTCGGCGATAGCGCGTCGGATACGAGAAGCCCCCACGCTGATCGAGTAGTACTACTCATCTGATCGGTTCGGCCAGGCAGCAAGCTCGTATCCATGACCACACCGAGCTCTTCCGCTGTCGATCCGCGACTGGTGACAGCACTGTCGGCCGAGTGCGACAGCATCGGCCGACAGTTGCGTCACATGGGCCAGAACCTGTCGATACTGCAGGCTCAGCTGGCCTCGACCGCCGTGCCCGCGCCGGTAGCTCCGGCACCGGTAGCTCCAGCTCCCGTCGTTCCGGTGCACCCGATGCAGCCGGTCCGTCCTCAGCAGAGCGTGCCCGCCTGGCAGCCACCGGCGTATCCGGTGGCTGCGCCTCGGCAGCCCTGGTGGCAACGCGACGGCGTCATCAGTCGGCTCCTGGCCGCGGCCGGTGTTGCCGTCACCCTGATCGGCGTCGTGATGCTGCTGGTACTTGCCGCGCAGGCCGGATTCTTCGGACCGCCGCTGCGGGTACTCGGTGGCGCACTCCTTTCCGGCGCCTTGGTGTTTGCCGGTGTGCGGGTCCACGGACGCCCAGGCGGCAAAGTGGGGGCGATTGCTCTGGCTGCCACCGGTTTTGCGGGAATGTACCTCGACGTCGTCGCGGCGTCTGTTCTCTACGGTTGGGTGGCGACGCCGCTCGCGGTGGTGATCGCCTTCGGAATTGCTGCGGCCGGCGTTGCTCTGGCGGTGAAATGGGATTCCGAGTCACTGGCGCTCATGATCGTTCTGGGCGCAGCGGTGCTGGCTCCAGTACTGACTTCGGGAATATCGTTGACCCTCATCGGTTTCCTGTTCGCGATCCAGTCGGCGACGTTCTCCGCCCAGCTCGGTCGTGACTGGAAGTACCTGGGAATGGCGCGCACCGTACCGGTGGTTCTCGCACTGCTCGTAGCGACAGCGTCGGAGTCCATATTCAACGAATCCGGTAACAGCTCACTGCAATTGGTGATCAGTGCCGTCGTGGTTGCGGGTGTGGGAGTCGGCTGCGCGATGGCCCTGCAGTGGACGGGTTCGCCTTCGCGTGACGGTGTTGCAGGGGCGTGGTCCACCGCGACCTTTGTCGTCTCGACCCTTCCGCTGATGAGCGTCGGGGCCGTGCTCGGAAACACCGAATCCGCAGTGCTGTACGGAATTGCTGCGGCACTACTTCTTTCCGCTGCAGCGGCGGCCAAGCCTTTGCCGACGCAACTGCGATTCGGACTGGGCGCAACCGGCGCTCTTGCATTGTTGCTGTGCTGCTTGTCCGGGGCGTCGGAATCTCTGGTCGTACCGCTGGTCCTCACCGTCGGCATGATCTTCCTCGGAGTCTCGCTCCACGCGGGTTCGCGCTTCGTCTTCGCTCTCGGAACCGCCTTTGCGGCCATCGGATCGATCGGATACCTCACGACGGTTCCGCCGGAAGCGTTGACGACCGCCCGTGCCGCATCCATGCAACTCGGTGCGATCACGGCACTCTCGAGCCTGACGGCGATAGGCGCACTGGTGATGCTGGTGTGGGCGATTCACCGACTGAAGTTGGTCGCCGATACCAATGCGGCGGTTCTATGGGCGGCCGCAGGGTTCGGTGTCCTCTACGCGGTGACGTGTGCGCTCGTCTCATCAGGCGTCGAAATTTTCGACAGCGCAACCGGATTCGTTGTCGGACACAGCGTTGCCACCATCGTTTGGATGCTTGCCGCCACTTCAGCGCTGGTGCTCGGCCTGAACAACCGTCAGCACGCTCGCGTTTTGCTCGGAGCTGGTCTTGCTCTCACCAGCGCGGCAGTGGCCAAGCTGTTCCTCTTCGACCTGGCCACGCTCAGTGGGCTGGTGCGCAGCGCTGCCTTCCTGGTGGTCGGCTTGCTGCTCCTGCTGGTCGGGACTCGTTATGCACGAGCCTTCGCCAAGCAGGAGCAGGTCAGCTCCGCTTCTGGCGAGCGATGAGCTCGCTGACACTGATGGCGCCTGCGTCGTCAGGTCGGTGCCTGCCGGTGGCGTTGTCGTCGCCGTCAGAGGCATCCGAGACTCGGGGCTCGGTGGGACGACGCTCCGGAGCGATCGGTGGAGGCGGCGACTGGGGGGTCGCCTCCACCGAGGTCGGGGTAGAGCCGTTGGTAGCCGAGCCGTTGGAGGCACCGTTCCGGCCCGCACCGTTAGCGCTCGCACCGTTAGCGCTCGCACCGTTAGCGCTCGAACCGTTGGTACTTGAACCGTTGGTCACAGCTCCATTTGCCGCCGAACCGTTTGTACGCGAAGGCGTCCGAACCACCGGCAGCGGCCGTGAGGCCGGGGGAGTCTGTTCCCGAGCCCGCAGGTCCGACAACCAGCTCTCGATGGGACGCTCGGCCGGCGCCGCAGGCGTGGGGTTTCTGCGCTTGTCGCTGGCGTTCGGTTGCGGCCGGTACGAGGGATTGGGCACCGGTGCCTCGATCAGGTTCTGGGGGGCGCTGGCTGCACTCCCGATATCGAGACGGCGCCGCGGTGCGGGCTTCTCTGCGGCAGGAGCCTCCGTGTTGGGTGCCTTCACCGCCATTTCGCTGAGCGGAATGGGCTCGGTGAGGGGATCCGGAACGCGAGGTCCACTGTCCGGCTGTGCGGCCGGGGCAGGGGGCGGCGGCATGACCCGCGACGTCGCTTCGATCTTGCGCGACTGACCCGGTCCGGCGATCGCACCGACAGGCGCGATCTGCGGGACGTTTGCGAGCACAAGTTCGTTGTCGAGGATCGGCTCACCGAGCCCGATCCTCTGCTGGATCCGCTTCATCCAGGCCGGAGCCCACCAGCAGTCGTCCCCGAGCAGTTTCATGGTCGCCGGGACCAGGAACATTCGGATCAGCGTGGCATCGATGATCAGCGCGGAGATCATGCCGTAGGAGATGTACTTCATCATCACCAGATCGGACAGGCCGAATGCACCGGTGACCACGATCAGGATCAGTGCGGCAGCGGTGATGATCCGGCCGGTATGTGCCGTGCCGATTCGGATGGATTCGGTAGTACTTGCGCCCTGCGCTCGCGCTTCGACCATGCGAGAGAGCAGGAACACTTCGTAGTCGGTCGACAGGCCGTAGACGATAGCGATGATCAACACCAGGACGGGAGACATGATCGGTCCCGGCGTGAAGTTCAGCAGACCCGAACCGTGCCCGTCGATGAAGATCCAGGTCAAGATTCCGAGTGTCGAACCCAGTCCGAGCGCGCTCATCAACGCGGCCTTGATGGGTAGGACGAGCGAACCGAACGTCAAGAACATCAGCAGCGTCGTCAGCAGGATGACGGATACGACCATCAGCGGCAGACGGTCGAGCAACGCATCGACGCTGTCCTGCTCGATGGCCGGTGTACCGCCGACGAGAACAGTTGTGCCCTCGGGCCAATCCGCGGATCGCAGATAGTCGATGGTGGGACGCGCCTCGTTGCGCTCCGTCAGACCGGCTTTGAGGACGTTGACACCGTCCTTGGTCGCAACCTCCGGGGTGAACTTCTCGACCAGACCCGGCGCAGCGTTTGCGGTCTTGGAAATCTGCCCGAGAGTGGTGTTGTCGGCTCCCTCGATGACGAGTCGAACGGGCTCGGTGCGATTGCCCGGGAAGAGTTCGTCGAACTGCGCCTGCGCGACACGCGTGGGGCTGTCCGGGGGCAGGTACGTCTCGTTGATCCCGCCGAACTTGATGCCCGTCAGCGGAATGATCATCAGCAGGAGAGCCGCGACGATCGGGACCGCGACCTTGAGCGGATGCTGCATGACCCAGCGGGTGAGCTTGCCCCAGAAACCGTTCTCGATTTCCTCGTTGGTCTTGGTCTGGCGCAGCTTCTTGAAGGTCAGCGCGTCGATCCGCTTACCGAGAATGCCGAGAATCGCGGGAAGAATCGTGATGGACGAGATTGCGGCAAGCATGACGGCAGCAATGGCGCCGTAGGCCACCGATTTGAGGAAGCCCTGCGGGAACAACAGCAGACCGCCGAGGCTGACGGCAACCATGGTCGCCGAGAACATGACCGTTCTACCCGCCGTCATGACCGTTCGGCGTACTGCGGTCGGGGTGTCGTACCCCTCGGCTATCTCTTCTCGGAAACGGCTGACGATGAACAGTCCGTAGTCGATCGCCAGACCCAGGCCGACCAGAGACACCACCGGCGCAACAAACGCGTTGACCTCGGTGAAGTTGGTGATCAGTCGAATGATGCCGTTGGCGCCGATGACAGTGAGACCGCCGACGATCAGCGGGAGGGCAGCGGCGACGACGCCACCGAAGACGAAGAACAGCAGGACACCGACAGCGGGAATCGCGAGCATTTCCATGCGCTTGATGTCGTTGGCCATCGTGTCGTTGAGTGAATTCGCGACAGGTTGCAGGCCGGCGAGTTGCACGTCGACGCCGTCGATGTAGAACTGCGACTCGACGTCGCGGAAGTTGTTGGACACCGCGGTGTCGTTGTCGCCGGCGATCGCGATGCTGGTGACCGCGTGTTGCTTGGTCTTGTCCGCCAGGGCAGCCACCGAGAGACCGTTGTCGACCTTGAAGTACGAGCCGTTGATCTTCATGATCTGGTCGGGGTTGTCGGCGACGAGCCGCTGCAGATTGTCGATGACCTTCGCTTGGAACTCGGGGTCGTCGACGGTTTTGCCCTCCGGCGCCGTGTACAGCGCCAGAACGTCACCCGTCGTGCTGCGTCCGAACGTGCCGTCAGCGAGTTTTGCAGCCTCTACCGATTCCGACCCCGGATCGTCCCAGCCGCTCTGGCTGAGATGATCCTGCAGGCTCAGGCCGTACGCAGCGAGCCCGAGGAGCCCCGCCACCATGACAGCGATGACGGTGAAGCGGGCTCGATAGACGATGCTTCCCCAGCTGGCGAACACTGATCAACTCCTACTCGGCAACACTTTTTCGCCCGATGAGCAGGGCAGAAAGCGGTCGGAACGGCTGCAACCAGGCGCCCTCGTCGGGCAGGGTGTCCAGGCTTACCCGTGGCAGAGGCTCACGGAAGACACCTGGGATGTCCTCGAGATCGACGAAGTCCAAGATATCGGACGACACAGCCCAACTGGCGTGTTCACGGAACCCGAGAACCTGCACGGGGATGCCGGTTGCTGCGATGTCCTCGAGAGGTTCGCGGAACGCTTGGCCGTCGGCGGACGCGACCATGATTCCGGCGAGGCCCTCGCCGTACCTGAGCGCGATGTGCTCGAGCATGTCCGAATCGACATCACTGTCTTCATCGACCTTCGGCTTGGCGAACACCGCGAAACCCACGTTACGCAAGGCTTCGACCCAAGGACGAACGACGTCGGCGCTGCCGGAGGCGATGTTGGTGAAGACGGTCGCTTCAGGCTCGAGCGTGCCGCTGTTCTGTGCGGACAGTTCGGCGGTGCGAGAGAGCAGCCAGCGACCCAACGCGTCGAATCGTGGCCGGTAGGCGGCGGTAGGCCGGCCACCGAGGATGGCGCCGAGGCCCATGTCGAGGTTAGGGGCGTCCCAGACCAGAAGCACCCGCTTGGGGTGGCGGGAGTCACGACCGAAGTCGAGAGGAGATTCCGACGACGTCACGCCGTCGGATAGCTGTTCGCTGACGCTCATGCTCTGATCTTCCCCCATATAAGCTCGGTGATTGCACTTCCGACCTTATGGGCTTTGTCCTCGAACTTGGTGACCGGACGCTCGTGGGTCATCGGAGACTCCCAGTCGAGCGCGGTCAGCAGCGGCTCAGCATTGCCGGCTTCTTCGATCCATTCGGCGTACTCGGCGTGATCGGTTGCCACGTGCAGCACTCCGCCAGGCTTGAGGCGGTTCGCGATCAGCGCGAACGTCGGCCCCTGCAGCAGGCGACGCTTGTGATGGCGGGCCTTGGGCCACGGATCCGGGAAGAACACCCGGACACCCGTCAGCGACTCGGGGGCGACCATGTTCTCCAGTACGTCCATCGCGTCACCACGCAGTACGCGGACGTTGGGAATCTCGTCACGTTCGACCTGCTGCAGAAGCTGCGCGAGCCCCGGGCGGTACACCTCGATCGCGATCAGGTTCACGTGCGGCTCCGCCTTGGCCATTGCGGCCGTCGCGGTGCCGGTACCCGAACCGATCTCGATGATCAGGGGTGCTTCGCGTCCGAACCAGGCGTTCGCGTCGAGCGGTGTGTCCGAGACGTCGGCGCCGATGAGCGGCCACTGACGGTCCCAAGCCTGCTGCTGTGCGTCGGTCAGAGCACCCCGGCGAGAGCGAAAGCTGGTCACTCTCGGATGGAGACGGGACCCCTTGGTGTGGTCCGTCTGCCCCGTGTCTGGGGTCTGCGGTGCATGCTGATCGGCTTCGTTCACGAACCCATTGTCACGCATGACCCCCGTTTAGCGCAGACGGGTCTGAAGTTTGAGTTGAGACTTTCCGCGGAAAGTCCTGAATCCGCCGACTTCGGACAGTCGACGAAAGGGTGGTGTCACCTGCCGTCCTTGCCGAGAACCTGACAGAATCTCACCGACACGATGGGGACGTGGGGTGGGGATGAACACAGGATTTGCATGCCGTGATTGGTCACGAATGTTGCCCGCAGAATCGATCGACGACGCCTGCGCGGAGCCGATCGACCAGTTGCGCGCTCTGGCATATCGGCTGACGTCGATCGATTCGGGAGCCGCGGAGACGGTTCACTCCGTGCTCGGATCGCTGACTGCGCCGCTCGAGCTGGTGGTCGCCGGACGGGCAGGGGTGGGGCGGTCGTCGTTGGCGCGGATCCTGGGGCGCGACGACCGGTTCTCGCGCAGAGTCGTCGGCGCACCGGTTGTGGTGACCGAGTCGCGGGCATTCGACGTCCCCGGAACGTCGAACCCCGATCTGGGTCGTCGTTGCGTCGTCTACGTAGTGGTCGACGCGGTCCGCGACGTCGACCGCCGAGTCATCGCCCGAGTATCGGATCGGGCGGTGGTGGCTGCGAACAAGGCCGACCTGTTCGGTCCGCGCTGGGACGAGGCACTGGGACGGGCGGCGGAAATCTCGGAGACCGTCGGCGTGCACACGGTTCCGGTGGAGACGTTGACCGGGCGCGGCGTCGAAGAGTTGTTCGCGGCCCTCGGCCCGGTCCTGGAGACGCAGTGGTGGCGCCGGGTCGAGCGGATCGGCCCGGAGCTGACGCAATCTGCCTCGCGCAACACCGCCGGTAGAGACGAGATCGAGATGTATCTGAGGTCGGACTCCGCGGTGTTGTTCGGTGCCGCGGCGGCGATGACGAGCCCCGAAATTCGAGCCCTTCGTCAAGGCGAGCCTCCCGATCCTCGTACCGCTGACGACGCGGGCACGTGCTGTCGATGGTGGGGCCGGCTCGTGGACGAGTCGGAACAGGCTCCGCAACAAAGGGTCTCACTGATTCGCCGCGGGTATGTGCGTCGGTGGGCGCAGCTCGGGGGCGATCGCTCCGCTCCGGTAGCGACCGATGAATAGCGTTTCGGTACTTCCGGATTCGGTGCTGCGCGTGGTGCAGCGATGGAATCCGGCATCCGATCCGGGTCGCCAGGTCGCCGCCGAAACATCCAGTGGCACTCGCATTTACGTCGTCGGCCCGTCGAGGGGTGGACGGGAAGACGTCGCGCAGATGTTCAGTGCTTCGGATAATTGTTCGACAGTGACACGCGAGGTGGACGCCGACGTCGTACTTCTGGTCGTCGACGCCGCCAGTGTGATCGGGCGCGAGGATCTTCATCTCCTCGACGATGCCGCCGAGAGCGGAACCCCGGTGGTGGTGGCGCTGACCCGCGTCGACGTCTACCGAGACTGGCAGGCTGTGCGCCGGCGTGATGCCGAGATTCTCACTTCGCACTGCACTGCTTTTGCTCAGGCCCCGGTGGTCCCGATTGCGCCTGGTCAAGAGCAGTCGCTCGTCGAGGTCGTGAGCCGGGCGGCACGGGAGAGGGAAGCAGGCGGTTCGGATTCCGGTGTCATCGCACAGACGCGCCGGATGATCGAGATGGAGATCCGGAATCTGCGTGACAGTGTTCCTGGTGCCGAACTGCGTGCCGAGCGATCACAGCTGCTCGCAGACCGTGACGGCCGGCGAGGCGAACGCCTGGTGCAGGTCCGAAGCAGACTGCAGCGAGCACACGGGGATCTGTTGCAACAGATCGCCGACGCAACCCGGGCGACGGTCGCGGGGGCACGTGCCTGGGTCGACGCGGCCTCGCGAGCCGAATTGGGCAGCGTGCCGACGCGACTGCAGCACGAGGTCGACCATCACACCCGGGTCTTCGATGCCGCGATGGCGGCAGCAGTGGAAGTGGCGGGCACGACCGGGTACGTACCTTTCCCACGGATTCCGGAGAACCCGCCGGGCCGTCAGCGCGGAAACGAGGAACGCGTGACAATTCTTGTCGGCGCGTCCGCGGGCCTCGGCCTCGGCCGGATCGCGGTGACTCCGCTGGAGATGATTCCGGCCCTGGAGTTCGCGAGCATCCCCGTGACGTTGGTTCTGGGTGGCGCCGCGGCCTGGTGGTTGGCGCGAACTCGCGCGCTGATGGCGGATCGTGCCCACTCCAGGTCGTGGATCGTCGAATCGATGTCGACCGTTCGCGCACAGTGGGAGCAGCGAGTGCAGAGCGTGCTGCTCGAGGCCGAGGCAGATCTGGGAGCGGCGATCATGGCGGAGAGCCGCGAGCAGTTGGCGTCGGCGCAGGCCCGAATCGTGGAGATCGACGGTGAACTTCGTGAGCTTGCCGCGGCCAGATCGGGTCAACTGGCGTCGTGCGAGCGCGACCTCGCCGTTTTGAACGCCGCCTACTGACATTCCGCGAGTGCAGAGTTCTCCACAGCGCCGCAATTTCGGCCTCGACTGATCGTCGGGGTCTGGTAATACTGAGCGGACGGTTTCGGTAGGGGTTGCCGAAGCAGTAGGTCACCATCCAGTAGGGGGAGTAATGGACGCATTTCTGATCACGCCCGGACACATCGACGGGCACGGCTTCGACGCCGAACCGCTCGATCCGGGGCGCATCGAGCCCGAGACCTTCGGGCCCTCGTCGGGATCGGTCGATGCCGGCGACCTGAACTTCGACGCCTTCGACTTGGACGGTGACGGAACGGTCGACAGCCGTGTCGTCCACTCCGACGACGACGTCGTGATCGTGTCCGATTTCGATCGCGACGGTAGCGCCGACCGTCTCACGATGATCGAGTCGGACGGCGACTACTCGGCCTGGGAATGCAGTCGAGACGACGAAGGCGCCCTCGTGTGGCAGAAAATCGATGCCGGAGCGCTCTGAAAAGCTTCCGTTTATGTGCTCTGAGCGCCGGGTAGGCACCTGAACACACCAACTGAATCGTTTCTGTGACATTTCTGACCGCACCCGATTACCTGCAGGTGAACAGCCAGCGTTAACCTCAATACATAGGACACCCGGCGTCCGTGAAATCCACGTGAGTGGATGACGCGGCTGGACCCCGTCGAGAGGGGGACACCGGGATCGACTGGTATCGGGGCGCTGCAGTTCGCATCCGGTGTCACGAGAACCCGGTTCCGGCTCACCCCAGGAGAGTTTGATGACCTCAGCGACCATTCCCGGTCTCAATGGAACTGACGGCACGCCCCCCACGCAGCACAAGGAACTGCTTGCATGGGTGCAAGAGGTTGCCGAACTCACCCAGCCTGATCGCGTCGTCTTCGCAGACGGCTCGGACGAAGAATGGGACCGACTGACAACGAAGTTGGTCGAGGCAGGAACCTTCACCCGCCTCAACGACGAGAAGAAGCCGAACTCTTTCCTCGGCAACTCCGATCCGTCCGATGTCGCGCGAGTCGAATCGCGTACGTACATCTGCTCGAAGGAAGAAATCGACGCAGGCCCCACCAACAACTGGATGGACCCCGCGGAGATGCGTACCCTCATGGGTGACCTGTACCGCGGTTGCATGCGTGGACGCACCATGTACGTCGTGCCGTTCTGCATGGGCCCCCTCGACGCCGAGGATCCGAAGCTGGGCGTCGAGCTCACCGATTCCGAGTACGTCGTCGTCTCCATGCGCGTCATGACCCGCATGGGCAGCAAGGTTCTCGAGAAGCTTGGCACCGACGGATTCTTCGTCAAGGCGCTGCACTCGCTGGGCGCTCCGCTGGCCGAAGGCCAGGAAGACGTCGCGTGGCCGTGCAACGACACCAAGTACATCACCCACTTCCCCGAGGATCGTGAGATCTGGAGCTTCGGTTCCGGCTACGGCGGAAACGCTCTCCTGGGCAAGAAGTGCTACTCCCTGCGTATCGCTTCGGCAATGGCGCACGACGAGGGCTGGCTGGCCGAGCACATGCTCATCCTCAAGCTCATCTCGCCCGAGGACAAGGCCTACTACATCGCGGCGGCATTCCCCTCCGCTTGTGGCAAGACCAACCTCGCGATGATCCAGCCGACCATCCCCGGATGGCGCGCCGAGACCCTCGGTGACGACATCGCCTGGATGCGTTTCGGTGAGGACGGACAGCTCTACGCCGTCAACCCGGAATTCGGTTTCTTCGGCGTGGCTCCCGGCACCAACTGGTCGTCGAACCCCAACGCCATGCGCACCATCGACCAGGGCAACACGGTCTTCACCAACGTCGCCCTGACCGACGACGGTGACGTCTGGTGGGAAGGCCTCGAAGGCGACCCGCAGCACCTGATCGACTGGAAGGGCAACGAGTGGACGCCCGAGTCGGGCACCCATGCGGCTCATCCCAACTCGCGTTACTGCACCCCGATGTCGCAGTGCCCGATCATGGCTCCCGAGTGGGACGACCCGAAGGGCGTGCCGATCTCGGCAATCCTCTTCGGTGGACGCCGCAAGACGACGGTTCCGCTGGTCACCGAGGCTCGTGACTGGCAGCACGGCGTCTTCATGGGTGCAACGGTCGGCTCCGAGCAGACCGCAGCAGCCGAAGGCCAGGTCGGTACGGTTCGCCGTGATCCGATGGCAATGCTGCCGTTCCTCGGCTACAACGTCGGTGACTACTTCCAGCACTGGATCGACCTCGGCAAGTCCGCGGACGCGTCCAAGCTCCCCAAGGTCTTCTACGTCAACTGGTTCCGCCGCGGCGACGACGGACGCTTCCTGTGGCCAGGCTTCGGCGAGAACTCTCGCGTCCTGAAGTGGATCGTCGAGCGCATCGAGCACAAGGCTGCCGGCATCGACACCCCGATCGGCGTCGTTCCCACCGGATCGGCACTCGACATCGAAGGCCTGGACGTGTCGGACGCCGACATCACCGAGGCCCTCGCGGTCAACATCGACGAGTGGAAGGCCGAGATCCCGCTCATCGAAGAGTGGTTCGACTTCGTCGGCGAGAAGCTGCCGACCGGCATTCGTGACGAGTTCGAAGCTCTGAAGCAGCGGTTGGCCTGATAAACCGCCCCCGTATGTAGTGGCCTGATGCCGCATTGGTTCAATTTGATGAACCGATGCGGCATCGGTCGTCTGTATGCCCTTGCCTGTAGCCGTTAAGCAGTTCAGCCGTTATGCAGTTCAGCCGTAAAGCAGTGATCAGCGAGCGGGTCGACACACTCGATCCTCAGGAGGACCAGATATGAGCGGGATCTACAACAACGTGACCGAATTGGTCGGGCGCACCCCGATCGTGCGGCTCAACCGTCTGACCGAGGGCCTGGACGCACAGGTCGCCGTCAAGCTCGAGTTCTACAACCCGGCCAACAGCGTCAAGGACCGGATCGGCGTGGCGATCATCGACGCCGCCGAGAAGTCCGGTGCACTCAAGCCCGGTGGCACGATCGTCGAGGGCACCAGTGGTAACACCGGTATCGCACTCGCCATGGTCGGCGCTGCTCGCGGCTACAAGGTCATCCTGACCATGCCCGAGACCATGTCCACCGAGCGTCGCGTGATGCTGCGTGCTTACGGCGCCGAGATCGTCCTGACCCCGGGCTCGGAGGGTATGGCCGGTGCAGTCGCCAAGGCCAAGGAAATCGTCGAGCAGACCGAGAACGCAGTCTCGGCCAGCCAGTTCGCGAACCCGGCCAACCCGGCCATCCACGAGGCCACGACGGGCGAAGAGGTCTGGGCCGACACCGACGGCGCCGTCGACATCTTCGTGTCCGGCATCGGCACCGGCGGCACCATCACCGGCGTCGGACGCACCCTTCGCAAGTACAAGCCCGAGGTCAAGATCGTCGGTGTCGAGCCCATCGACTCGCCGATCCTCAACGGTGGACAGCCCGGCCCCCACAAGATCCAGGGAATCGGCGCGAACTTCGTGCCCGACGTCCTCGATCGTGAGATCTACGACGAGATCATCGACGTTTCGTTCCCCGATTCCATCGAGGTCGCTCGCGCACTCGGTACCCAGGAAGGCATCCTGGGCGGCATCTCGTCCGGCGCCATCGTCTGGGCCGCACTCGAGTTGGCGAAGCGTCCGGAAAATGCCGGCAAGCTGATCGTGGCTGTCGTGTGCGACTTCGGCGAGCGTTACATCTCCACCCCGCTGTTCGAACACATCCGGGACTGAGACTTGTGAGTATCCTCGGGACAATTCGCGAGGACCTGCAGGCTGCGCGCGGTCAGGATCCTGCCGCGCGCAGCAATGTGGAGAACGCGCTCGTTTATTCAGGGCTGCATGCCATTTGGGCGCATCGGGTTGCGCATCGCATGTGGGCCGTCCCCGCCTTACGTGGCCCGGCGCGAGTGCTCTCGCAGCTGACGCGCTTCGTCACCGGCATCGAGATCCATCCGGGTGCCACCATCGGTCGACGGTTCTTCATCGACCACGGCATGGGCGTCGTGATCGGGGAGACAGCCGAGGTCGGTAACGACGTGATGCTCTATCACGGCGTCACTCTCGGTGGTCGCTCGCTCGAGCAGGTCAAGCGTCACCCGACGCTGGGTGACCGGGTCACCGTCGGCGCTGGTGCCAAGATCCTCGGACCTGTCGTCATCGGTGAAGGTAGCGCTATCGGCGCCAATGCCGTTGTCACCAGAGATGTTCCGGCCGAATCCATCGCGACGGGTATCCCGGCGGTGGCGCGGCCACGGACTACCAAGGAGAAACTGGTGGACCCGAACAGTTACATCGATCCTGCGATGTACATCTGAAGCTGTCCTTCTTCGATGGCCACCCTCGTGTAGACGACGGGTGGTCATCGGCGTCTGCTCAGGCTCGCGTCAGGTGCCACCCGAGACGTCCCAGTACGACGGCCGTCAAAGCACCCAGTATTGCTCCGATCAGGGGATAGCAGGCGAGAATTAACCACTGAGGCGATTTGTCTGGGAGCGCCATGTAGGAGATGTTTAGGCTCGACTCGTAGTCGCGACTCATCTGCACACCCCGGATCGGTTCGTACGCCCCCTGATAGACGATTGTCTCGTCGGGACTGGTCATCACGTCGATCAGACCGCCCACCAGGGGAATTCCACCGACGACAAATCCCAGAACCGCCAGAATCACGATCAGTGCGCGCATCGAACGAGCCTATCGCCCGGCCGTAGAGTTCAGACTGCGATCGACGGTTCTTCGGGCGTCGAGAGGGTCAGGATCGCTCGCACGACGCGTGGACTCTGCTCGAGTGAGCGTTCGAGTTCGCGCAACGTGTGGGCCACTCGGGATTCCGCGTAGTCACCGACCAGATCGACGCTGGCCACCAGGTACACCTGCCGCGGCCCGAGGTATTCCATGCGCAGGAACGTAATTCGGTTGATTTCGGGTAGTTGGGTGAGAGCTTCGACGGCTGCTGCCCGCAGCGTCGGTGAGGCCTCTTCGCCGACCAGGAATCGGCGGTTGCGATCGATCAGGATGATCGCGATGACTCCGAGAAGTATGCCGACGAAGATGGAGCCGAGGGCGTCGGGGATCGGTGAACCGGTGATCTGGTGCAGTAGGACGCCGACGAATGCGATGACCAAACCGATCAGTGCTGCAGCATCTTCGGCGAACACGGCCCGGGTCGTCGGGTCGGATGTGTTGAGCGCCTGGGCCATGACGTCGCGGTTCACGGCGGACGCTTCGGTTCGGAGTTGCTTGTACGCCTGCCGGAACGAGATGCCTTCGAGGATGAACGAGACGCCGAGGACTGCGTAGGCGACACCGAAGTCGGTGGCCGGTTCGGAATGGAACAGTTCCTGGATGCCGTGGGTGATCGACACACCTGCGCCGAGCGCGAAGAGTCCGAGGGCGGCGAACATCGACCAGATGTAGGCCTCCCGGCCGTACCCGAGTGGCTGGTCTCGGTCGGGAACCCTTTTCGAGCGGCGGTTCGCGATCAGCAACAGCACTTCGTTGCCGGTATCGGCCCAGGAGTGGGTGGCCTCGGCGACCATCGATGCAGATCCGGTGACGATGGCGGCCGCCGTCTTGGCCCCGGCGATCAGCGCGTTAGCCGCAAACGCCAGTACGACTGTCGTGGTGCTCTCGTCGCCGTTTCCCGTCGGCTCGGCCTTGGGTTCGATGCTCACGAACTTCAGGCTAGGCGGGTGGCGACGGTTTCGTGCGGTGACGCTCGGCGACGGAGCGCAGCAGTGTGTCGACGGCGTCGTGGAACTGCGTCAGGCCCGGCTCTTCGACGGGAAAGTGCCCGCACCCGTCCAGCATCACGAATTCGGTGGGTGCGTTGATGCGGCGGAGGAACTGCAGGCTCAGTTCGGGTGGCGTCCATCGGTCGTCGGCCGGGTGGGTGAGCAGAACGGGCGTCGTCCGAAATGCTTCGGGTGCGGTGTGCTCGAACGAGAAGTAGCTGCTGAGGAATCCGAGTGGCACCCGAACACCGCCACCGCACGGATCGGTTGCGCACAGCGTCGCGAGTTCACGGTTGCTGCTCATGTTCGCGACGTCGGCGACCCAACGGATGGGCACGCGGATACGGCCCACCAGTCGTTCGGTGCGGCGCATCAGGGGAGCGCCATAGACACCCATCGGGCCGAACCGCGCCGCGGCAGCTCTGGCCGACGGATTCGAGGGATCGAGCAGACAGGTAGCGACGACGGCGTCGGCCAGACCGGTTCGCGCGGCTACCTCGTAGGCCAGCAGACCGCCGATGCTGGCTCCCAGAAGCACCAGCGGCCGATCGTCGGCTGCTTTCTCGGCCCGGACGAGGTCACAGAGGAGTTCGACCCACTGCTCGTACCGGACGCCGGCGGGATCGCCTACGACGGTGTCGCCGTACAGCGGAAGATCGGGGAAGAGGACTTCGGCTCCGAGTTTCACGCCGATCCCGGCGAACGGCCACAACGCGCCCGAGTACCCGCCGGCGCCGTGGATACCGAGAACCCGAACCGGCGCGTCTGGAACCACTGCCCGTGCGACGTGGACGGTGTTGCCGTTCCACTCCCACCACGTCGTGGTCGGCTCCGGCATGTGGGCGGTGTACCGGTCGGGCATAAACTTCGAGTAATCGGCGCTGGTCATCTACACAATTCTCGGTACCGGCGTCGCGGCTGACAACTCGCATCGGAGGACCGTGTCGACTCGGCGGAAAAGGCCCTCCCAGCAGCGCTCGAGGGCTACCTACGACGCGATCCTGGAGGCAGCTACTCGCGTTTTCGCGTCGGAGGGCATGGCGGCGACCACCAACCGGATCGCTGACGAGGCAGGCGTCTCGGTGGGCTCGCTCTACCAGTATTTCGGCGATAAGTACGAGATCCTCTCGGAGTTGGCGAACCGTCATGTGAGTGCCGCGCGGGAACGTTTTGCGGTCTGCCTTGCCGACATCGTCGAGCGTGAACTCACTCCGGACGAGGCTGTCAGGTCGTTGGTGGAGTGCGCGATCGAAGTGAACAGTAAGCCGCGAGAGTTCTTCCACCTGCTCTACGATCAGGTTCCTCGGACCCCTGAGCTCATCGAACAGGTCGAAGGAATGAATCGGCAACTGGTACTGGGTTTTTCGGAGTACTTGCAGAGCCGCGGTTTCAGTGCGGACGATGCGTTGTTGACGTCGCGGTTGACTGTGACTGCCGTGGACGGCCAGGTGCATCGGGTTGTGCTGGAATCGGATTCACCCGAAGAACTTCGCGTGCGCACCGAAGCCGTCATGCGGCAGGCGAGATCGATGATCGCGTCGGAATCCTGATCCGGTGTATCGAATGGTGACTGCGGTCCGTTATGGTTCTGACGTCATCATCGAGGTAATGGGAAGTCGGTGCAATTCCGGCGCGGTCCCGCCACTGTGAGGTCGTCCATGCGTCGACCGTAGCCAGATACCACCCTCGTTGACGTTGTGTCATGCCACGAGGATGGATCGGTCACACCATGAATGCTGTTGGCGGAGCTCTGTCTCCACCTACCCACCTGCCTTCGCCGAAGGCTGGTGCGCCTCGAGGACGGCTCAGTCCGGGTATCGTGCTGCCCGCTCTGCTGGTCGTCACCGTGCTCTCTGCTGTGTGCGCGTTGGCATTCGGATCCGAGATGCTCCCCGTGTCCACTGTGGTGGACGTGGTGCACTCGCGCTTCGGAGGCCCACCCGTCACGCGTTCCGAACTTGCGATCGTGTGGGGGATCAGAGCACCTCGGGTACTTCTCGGTCTGGCCGTCGGCGCTGGTCTTGCCGTCGCCGGCGCGGTGGTGCAAACCCTCGTCCGTAACGCTCTTGCCGATCCCCACCTGCTGGGAGTGTCGTCCGGCGCGAGTGTCGGTGCCACCGCCGTCATCACCACCGGACTGTTCGCCGGCGCGGGAGTGTGGGCGCTCAGCTTCGGTGCGATGATCGGAGCACTGGGAGCTGCGATTCTCGTCTTCACCATCGCGACGCTGCAAGGCGGCATCACTCCACTGCGATTGGTTCTGACCGGCACCGTTACCGCATCCGCCCTGTCGGCGATCGCGAGTTTTCTGGTGCTGCGTACCAATGATTCCCAGGCCGCGCAGTCCGTATTGTTCTGGCTCCTGGGAAGTTTGGCCGGGGCCTCCTGGGACAAGTTGTGGGTGCCGGTCATCGTTGTGGTCCTGCTGACGGCAGCGGTGTTCGCCCTGCACGGTTGGCTCGACGCACTGGCGGCCGGGCCGGACGTCGCCGCTTCGCTCGGTATTCCCATCCGCACCCTGCGAAACGTGTTGTTCGGAGTGCTGGCAGCGTTGGTCGGCACGATGGTGGCAGTGTCCGGCGCGATTGCCTTCGTAGGCTTGGTCATACCGCACGTCACACGCATGCTTGTCGGAGCCAGACATCGAGTGGTATTGCCGGCGGCAGCGCTGATCGGCGCGTCGTTCCTGGTGTGGGTCGACGTCGTGGCGCGGACCTCGTTGCGACCGACGGAGATCCCGCTGAGCGTGGTGACCGGGGTGATCGGCGCCCCGCTGTTTCTCCTGCTTCTCGGCCGTCGGCGCTACCGATTCGGTGGCAGTTCGTGAGCGCCCGAGCACTGCCGCTGACAGCGTCCGGAGTCGTTGTCCGTATCGACCGTCGAACCATCGTCAAAGGCGTCGACATCGCGGCTGACGCCGGCGCAGTGGTCGGCGTGGTTGGTCCGAACGGTTCGGGCAAGTCGACGTTCTTGCGGGTTCTTGCCGGTCTCGGGCCGATCGCCGACGGTGACGTTCGCGTCGGCGACGAGTCGGTCCACACGATGTCCGCGCGTTCGCGGGCCAAAGCCATTTCCTTTGTGGCGCAGGAAGAGCAGAGTCCCGCCGATTTGTTGGTGCACGAGTACGTGACTCTGGGCCGCACACCACATGCAAAGCCCTGGAGTGTCGGCGGCAAGGACGAGAAGGCCGTCGTCGATCGTGCTCTGGGCGAGGTCGGAATGATCGAGCACCGGTTCTCTTCCATGGACACGCTGTCCGGTGGGGAGCGTCGGCGGGTGTTTCTCGCCCGGGGACTCGCGCAGGACGCCGGCGTGCTCATCCTCGACGAGCCGACCAATCATCTCGACATCCGGCACCAACTCGAACTGCTCGATCTGGTCCGGTCGCTGGACCGGACGGTGATCATGGCACTGCACGACCTCGATTTGGCTGCAGCAGTGTGTGATCGGGTGCTCGTTCTCGCGGATGGCGTGGGCCACGCGTTCGGCCATCCCTCCGACGTACTCACGACCTCGGTCGTGGCAACTGTTTTCGGCGTCGAGACATTCGCGCTCGTGAACCCGGTTACCGGCCGTTCACACCTCGTATTCGAATCACGAAATCCTCAACCACAACACACATTTTCGGAGAGTGCACTTTGATACACGTCAAGACCCGAGCGTCGTTCGGTGCGGTCGCAGCCGCAACAGCGTTGTTGGCCGTGTCCGGATGCTCGGCAACCGCGCCCGTCGACGACTCCGCGGACAAGACTTCGGTCACGCTGGAGAACTGCGGAACGGAAAGCACTTTCCAACGTCCGATCGAAAAAGTTGTTGCGACAAGCAATGCGGCCAATATCGGCACCATTCTCCGAGTCGGCGGTCTGGATCGCCTCGCTGCCGTCGTGTTGAACACGAACAACGACGCGGTCATGGACTCGATGTTCGGTCCCGGTATCGCCGACGTTCCACACCTGGACGGAACGATCACGATGGAGACGATTCTGGGTAAGCAGGCGGACCTGGTGGTCGGGTCCTACAGCGGCTTGTTCAAGGGCGCCTCCGGCGTGACGCCGGAATCACTGCAGAGCAACAATATCGATGCATATGTCATCTCCGACAGTTGTCGGCAGAGCGCCGCCGCGGATTCCGCGCTCGGAACGATGGGGCCGTGGGATGCTCTCCGTGCGGACGTGACCAATTACGGAAAGCTGTTCGGAACCGAGGACACCGCCGCCCAGGCTCAGACCGAATTGGATTCGCGTTTGGCGCGTCTGGAGTCGGCGCCGGATGCCGCCGACAAGCCGAAGGTACTGATCTACGACAGCGGTGAAGAAGATCTGTACACCAGTGGAGGCAACGGAGCCCCCAACGGAATCATCGACGCGGCCGGAGGAACCAACGTGTTCGCCGATGTCGACAACACCTGGTTCAAAGCGAGCTGGGAGACCGTAGCGAAGTCCGAACCCGACGTCATCGTGATCATGGACTACAAGAAGAGCGCTGACGAAGTACAGGGGAAGATCGACGCGATCAAGAGCCGAGAAGGCCTACGCGACCTCGACGCCGTCAAGCAGAACCGCTTCGTCGTACTTCCGCTCGCCATGTTCACCAGCGGATTCCCCAACATCTACGGCGCGGAACAGTTGCGCGCGAAGATCGAAGAGTTCGGGCTGGCTCCGTCGAGCAGCATCGACTGGACAACCGCGCCGTCGGCATGAGCAACAACCGGTGCTCGCGTCGGGTGATTGTCGTCTTACGGCCGACTGTCAGCGGCCTGGACGAGTCGGCTGCACGACGGATGCTCGACGCTGTTCGGGCCGGCACCGACGTCGACGTTTGCGTTGCGTACCTCGATGTCTCCTCGCCGAGCCTTCACGAGGAACTCGATCGAGCCCATGTCGATGACGTCGACAAGGTCGTGTTGATTCCAGTTGCGGTGCCGAGGGATCGGTACCTGCTCACGTGGACAAGCAAGGCGGTTGCGAACTGGCGCGAAACCCGGATCGACGCCGAACTGGAAGTGTCGCTACACGAATCGGAATCTTTGGAAGGTGCAGTGGCCGCGCAGGTGATCGACGAACTCGACTCGGCGGGAAAGCCGATCACTGCCAGTCCGGCGTCGTATCGCAGTCCGGCCTGGTCCGTGATCGAACCGCACGAGACTCATCTGTTGGTGTGCAAGGGCCCGCGCTGTATGGCGTACGGAGCGGGACCGTTGCACCGGGCCATGAGCGCCGCGGCCAAAGGAACGTCGGCAAAGGTGACGGGAACGGGTTGTCTGAGCCCGTGCAACCTTGGGCCGTTGGTGATCGCGAACCCTGGTGGTACGTGGTTCGGTCATGTGAACGCCGGAGACGCCGACGCGTTGGTGTCCGGTCACGAGGATCACTTGGTGGATCACGTTCTGGACCGATAGATGCAGAGTCGGTGAGAGCAAAGAACCCGCTGAGCGCGACGTGCGCTCAGCGGGTTCTGTTGTCCTGTCTCAGGAACCGAACGGAAGGGTTCCCGGCGGGATCTGGTATCCACTGCTGCCGACGGAGGCGCTGCCCCAGAGTGCGAGGAAAGCGTTGATGGCGTTGGTGAGCATATGAATGTCCTTTGTGAGATGACTGATTCGTTTTCGACGGTACCGGGTGGATCTGTGGATTCGCTGGGAGTTGGCACCCATTTCACGGGGTTGGCACCCGTTCCGGCAGGTCGGAACGGGTGCCAACTGTCAGCAAAGGGTGCTGGCCTCGGGTGGGTCAGCCCACGTAGCCGGGCGGCATGAGTACGGACTTGGTCTCGCAGAAGGCTTCGAGGCCCTCAGGTCCGTTCTCGCGACCGATACCGGAGTTCTTGTAACCACCGAACGGTGAGCCGGGATCGAAGGCGTACCAGTTGATCGCGTAGGTACCCGTGCGGATCTGCGCGGCAACTTCGAGTCCGTGATCGATGTCGGTGGTCCACACCGATCCGGCGAGGCCGTAATCCGAATCGTTGGCGATCTTGATGGCCTCGTCCTCGGAGTCGTACGGGATCACCGAGAGAACGGGTCCGAAGATCTCCTCACGTGCGATGGTCATCGAGTTGTCCACGTCGGCGAAGATCGTCGGCTCGACATACCAGCCCTTGTCCAGGCCGGCGGGACGTCCACCACCGAGTACGACGCGCGCGCCTTCTTCCTTGCCCTTGGCGATGTATCCCTCGACGCGCTCGCGCTGCTTCTCGGAGATCAGCGGGCCGAGTTGTGCTGCGGGATCGGACGGATCGCCGACGGTCATGAAGCCTGCCGCGGTCTTCATTCCCTCGATGACCTCGTCGTAACGCGAACGGGGAGCGAGGATTCGGGTCTGAGCGACACAGGCCTGACCGGTGTTCATCAGGCCGGACATGACGAGCATCGGCATTCCGGCGGCGATGTCGGCGTCCTCGAGGATGATCGCGGCGGACTTGCCACCCAGTTCGAGGGAGCAGCGCTTGAGGTTCTGCGCGGCGATGGCACCGATCTTGCGGCCGACGGCACTGGATCCGGTGAAGGTGATCTTGTCGATGCCCGCATGAGAGACCAGGTATTCGCCGGTCTCGGCTCCGCCGGGGAGTACCGAGATGACGCCTTCGGGAACACCTGCCTCGGTGAAGATCTCGGCGATCACGTGGACGGAGAGAGGGGATTCGGGTGCGGGCTTGAGCAGTACGGTGCAGCCGGCGAGCAGTGCGGGTGCCAGCTTGTTGATCGCCAGGAACAGCGGGACGTTCCAGGCCAGCACGGCGGCGACGACGCCGACGGGCTCACGGGTCACCTTGGTCTGCCCGAATGCGCCGGTGCGCTTCTCTTCCCACGCGAACTTGTCGGCCAGTTCGGCGTAGTAGCCCAGCGTCGCCATCGACGGGGTCTGCTGCATCATGCCGACCATGGCGGGCGGCTGACCCATCTCGTTGGAGATGAGCTGGTTGATCTCCGCGCTGCGCTCTTCGATCAGCTTGGCGGCCTTGGCGAGGATTGCGCCGCGCTCGGCGGGGGTGGTGCGTGACCACGGTCCCTCGAATGCCGCGCGGGCTGCGGACACGGCCGCGTCGATGTCTGCCGGTGCTGCGATGGGACAGCTGCCGACGCGCTCCTCCGTTGCGGGAGAGAACACTTCGAGTACCTGGTCGGTGGCCGGGGCCACCCATGCTCCACCGATGTAGAGCTTGTCGTAGTCAGTCATCAATTCATTCCTCGGTGTTGTCGGTCGCCGCGAGGGCATACGCGTCGTCTGCCTGTGCGGTGTCGGTGAAACTGGTGAATCCGTATTTCTCGTGCGGTCCGATGGCGGCTACCTCGAAGAGACCGGTGCCGGTATGGGTGTTCGCGCCTTCGGTGAGCGTGAAGGACGCGAGATTGTCGACGGGGGAGAACATGCGTTGGAACGGTTCGATCTCGTGGACCTTGTGGCGCAGTCCCTGTACGACGAGTTCGCCCTGCCACATTCCGTGACGCCAGTCCTGTTCGAGTCCGTAGCCGGTGCCGATTCCGATGTAGTTGGCCAGCAACAGTTCGCAGGTGACGGTGAGGACTTCACCGCCCGGCCGGTGGAAGGTGACGATCGCTCCGGTGACGTCGCGGGTGTCGGGGCAGAACGTCAACTCGTGTTCGGGCCGGCCGAGCCATTCGTTGTCCCTGGCTTCGTCCGGCCACACCCGCATGGCTTCTTCGACGATGCGCCTGCCCTGTTCGTCTTCCTGCATGATCACCGAAATCGTGAACTCGTCGAACTGCATGACCGCATAGATCCAGAAGAAGTTCTGGATTCCGTCGACGGCGCGTCTGCCCTGCGGTTCGGCTTCTCCGACCGGTCGCACGCCCCACGAGCGGTCGCGGTTTCCCCGCCATGTCGTGGGGTCGATCGCGAGTTCCTCCCCGTCGACGGTGAGCGATCCGGTCCAGGTTCCGGTCTGCAGGAAGCGTGAGGTGTCGAACGTGACTCGTTCGAGTTGGCGGCGAAAGTGCTTGGGCTCGAGCGCTGCCGGGATGGTGGCATCGAAGGTGATGTCGAAGGAGAGATCGTAGTCGCTGCCCGGCTCGAGGACGACACGGAGCTTCTGCAGTCCTTCGAGCACTTCGATGCGCAAAGGTCCGACGGTGGTGTCGGTACGGTCGGTGCCCAGAGCCTTCGACATGCGAGCAACGATGTGGTCGTCGCCGCGGCGAAGCACTGCGAATGCGTCCATGACGCCGAGGTTGGGGTACTGGCCGAGTCCGACGATGAGGAACACGTCGGGGGATTCGGTGGGGTAGCAGTTGAAGTAGTAGCGGTCGTAGAAGTTTCGATCCGAGGTGGCTACGTGACGGATCGGTTCGGCGATCTGGTGAACGGGATAGTCGTCCATCGGTGAGAGCATGTCAGGCCAACCTCTCCCAGTAGGTACCGTCGAGCATCGAGGCGAGCGAAGCGCGGTGCATGATCATGTCGTCAGGGTCTTCGGGGCGCTGCGACTGCCCGAAAGCTATGGCGCGGGCCTGGATTCGCCACATGATCACCGCCTGGCGCAGTGCGGCGTAGGTAACGTAGAACTCCAGATCGTGTGGGGTGTGGCCGGTGATCTCGGCGTAGGTCTGCGCGAGATCCGGCAGTCGAAGGAAGTCGGGAAGACCGGGTAGGTTGGCCAGTCCGGCGATGTCCTCGAAGAACCTGTGCAGGAATGCCATCCAGCCCAGATCCATCTCTCGTGGGCCGAGAGTTGCCATTTCCCAGTCGAGTACGGCTACCGGCGCGAAGTCCTGGTACATGACGTTGCCGATGCGCGAGTCGCCCCAACAGAGCACCGCCGGAGAATCGTCCGCGGGATTGTTCTCCTCGATCCAGTCGAGGGCACGTTCGATGAGCGGTGATCTGACGCCGTCGGAGACCACCCACTCGTAGTACGCGCGCTGCTCGGCGATGTGCGCCGTGAATGCTTCTCGTGCAGTCGTTCCCGAATTCGGGAGTCGGAGGAAGTCGAAACGCTCACAAGGCTTGTCGATGGCGTGCAATTGAGCCAGGACGCCGACCGAGTTCTGCTGGAGGCTATTTCGCTGCCCGGGGGACGCTTCGGTGACCCAAGATCCGAAGTTGTACGGCATGACGTCGGGCGGCACGTCGCCGGAGATTCGTTCCATCACGAAGAACGGGGCACCCAACGCGTCCGGATCGGACTCTGACCAGTACACCGCAGGCACGGGCACCGCCGAATGCTTTCGCACCTGAGCCATGGTGCGGAACTGGGATTCGAGGTCGTACGTCGGAAACACCGGCATGGTCGATTCCGTCGGCGCCACCCGGGCGACCAAGGGATGATGATCGCCGTCCCAGGTGGCGTCGAAAAGAATGGTTTCACTGGACATGCCGTTGGCTGCGGGCAAGGTGACGTCGGCGACGGTCACGGTGGATCCGCTCGGCACCTTCCCGGCCATCCACCGTTCCAGGCGCTCACGGAGGTCTTCGGTGTCGCGGAGGGAATCGCTCGGTCGGGCGACCTGGGCGTGATGCTCGGCTTCATCTGTCGAAGAAGCGGTCGAGGCAACGTCAGATGAGGAAGCGTCTGGGCTCACGGTCACCTCCTTCCCGTAGGCGTCACGTGCAATGCCCGTAACGGTGTGAGTCAGAACACTAAAACACGTTACAGAAATTGGGAACAGGTGGCACCCGTTTAGTGGGACTCCCTGCGGATTTATCGGGGAAGAACGCGTGTCAGATAACGGCGGTGAGCGAGAGCAGGCCCGCGCCGGTCAGAGTTCCGGCGCCACCCAGCTCGGCGGGAACGATCCGGAGCTCTTGAATGAACGACAAACGGGCATGTCGGGCAGCCGCGTCGAGCATCGGTTCCCACAGCGGAGTACCCGACTGGGCGAAACCGCCGCCGATCACCGCGAGGTCCACATCCAGGAGAGCGGCCGCCGAGGCGATGGCACCACCGAGTGCCGTGCCGGCGCGGTGAAGTGAGTCCACGGCGATCGTGTCCCCGCTGTGTGCGCTCTCGGCGAGCTGACGGCCGGTGGTGCCCGTCCATCCCTGGCTACGAGCCCATCGCACCGCGGCGGGCCCACTGGCCACCGTCTCGAGGCAACCGACGCCCCCGCAGCTGCACGGTTCGGCAGAGCCTGGAACGACGAGGTGGCCGATGTGACCGGCGTTCCCCGTGCGACCCCGAGCAATCTCGCCGCCGAGAACGATTCCGCCGCCGATTCCCGTCGAGACGACCAGGCTCAGGAGGTTCGGGGTCCCGCGTCCGGCGCCGTGGTGGAACTCCGCCAAAGCCGCTGCGGCTCCGTCCATGGCGAGGGCGGTTCCGGCGTCGGGAAAGACGCTGCGGACGCCCGCTACCAGCTCGAATCCCTGTGCCCACTCGGAGATGTTGATGGGAGCTACGACGCCGGCATCGGTGTCCACCGGCCCGGCGCACGCGATGCCCACACCGTCGACGTCGCGGCCGTCTGCGACTCGTTCGAGCAGCGCCGCACAGGATCCCCACGGGTCGGTCTGCGGCGTCGGAACGCTGTCGAACACGGGAACGCGGCCGTCCTCGGACACGACCCCGGCAGCCATCTTGGTACCACCGATGTCGACTGCGAGGCGCATGTCGCTATCGCTTTTCGAGAACCACGACGAGGTTGCTCACCAGGAACTCCCGCAGACCGGGGACTCGGACCATCCACCACGCCCACGACGGGTGGTAGCGCGGGATCGCGGCGAGCAACGTGCCCTGGCTGGTTCCACGGGCCCAGCGTAAGCCGTCCGTGGCGCCGACTTTGAACAACGACACCCCGAATCTGTTCTTCGGTTCGCGTCCGGTCTTGCGTAGGTACCGCTTGGCTGCGTACTCGCCGCCCAGCGCGTGCCACGGTCCGGTTTCGTGGCCGCCGAACGGACCCCACCACAGGGTGTACGAGAGAACCATCAAGCCGCCGGGCTTGGTCACGCGCAGCATTTCCTCGGCCATCAGCCAGGGCTCGCTGACGTGTTCGGCCACGTTGGAGGAGAAGCAGATGTCCACGGACGAGTCCAGGAACGGCAGTGCCAAACCGGATCCGCGCACCGCGCCGCCCACCGTCAGACCTGCTGCATGCATCTCCGACGGATCGGGTTCGACGGGAATGTAGCGGGCACCTGCGGCCTGGAAGACCTCCGCGAAATAGCCCGGACCGCCGCCCACGTCGAGGACGGTGAGACCGTCGAGGGAGCGCCCGGTGTGACCTTCGTGCAGGTCCGAGATCAATTCGACGGAGTCGC
The DNA here is from genome assembly GCF_040489275.1 of Rhodococcus baikonurensis. Classification (NCBI taxonomy): domain Bacteria; kingdom Bacillati; phylum Actinomycetota; class Actinomycetes; order Mycobacteriales; family Nocardiaceae; genus Rhodococcus; species Rhodococcus baikonurensis. Next base: position 108,851 of record NZ_JBEUOQ010000004.1, on the reverse strand, counting down.
GCGCGAGCGCGCCGTAGAAGATGTCGGGCGCGGACTGCTCGTGGCGGAAGTCGCTGAGCAGGCCGAACGAGCGTTTCAGGGTTGCCCGTCGGCCGAAAATGCGGGTCACTGCGGGCTTGGTCACGGGTAGCAACTTTAGCCACTGGGGCACCAGGTCCACGAACACCGTCAGGAGCGCGGCAATACGGACGCTCGAACAGTTAGGGTGTTCGGCAGGGTTACCGGCCGGTCAGGCGGGGCATCCCGCAGGATCGCCCGAACCGGGGTGGCCACCGACCAACTCAGGGAGTAACGCACGTGCGCGAGGTTCTGTTGCTCTGCTGGCGCGATACCGGGCATCCCCAGGGCGGTGGAAGCGAGCGTTACCTCGAGCAGGTCGGATCCCAGTTGGCCGAGCGCGGTATCAAGGTGACGCTGCGGACGGCGTCGTATCCCGGGGCGCCCGCGTCGGAGGTTCGAGACGGCATCACGATCAGCCGGGCCGGTGGACGTTTCAGCGTGTACCCCCGCGCTCTGGCCGCCATTGCCGCCGGACGTCTGGGTTTCGGATCGCTCAAGGGCATCCGCCCCGACGCGGTGATCGACACCCAGAACGGCATCCCCTTCTTCTCGAAGGCCGTGGCGGGTGCACCGGTCACGCTTCTGGTCCATCACTGCCATCGCGAACAGTGGCCGGTGGCAGGCAAGCTCGTCGGCCGGATCGGCTGGTGGGTCGAATCGCGATTGTCACCGCGCACCCATCGACGTAGTCAGTATCTGACGGTGTCGCTTCCCTCAGCGGAAGAATTGGTGGACCTCGGTGTCGAGCGCGAACGAATTGCCGTGGTGCGTAACGGTGCCGATCGGCTCCCCGTCGGCGTCGACGCGGGTGGATCGATCACCAGGGCCGAGCGTCCCACCATCTCGGTTCTCTCACGACTGGTGCCGCACAAGCAGATCGAGGACGCACTCGAGGCCGTCGCAGCCCTGCGTCCGACGCTTCCGGACATCCATCTCGACGTCATCGGTGGTGGTTGGTGGGAGCAGAACCTGCGCGATCGCGCCGCCGAGTTGGGGATCGGTGACGCCGTCTCGTTCTACGGCCACGTCGACGAGGCTCGCAAACACGAACTGCTGGCGCAATCGTGGATCCACCTCATGCCTTCGCGGAAGGAAGGGTGGGGCCTGGCGGTCATCGAGGCTGCGCAGCACGGTGTTCCGACGATCGGTTACCGCAGTTCGAAGGGTCTGACCGATTCGATCGTCGACGGAGTGACGGGCCTTCTGGTCGGGGGAGAGAACGCCGGCGACGGCGACATCGCCGATCTGACGCAGGCTGCCGGCACTCTGCTCCGCGACCACGAACTTCGCATGGTGCTCGGTGAGAAAGCTCGGGTGTGGTCGGGCGAGTTCTCCTGGGAGCAGACCGGCACCGGAGTGCTCGAGGTGCTGACCGCGCACAAGGACGGTCGGTGGGTCTCAGGACTGGCCGCGCCTCGCGAGTCGAATTCGGTTCTGGTTCAGTCCGACTGAGATCAGCGCGATCGCACCCATCAGTATCCACGCGAGATGCGCAGCGATGACGGCAGTTCGGGCACCGGTCGAGGCTTCCTGCGTGGCAACATCTCCGGGTACCCGGTAGAGCGCGAGATCGTTGTCGGCAAAGACCTGTTCCAATCCGTCGAGTGTCGCTGCCGCCTTGCCGAGTTGGCCTGGTGTCTCACGCTCGATCAGTACCCATTCGACTCCGAGATCGGCCAACTGCGTAGGACTTCCGCCGGCCAGCAGTAGGTCCTCGACCTGGGTGGCCCGGGTTCCTTCACCACCGACAGCACCACCGGCAACCACCAGTTGGCCGGTCTGCAGCACGTCGAGGGGTAGGAAGCGTGGTGCGGGGTCGAGTACCGGCGCATCACCGCTGTAGGGGAACGCGCGGAACATTCCGGCGGGAAGCACTGCAACGTCACCGGTTTCGTCTCGCAGTTGATCGGCCACCACGGTCCAGGAACCGGGGTAGTGCACGGGCTTCAACGCGCCGCCGACACCCCACACCAGATCCGGCAGTACCACGATCGTCACCACGACGGCGGCAACCGAGAATGCCGGGCGGGGGAGGGAGAACCGATTTCCTGCCCACATCACCGCGGCGGCCGCAGCAAGTGCGTAGAACGGGACGGCCAGCGCGACCCACTTCTGCGCGTCACGCAGTAGACCGGCGCCGGTGAACACCTCGACCGACCATCGGCCGACGTCGAGCCCCCACGGAGTAGCGCCCAGGGTCGGAGCGAGCACCGCGAACAGGGCCAGCGCGCCGAGTCCACTGACAACGGGGTTCCGGCGTCGGCGCCATAGAGCGGGCACACCGGCAAACACCACGACAAGCAGAAGAACTGTTCCGACCAACGCGAAGAGTGTTGTGCGCGTGGACGGTACCGCTGCCGAGTTCCAGATACCGCCGAGCCCGGCGAGGCTGCCGAGCGTCGCGAGTCCCGGTTCTGCTCGGGCGGCAAAGGCGGCGACTCCCGCTGGATCGGAACCGTCGCCTGCTGCTCCGGATACGAAGGTGGCGACCAACCACGGCGAGGCGGCGACGAGGAACAGCCCGATAGCGCCGCAGACACGCCGCATGGCCGAGGTTCGGCCTCCGGGGGTGGCTACCACCACCAGCGCGGCTGTCAGAGCGAGCAGAGCGCCGGTAGGTGTCAGACCCGCGTATGCCAGTGACGCGGCCAACGCCCACCAGGACCCGGGCGTGGCTCGGCGAACTCCGATTCCGGCACACACGATCCACGGCAGTGCGGCATAACCGGTCAGCAGGCTCCAATGTCCTTGTAACAGGCGCTCGGCCACGTAGGGGTTCCAGAGCATCACCGTCGACGCGACCAGTTGTGGACCGACACCGGCCGTCGGCAGCAGGACGGCGACCATGCGCGCCGCACCCCAACCGGCGAGCCAGAGCGCCACGAGCAGGATGAACTTGATCACCAGTCCGCCGTCGATCACGGTGCTCAACGCTGCGATCAGTGCGTCCTGGGGAACGGCGCGGGCCGCGGCGTCGGTGAGTCCGAGGGCGGAGTCGGTCAGGTACGAGCGCGGCGTGCTGACGGCGTCGCGCAGCAGGAGGTAGCCGGGGCCGAGCAGCGGTCCGAGGATCAACAGTGCCAGCGCCAGGCTGTACGCCGCAGGCAGGTAACGGCGGTATCCGGCTTGCACTGTCATGACGCGCACGATACGTGGTGCATCATTACTGCCATGCCTCGCCAACCACTCGATCGCGCCGCCGCGGCCGGGGTCGGCATGGTTTTGGTGGGATCGATGACGGCCAATGTCGCGTCGTACCTGTTGGCATGGTTGGCCAGCCGATGGTTGGGTCCGGTCGGCTACGGCGAGTTCGCGAGTCTGCTTGCCGCCCAGTTGGTACTTGCGGTTCCGGCTTTGGCGTTGCAGACGGTGGTCGCCCGCGAGGCGGTGCGTGGCAAGAGCACAGATGCGTTGCGGTCGTTGGGGTATCGATGCACCGCGATCGTCGCCGTCCTCGCGGTGGCGCTCACTCCGGCGATGGCGTGGCTGCTCGACACCGGAATCGTGGCGTCGTTCTCGGCATTGGTGACTGCGCCCATGTTGGTTCTGCTGGCCACGGAGCAGGGGTTGTTGCAAGGACACGGTCGATTCGGCACTCTCAGCGCCGTACTGGCAGGGGCCGGGGTGATGAAAGTCCTTCCGGCAGTGATCGTTCTGGCTTTCGGCGGCGGAGCAGGCGCGGCATTGGTCGCGGGCGCGGCCGGAACTGCGTTGCTGGTGGCGATAGTTCGAGTGGTCGACCGAACCGTCTCGGTGAGCGAGGACCGTCCGGTGCGTATCGGCGTCGTCTCCGTGCTCGCGGCGTCTCAGGTTCAGCTCGCGCTGATCGCGTTGTCTTCGCTGGACCTGCTGATCGTCCGTGTCGTTCTCAGCGAATACGACGCCGGTGTCTACGCACTCGGCGCCGTCGCGACGAAGGTGGCGTTCTGGCTGCCACAGGCAGTGGGCGTCGTGCTGTACCCGAAGATGGCGAACCCGGCGCACTCGGCGCAGGCGGTTCGCTCGGCGTTGGCGGTGCTCGTCGGTATCGGCGCCGTCCTGGTTCTGGGGGCCGCGGTTGCCGGCCCGCTGGTGCCGATGCTCGTGGGCGACGCGTACGCCGCCGTGGCTCCGATGCTGTGGGCCTTCGCCCTGCACGGTGCAGCGCTGGCGGTACTCCAGGGTGCTTTGCTGTCCGCAATCGCGTCAGAACGCACACGAGTGGCCGTTCTGGCGTGGGCAGGACTGGCCGTGGAGGCGACGGTGATGCTGGTGTGGGCGAAGACGCCGGGAGAGTTGATCGGCGTCGCCGTGGTGGTTGCGTCGACGACGGCGTTGGCGGTGTCCGTCGCCGCAGTGCGAAGTGCCGACCGCGCCCGGCCGGCACCTCACACCGGCGTCAGTTCTCCAGACGCGTGAACAAATCGTCGAAGTAGTCGAGCGTACGCATCGCGGTGTAGACGGATCCGTAGTTGATGTTCCCACCCGTGTAGACGACGTTGTCGCCTTGTACTGCGCGGATACGGTTCCACATCGCGCGGTCGTGGCTGACGGGATCCACGCCGGGCGGGGTGGTGACGATCATTCCGTCGGCCGAGTCGAGGGCAGTCACGAGGTTTTCGGTAGAGATCTCCTTCTGTCCCTCGACCGGCCACTGGAGCTGGACGCCGAGGTCTTCGGCCACCTGTGTGGAGATGCCCTTGCGGTTGACGCCGTTGACCTTCTGATTCACGTAGTTCAGCAGCACGATCTGCTTGCTCGCCAAGCTCGGGGCGTGGCGTTCCTTCAATCCGGCTGCCTTGTCCTCGTACGCTCCGATGACCTGACGGACGTCGGGGTTCTCGGTGCGATTCAGCCAACTCGCCAGCTGATCGATGTTCTCGCGCCACGGGCGCGTGAAGTCCATCGGAAGCACAGGCGCTGTCTGGCTCAACTGCTGTAGCGGCCACATGTCGGAGGCCTCACCGATGTCGGTGCAGATGATCAGGTCCGGTTCCAGCGCGAGAATTGCCTCGACGTTGACCGGTGCCTCGAACACCTGTGCCGTGGGATCGGCCGGAACCCACGGCTCGGCGGCGTCGAAGCTGTACGCGATGACCGGCAGGCCCATCGCAACGGCTGGTTCGAGGTCGAGTCGGGAGTCGATGGCGACGACGCGTTTCGGTGTCACCGGAATGTCGTAGGTTCCGAGCGAGGTCGTGACCGTGCGCATCCCGGCCGAATCGCCCTCGGTACCGGCGGACCTCGCGCAACCGGCGGCGAACAGCCCGGAGAATGCAGCCGTGCCGACAACAAATCTCCGTCGCGTCAGATCGCTGACACAGATGTGCGAACCCAGAACGGTTGATGCGGGCATGTGGCTCCTCGTGTTCGGGGGTGGTCTGGACTTCCAGAAAACGGTAAGCCCGCGACCACGCGGAGGGAACGACCCGTTGCGCCAATCCGTACGCCGATCCGGCAACAAAAGTCCCGAAACGCAGCAGAGCGCCCCTTCCGTGTGGAAGGGGCGCTCTGCTTACTGCCTGAATCAGTCCTTGCGCAGATCCGGACGCGGGATCACCTGGGTGTCGTCCGAGGTCCAGTCGTGCTCACCCGGAGCCGGCTCGGGCGAGCCCTGGCCGCTGGGATTCTGGTTCGTTCCGCCGTGTGCAGCGCGGGCCGGGGTTCCGCCCTTGCCGCTGCGAATCCCGAGGAAGATACCGGCGATCAGTGCGATGACACCGAGGACACCTGCCACGATCGGGACGGTGCGGCCGAACAGCGAGAGCTTGTCCATGCCGTCACGGGCCTGCTGGACCTGGTACTCGATGGTGGCTTCGTCGAAGGGCAGCGTGACCTTGAGAACCTCGACGTCGACGGCATCCTTGTTGCGTCCGTAGTACTGGTGCAACTGTTCCTGGCCCTTGACGACAACGCCGGTCTTGGGCTCGACCCACAGGTCACGGACGTTGGTGTACCAACGCGTCATCGTGATCGGAGTAGCGCCACCGGGAACGCCCCAGGTGTCGGCGGGCAGGCTCAGCTTGTTGGTGGGGGAGTTGACGACCTTCGACAGGTCGACGGGATCGATCGTCTGCTGGAAGTGGTACACCTTCAGACCGTTGATCTCGGTCTCTTCGACGAAGTCGATGTCCTTCGTGGCGCGAGCGTTCAGGTCGAAGTAGGGGTAGCTCTTCTGTTCCGTGTTGAACGGGAACTTGTACTGCAGACCGTCGCGGGAAACTTCTTCGGCGGGCTGGTCGCTGGAGGTCTGGACGGTTCCGACCGGATCGTTGGTCGGCATCGAGCTGACGCGATCGAGTGTGACGCGGTCCAGGGTTGCGGTCAGCAGTCCGGTATCGCCCTGCTTGTCGGTACGACGGACCGTCTGGCCGGCTTCGACGGTGATGATGTCGGCGTCCGACGGGTCCTGCGTGGTGACGTAGCGCTGAGCGACGATCGGCACGTTGTTGTCGACCTGTGCCTTACCGGCGAGGAGGGCCGCCGAGTTGAGGACGCTACCGGTGCCTGTGGCGACGGTGGTCACCTCGAGGTCGAGTGGCGTCTTCTCCAGCTTGCCTACCGTGTAGGTAGGAATGAGGATGGCGATGGCCAAAAGGAAGGCACCGAGGCCCACCAGAATGCAAGGAAGTATCCGGCTCGGCCCTGAGCGTTCCGCCATGCTGTGACTCCTAACCCGTTAAGTCTTTCGAGGTTCCCCAACCGGCACAATATGAGCTGCGCAGATCGCATGGGGCCCCCGATGGACACCATGTGTGGCAGAACACTAACAGTCCACCGGCCCGGTTTGTCGCATGAGGGCATGAATTGGCCAGGCATTTTGTTGTGAGTCCCTGGTGGTTTCCCTCAATCGGCCTGGGGTGCACACTTATCCGTGATGATCAGTTCCACGAATTCCTCTCAGACGGTCCCGCCACAGGCTCGGGGCTTTGTTCCGGCTTTGGACGGTATGCGTGGATTGGCCGCGCTCGGCGTCCTCGTCACCCATGTCGCGTTCCAGACCGGTGAAGCGCAATCCGGCGCGATCGGGCGGGCGTTCGGCCGACTCGACCTCGCCGTAGCGGTGTTCTTTGCTTTGTCCGGATTTCTGCTGTGGCGTCCGCACGCGGCAAAGGCCCGTGGAATCGGGCAGCCGCAGCCGACGGTCCGGTACTGGATCTCCCGCGCGACGCGCATCCTGCCGGCGTACTGGGTGGCGGTGGTCCTGATCCTGCTGTTCCTGCCCGGCGCCGGTGGGGGCTACCAGGTGTGGCTCGCGAATCTCGGGTTGGCACAGGTCTTCGTGCCGTTGACGCTCACCGAGGGGCTCACGCAGATGTGGAGCCTGTCGGTCGAGGTGGCGTTCTACGTTCTGTTGCCACTGTTCGCGTATCTGATGGTGCGGTTGCGCGGCGGCACTGCCCGGTACCGGCTACCGCTTCTGCTCGGAGTGTCGGTGCTGGCCCTGGCGTGGGCATTCATTCCGATTCCGACGCCGGACGCCATCCACCACGACAACTGGTTGCCGGGCTACCTGCCGTGGTTCGGCGCCGGCATGGTGCTGGCCGAGCTGGCAGTGGGCCCGTCGACATGGGTGCATCGCCTCGCGCACCGTCGGGTACTCCTGACCCTCATTGCCTTTGTCGCCTTCGTTCTCTCGTGCACCGATCTGGCCGGGCCCGAAGGTCTGGTGCGGCCGGAGCCGTGGCAGTACGCGATCAAGATTGCACTCGGTGCGATCATCAGCTTCTCGTTGATCGCGCCACTGGTTCTGCGCGATCAATCGCAGCATCGGTTCCTGGCCAGTCCTTTGGCGCTGGCAATCGGACGCTGGTCCTACGGCCTGTTCATCTGGCACCTGGCCGTACTGAACGCTGTGTTCCCCGTATTCGGCATAGTTCCGTTCTCGGGCAGCTTCTTCTACGTCCTGGCCCTCACGGTCGTCCTGAGCGTCGCTGTGGCCTCGGCCAGTTACGCCTTGGTGGAGGAACCGGCGCGCGTCGCGGTGACGCGGTGGGAGAAGCGCCGCCACATCGGTGAACCGGCAAAGGGCAACGCGGCCAACCCGGTCACGACCAAGGCCACCAACGTCGAGAACTGAATCGCGAACGAATCGCCCACATAGCCGCCCGGTGCCCGCCACGGTCCGGTCGAGAGCAGCGTGATGCCGATCATCGCGGCCACGCCGGCAGTGCCGACCAGAATGCGTGCGGTCCGAGCCGGGCCGAAGATTCGCAGCGCGGCAAGTCCGAGGATCGAGCACACGACGGCGATCGCCGCTCCCACTCCGCCGCCGATGACGGTGGCCGCCGCGAGCACGCCCACCCATCCTGCCGCGACGCTGCGCCACGGGCGGGGCGGTATGTGCGGCTTGGGTTCTCGGCGGGTGGGGACAAGAGCTGCGAACAGCAGCGGGATCAGCAACACGAGCCCGCCGAAGATGCCGAGACGGTACCAACGGTCGCTGGGGAAGTCGATGGTGACGGTTCCCGCGGTGCCTGCCGGCACGATCCAGCCCTGCTGCCAACCGTTCACGACCACCGGCGTCAGCTTGGAACCGTCCGGCGCCGTGGCGATCCAACCGATGCTGGTGCTCTCGGGATTGACGATCAACTGATCGGTGGACGAGTTCGTGACGGTGAGTTCCCGGTGATTCGCCGTCCACGCGGTCGATTCGAGCGGTGTATTCCGTTGCGCGGCTGAAGGACCGACAGCCGTCAGGTTGAGATTGTCGACCGAGAATGCGGGGCCCGGTTCGACGACTACTTCAGGCTGTCCCGCCGGCAAAGTTGCCGACGCGTCCAGGTCGCACACACGTGCCTCGACCGGTGCGCCGGTGCGAAGTTGGGCCGCCGTCGCTGTGATCGAGGTAGGGAACTGCTGTCCGGCAACCGAAATGGTCGGGCCGTCACCACAGGGGACGGTGACGGTGCGGTTGTCGAATGAGTCTGTGCCCTGCACGCCGGAACCGGCGATCGGTGTCCCGTCTGCGCCGACGACGCCGACCTCGGCGAGGCCGGTGGGCTGCGCCTGGGCGAAGCCGAGTGCCGTCTGATCGAGGACCGGTTCCCAATCGGTGACGCTGAGGACGATCTTGTCGGTGACGTAGGGGGAGAGGGTAACTCGACTGGTTCGAGGCGTTTCGTCTTCGAGGTCGGGCAGCTCTCGAACCTGCGGTCCGTTGCCGAGGTTCACCGCGACGCTGGTCGGCAGCGAGGGCAGGGTGCCAAGTCCTCGTGTGATGTCCAGGCCGGTGACCAGGGTGGGTTCGGGAAGGTTGAGAGTCAGAGTCGGTTTCGGGCCGCCCGGTTCGGTGGTGCTCTGCGGCGCCGACCACGTGGTGCGTGGGTCGCCGTCGGTGGCAGCGAAGGCAGATCCGCGTGTGTCGCCGATGTCGCTGGAACCCGAAGCCGTGATTCGGCGTGGGGCGGAAAGCAGATCTTCGAGGGCGTTGCCCTGACGCGCTCGGACAGTCAGTGTCGGTGCAACGACTGTGTTTTCGGGCGCCGTGAGCGTGCGCTGGAAACGGCTCGGCTCTTCGGGTATGGCCATGAATGCATTGCTGCACCGCACGCGGTCCGTCGAGTCGGCACACGCGTTGCGGCCGGGGAACTCCTGGCTCAGGTTCCAAGCGTTCACGGATGCGTCCGCCGGCGTACTCGGCATGACTGTGTCGAAACGGATCGGGACGGACTTCGGCGCGCTGCGATCGGAGAAGTCTTCGACGGAGAGTTCGCTGATGCCGAACTGTGTTCCAGGCGATCCGTTTTCGGTGTGAGTCGCCGTGACGCGTACCCACGGAGTGTTGCCGCCCGGGATCGAGACGGTGATGGGCTCACCGGGACGCTCCACCTTCACCGCCGTGCTGCCGTTCGGTGTCGAGACCTCGAGCCATTTGACCGGAGCGCCGATCGCCGCGGCGCTGGTGGTCAGATGGAGCAGGCCACTGGAAATCGGTGTGTCGAAGTCGATCTGCAACCACTGGCCCAGTGCACGCTCGATGCCGTTGCTGAACCAGCCGGTGGCCGGATCGCCGTCGACCGTCGATGCCGGACTGCTCGACGGTGAGGTGCCGCCCAGCTGGGTGGCGTCGGAGGCTGCGCTGGAAACGGTGATCGAGGCGCCACTCCAGCGGCCTTCCACGAGAGGCGTGTTCGCAACCGGGTAGTCGGGCACCAGATTGTAGGTACGACGTGCGTCGTCGGGCGTGCGCAGGGCGGAACTGTGGTTGTCGACCTGACCGAAATCGGTTTCCCGATCGCGTGGGGTGTCGGTGACGGTGACCGAATCGACCGGCAGTCCGGCAGCTTCGGCGTCGGCGGCGAGAATCATCGGGCCGGTCCCCGGGATCAGCCCGTTTTCGTGAAGGCGCACAGCAGATTCCGGACCGCCTTGAACGCGCGGAACCTGGTTCAGGTCGACGGAGTACGGTCCACTGACCGCCGGGGTGCCGTCAGGTGCGGTGACCTCGAAGATCTCGATGGCCGGGTAACCGGGACGCAGGTCGCTGTCCGCGACCAGCCCTTCGATCGGTTCGGGGCTGTCGTCTTCACCGAAATGCGCGACGCGCTCGATCCCCGGCGAGCCTTCGACCGCCTGGTGCACGAGTATCGGCCTGGCCGAGCGCGACGTTTCGCCGTCGAGGTCGTTGCGCATCACCAGATAGTGGATGCCCTGCCCCAGCAAGGTCTGCGCGAGGCCGTCCGACGGACGTCCGTCGGCGATCAGACGTTGGACCGAATCGAGCGCTCGGATGGCGCCGGGCGGGGTCAGCGGGACCGAGTCACGCACCGCCCACGGCGTACTCGCCAACGCCTGAAGCGGTTCGTCACGCGTCAGACCCCAGACCTGGCTGCCGAAGGGCGCTCCCGGGACGACCAGGGCACGTTCGGCTTCCGATCCGGGGGAGGTGTTGTCCTCGAGCCACTGTGCTGCTTCGTTCCAGTACGAGGGGACGTCCGGATACGCTCCGCGGGGAGCGAGCTTTCCCGTCCAGGCCAAGGCCGTCGAGAGGGTGAGGGCAACGAGGATCAGGCTGGTCAGTGCGACCATCGGTTCGCGCTCGGGATGGGCGAACGCACGCCGCCATCGGGCGAGTGGAACCGATCCCGGCAGCGGCACTTTGGCCAGCAGGTGTGCGAGTCCCAGCACCAGCGGTAGACGGACCAGCGGCTCGAGCTTGTGGACGTTGCGCAGCGGAGCGCCCGCCGAGTCGAGGAACAGACGCACTGACTCCGATACCGGCGAGCTGAGTTCACCTACGTACCCCGCGGCCAGACCGGTGATACCGACGAACAGGATGAGCGTCAGCCGGCCGCGAGCGGGCATGGACCGCATGCAGAGCCCGGCGAGGCCGGCAGCGGCAACCAGACCGGTGGCGACAACTGCTGCGGGCTGGGTGACCAGAACGGCGCCGGCAATGCGTTCGGGGGAGACGAACGGGGTCCAACTGTCCGTGCCGCGCAGTATCTCGGCGAGCGACGCCCATTGAGTGGTGACACCGGCGGACTCGATGTAGTCCAGGAACGGTGGGCTGATCTTGCCGAGCAGCAGTAGCGGCACGATCCACCAGAGAGTGCCGAGTGCGACGAACAGCGCCCACCATGCGGTGAACGTCAGCCACGTTCGGTTGGGTTTGTGCGAGAGCCACCAGATGATCGCGACCAGGCAGGCTGCGGCGGTGGCGACGGCATTGATCGAACCCATGAGGGCGACGGCAAGCGCGGATTGTGCGGCCAACCGCCTCAACCCCCGTGAGCGGTTAGGGAGTCCAGGGACTCCTTTTCCACGCACAGGGCCGAAGGCCAAAATCACCGGCAACAACACCCACGGCGCCAACATCATCGGCAGGGTTTCCGAGGAAATCGAACCGAGAGTGGTCAGCACGCGGGGAGAAAGAACAAAGGCAACCGCTGCGATGACGCGCGAACTACGGCTGCCGATACCGAGAGCCTCGGCAACTCGGATGATGCCCCAGAAACCTGCGATCAGAAGCAGCGCCCACCAGACGCGCTGAGTGATCCACGGCGGAACGTTCGCCAACTCGCCGAGCGCGAAGAACGGCCCGTGCGGAAAGAAATATCCATAGGCCTGGTTCTGAACCTGGCCGAGCGGGGCCTGACTACTCCACTGATGCGACGCGCGTTCGAGAAAACCGAACGGATTCTGCGTCAGGTCGTACTTGGTGTCAGCGGTGATCAGACCCGGCGATTGCAGAAAGGTGAGAAGAAACGCTACGACGGAGGCGCCGAACAGCCACCGCTTCGACAGGGGCTCTGCCGACGGGGCGGTGTCTACCGAAGACACCGCTGCGTCGGCGGAAGAACGGGAACTCGCGAGGCCTGCGCTCTCAGCGGCTGCCGTACTCAACCTGGTTCAGCACGGAAGAATCTGCGTTTCCGCTGCGGTCGATCTCGGGACGAGTGTTGTCCGACGCGGCGGCCGTGACACCGAAGATGACGCCGGCACCCAGAACGGCACCGATGACAGCGCTGGCCACACCGGGGACAAGGAACTTCGTCATCGCGGATCTCCCAATTGGTCGTTAGTCGGTCGTTCGCGGTCGGACGGACTTACCGGCCCGTACGAACTGCTCGGGTCAAGGTATCACCCGCACTCGAGAATCCGGACGATTACCCTCGTGACGTGCTGGTCAGTCGAGGGTTTCGGCACCGAGCGCGGTCAACAGAGTGCGCAGTTTCGTGGACGTCTCGTCGAGTTCGTCCTGCGGATCCGATTCGGCGACAATTCCGCCACCCGCGCTGGCCCAGGCACTGAGGCCGTCTGCACTGATCTCGGCGCAGCGGATGGCAACCACCCAATCACCGTCGCCGGCGTCGTCGCACCATCCCACGGCGCCGCCGTAGAAACGCCGCGGTTCCTCGGTTTCGCGGATGACCTTCAGTGCTGCATCGGTGGGTGTTCCGCACAGCGCGGGCGTCGGATGCAGAGCGATGGCGAGGTCGAGCGCAGTGGTGACGTTTCGCAGGGTGCCGCGGATCGGGCTGGCCAAGTGCCAGACCTCGTGAGTGTTGGTCAGTTCGGGAGTTGCCGGTACCGACAGATCACTGCACATCGGTTGCAGGACCTCGCGGATCCACGACGTCACGAAGGCGTGCTCGGCCAGATTCTTCGTCGAACGCAGAAGGCTCTCGCCGGCCTCGCGGTCTTGTTCGGAGTCGGCGGATCGCTTTGTGGTCCCGGCCAACGGGCGACACGTCACGACGCGCCCGCGTCGACTGACCAATACCTCAGGCGTTGCGCCGACCAGGCTGTGGCCCTCGAATGCGGCTCCCGCAGCAGATAGGTCGACGGCAAAGGTGTTGGCGACGGGATTGAGCGCCGTCATGCGAGCGGCGAGCGCGGTCGGGGAGATCGGAGTCTGCGTCCGAAGTTCCACAGTGCGAGCCGCGACCACCTTGTCGATTTCTCCGCTGCGGAGGCGTCCGATCAACTTTTCCACCCGGCGAAGATGCTCCGACGACGACGGGATCTCCCGGCCCACCTTGGTCGTGGGCAGCGCCGGGGGATCGACCGGTTGCCACGGCCGCGACGCGATCGTCGCCTCGGCAGGTTCGTACAACGCCGTTGCGGCAGCCGGGTCGAAGGGGAGCGCTCCGACGATCAGCTTTGTCGTACCTGCCGACAGAGCGTGGGTGGCCGCGTCGGAGCTGTCGAAGCTGCGTCGTACGCCGCGGGTGACCACGCTGTGATCGGGGCGCGAGAGAACAAAACCGTCCATGGTGCTTTCGACACTAGTCGGCCCCGGATCAGGAATGCGCGAAGGTCACTTCCCCGGAGGGACGATCAACACCGGCCGATGACTGTGACGCAGAACATGATCCGCGACGCTGCTCTGTAGGAGCGACCGCAAACCCGTAGTACCGCGGGTGCCGGTCACGATGATGTCGACGTCCAATTCGTCTGCGGTTTCGCAGATTGCGGACCAGATCGCGGAGCGGCACTCGGCGCTCCTGCCTTCGACGGTCAGGCCCGCGGCCTCGGCCAGTGCGACGCCCTCGGCGAGGGTGACTTTGGCGTCGGTGTACGCGATGTCCTCGACGTCGTCGTCGGGAACCCACTCCGGTTGCATCACCCCGGACAGGCCGGACATGCGAGCGGCCTGGCGAACCATCGGCTCCCAGGCAGTGACGAGAACAGCGCGATTGGCGGAGAGGAAACGCCCCGCGTAGTCGACTGCACGCTTGGCGTTGTCGGAACCGTCGTACGCGATGAGCATCAGACCTTGTGGCATCACGACCTCCTCGTCAGCGGGGGAATCGGTTCTCTTCCAGGCTACCGTCCCGATGTGCCCGTGAGGGAGTGTATGGGTACCGGGTCCGTTACGGTCGAGGTATGCGGATCAAGTTTCTGAAGGCTGCGACGACCATTGCATTGTGCGGAGGGTTGGTTGCGGGATGCTCGGGCGAAAACGGGACCGCCGATCCGGTTTCGAGCGCCCCGACCAGCACCATCTCCGAGATCACGTCGACGCCTGCGGCGTCCAGCTCCGCACCCGTCGCCGCGTCGTGCGGTAGTGACCTTCTGGCTTCACTGTCCCTGCGTCAGAAACTTGCCCAGCTGCTCAACGTCGGCGTCACCGGGACCGACGACGCGTTGTCGATAGTGCAGAACGAGGAGATCGGCGGTATCTTCGTCGGAAGTTGGACCGATCAGTCGATGCTCACCAATCGCGAAGTGCCGCAGGTTGCTTCGGCGTCGAAGTTGCCGTTGATGGTGACGATCGACGAAGAAGGTGGACGAGTTTCCCGCGTCGCGGACATCCTCGGGCCCGATCCGTCGGCCAGGGAAACAGCGCAGACCATGACAGTGGAACAGACGTACCAGATGGCTCTCGAGCGTGGACGCGGGTTGAAGGATCTCGGAATCACCGTCAACTACGCCCCCGACGTCGACGTCAGCAGCCAACCCGACGACTCCGTGATCGGTGACCGCTCGTACTCCGACGACCCCCAGACCGTGGTTGCGTACGCCGGTGCGTACGCGCAGGGTATGCGCGACGCCGGAATCTTCCCGGTGATCAAGCACTTTCCCGGGCATGGCAGCGCGTCGGGTGACTCGCACCGGGGTGAAGTGACAACGCCGCCCTTGCAGGATCTGATCGCGTCGGACTTGATTCCCTTTCGCGAGCTGTCGGGAACCGGAGTCGGCGTCATGATGGGGCACCTCGAGGTTCCCGGTCTGACCGAGCCCGGTACCCCTGCCAGTATCAGCCCCGCCGCCGTTGCGTTGCTTCGCGACGGAGTGGGTTACGGCGCAGCGCCGTTCACCGGCCCGGTATTCACCGACGACCTCAGCGGTATGCAGGCGATCACCGACCGATACGATATTGCCGACGCGGTTCAGGCTGCGCTGGTGGCAGGTGTCGATCAGGCACTGTGGCTGACCACTGATGACGTTCCGCGGGTGCTCGACCATCTCGAGCAGGCCGTCGCGTCGGGTGAGCTTCCGCAGGCACGGGTCGATCAGGCCGTCGTCACAGTTGCCACCGCCAAAGGTGCCGTGACCTGCTGAGTCGAAGTCAGGATTCGACGCACAATCTTACCGTAGAGTAAGATCGACATTTACCCTGTGGTTGGAGGAAGCATGGCCGGCGGTACCAAGCGACTGCCACGCGCAGTGCGTGAGCAGCAGATGCTCGACGCGGCTGTGGACGTGTTCTCCGACAGGGGATTTCACGAAACTTCGATGGACACCATCGCGGCCAAAGCCGAGATCTCGAAGCCGATGCTGTACCTGTACTACGGCTCGAAGGAAGAACTGTTCGCGGCGTGCATTCATCGTGAAGGGCTCCGCTTCCTCGAAGCTCTCGCCCCCGCGGGCGCGCCGAACCTGACTCCGCGTGAACAATTGCGCGCCGCTCTCGAGGGCTTCCTCGGGTTCGTGGGCGCAAACCGCAAGTCATGGATGGTGCTCTACCGTCAGGCCGTCGGGCAGCAGGCTTTTGCGGGAACCGTGCAGTCGAGCCGCGATCGGTTGATCGAGTTGACCGCGCATCTGCTCGAGTCCAGCACCAAGGATCCTGATGCCGCGCACGATTACGGGATCATCGCCATCGCGCTCGTCGGCGCCGGTGAGGCGGTAGCCGACCGGGTCGCGGGTGGGGAAATCGAAGTAGACGCCGCCGCGGACCTACTCGAATCCCTCGCGTGGCGCGGTCTCTCGGGCAAGAAGAAGTCCGAATAGCCCCCAAACCAATCTGAGCGAACGTACCTTTCAGCGCATCCAAGGCGCCGAAAGGTACGTTCGCTCAATTGGGGTGGGTGGGAAACCCGACAAAACTTAGGTCAGCGCAGCGTCGCAGTGACGTGCGGGTAACCCTTCTTCGGGTGACGCAGCGACAGATCCCAGCCGTCGTCGGTGCGGTCGGCGTAGGCATTCAGCGTCGCCGGCAGCAGAATCGGCTTGCCGAAACGCACGCTGTAGGTGACCTTGTCCGCGACGGACCCCTCGACGGTCCGCAGAAGTGCCGCGGCACTCCACATTCCGTGAGCAATGGTCTTCGGGAAACCGAAAGCCTTGGCGCCCAGAGACGAGACGTGTATCGGATTGCGGTCGCCGGAGACGGCGGCGTACTTGCTGATCGTGGTCTGGTCGACGCGGATGGTGCTCATCGGCATCGGCGGGACCTCGTCTGCCTTGGGCTCCGGACCGGGCTGGCCGGACAGGGAGGTCTTCTGCTGGTTCAGGAAGCTCGAGGTCTGTCGCCAGACCAGTTCCCGTCCCACCCGAATTTCGGTGATCACGTCGATCAGCAGACCCTTGCGGTGCTCACGCAGGTTCTCGGCATGCACCGAGAGGTCCAGCGGTTCGCTGACGGAGATGGGCCGTAGTGATTCGATGACGTTCTCGGCGTGAACGGAACCGACGGCGGCGAAGGGGAAGTCCTTCGACACCATCAGCTTCATCACCGTCGGGAAGGCCAAGGTGAAGGGATACGTGATCGGCAGAGTGTCGCCGAACCGCAGTCCGGTCACGCGGCAGTACGCCGCCAGATTGTCGGTGTCGACCTTCAGTCCGGTGAGGGTGAAGGTCTGCTGTGGCACCGAGCGAGAGTTGGACTTGTTCCACGGCAGCAATCCCAGTACCGCGCGGGAGTAGATGTCGAGGGTCTTCGGCTGCTCGGTGAGCGCGACGGTCTTTGTCGCCATCATGCGCCCAGGAGGCTCTGGCCGCAGACGCGAACGACCTGTCCCGTAACGGCATTGGAGGCCGGGCTCGCGAAGTATGCGACGGTCTCGGCTACGTCGACGGTCTCGCCGCCCTGCAGGAGCGAGCTCATGCGGCGGCCGGCTTCGCGGGTGGCGAAGGGGATGGCGGCGGTCATGGCGGTCTCGATGAAGCCCGGTGCGACGGCGTTGATGGTGATGTTCTTCTTCGCCAGGACGGGAGCTTCGGCGTGTACGAGGCCGATGACGCCGGCCTTGGAGGTGCCGTAGTTGGTCTGGCCGCGGTTGCCCGCGATGCCGGCGATGGAGGAGACGTCGACGACGCGGCCGCCTTCCTTGAGGGCACCCTTCTCGACGAGGTGCTCGGTGATCTTCTGCGGTGCAAGAAGATTGACGTTCATGACCATGTTCCAGCGGCCCTCGTCCATGTTGGCGAGGGTCTTGTCGCGGGTGATGCCGGCGTTGTGGACGATGATGTCCGCTCCGCCGTGACGCTCGAGGAGGTGAGCTGCGAGGATTTCGGCTGCGTCGGCTGCCGTGACGTCGAGGGCGAGGGACGTGCCGCCGACCTTGTTCGCGGTCTCGGACAGTGCTTCGCCGGCGGCCGGGATGTCAGCGCAGACGACGTGAGCGCCGTCGCGGGCCAGCACCTCGGCGATGGTGGCACCGATGCCGCGGGCCGCGCCGGTGACGACGGCAACCTTGCCTTCGAGCGGCTTGTCCCAGCTTGCAGGCGCGACGGAATCTTCAGCTCCGACGACGATGACCTGGCCGTCGACGAAGGCGGACTTGGCCGAAAGAAGGAAGCGCAGAGTCGATTCCACGCCGGAGAGTCCGGTGGACGCCTTGGGGGAGACGTAGACCAACTGAGCGGTGGAACCGCGCTTGATCTCCTTGCCGACGCTGCGAGTGAAGCCTTCGAGAGCGCGCTGCGCGACATGCTCGTCGACGCTCGAGGTTTCTTCCGGCGTCGTGCCGAGAACCACGACGCGAGCCGACGGTGCGAGGTTGCGGATCACGGGCTGGAAGAACTCGAACAGCTGCTCGAGCTCACTGACCTGAGTGATTCCGGTTGCGTCGAACACGAGCCCGCCGAAGCTGCTGTCGTGTGCCTGAGCTGCCGGGTAGTCGGAGAGCAGTACGCGAAGCGGTTCTGCGAGCCGACCCTTCCCGCCGATGAGGACAGGTCCGGCGAGTGCGGGTTCCCCTGCCTTGTAGCGACGCAGGTTCTCGGGCCTGGGCAGGCCGGCCTTCGACGCGATGAATGCGCCGGGGGCGGACGAGAGGAACTGTGAATAGAGGTCGGGAGCTCCCTTGCTGGCTGCCACGGTCCTACCTTCTGTTGTGTTTCGGGTTGTCTCTCACCGGGCAATCGGAAGAATGCGGCGATAGACAAGTAACTTACTACTGAGTAAGAATAGTCTTCAACAGGTAATCGCACCATCCTTGGAGACGCAAGTGACAAGCAAAGCCCGTTCAAATGCAAAGCCCGCCGCACCTCGCACTGCACCGGCCGCAGCCGCTGCAAATTCTGCAGGTCAGCGCCGTCCGGTTGCGATCGTCGGCGGAAATCGCATTCCGTTCGCACGCTCGGACAAGGCGTACGCACAGGCGTCCAACCAGGACATGTTCACTGCGACGCTCGACGGTCTGGTGAGCCGATTCAATCTGCAAGGCGAGAAGCTCGGCATGGTCGTCGGCGGTGCGGTGCTCAAGCACAGCCGTGATTTCAATCTCATTCGCGAGTCCGTTCTCGGCAGCGCGCTGAGCCCGTACACGTCGGCGTACGACCTTCAGCAGGCGTGTGGCACGGGACTGCAGTCGATCATCGCCGTCGGCGATGCCATTTCGGCCGGCCGCATCGATTCCGGCATCGGCGGCGGTACGGACACCACGTCCGACGCTCCGATCGGCGTCAACGATCAGGCACGCGAGTTCCTGCTTTCCCTCAACCGCGCGAAGTCCACGGGCGACCGCATCAAGCTGCTCGGCAATGTGCGTGCGGGCATGCTCGGCCTCGAGATTCCGCGCAACGGCGAGCCTCGCACCGGCAAGTCGATGGGTGACCACGCTGCGATCACCGCCAAGGAATTCGGCGTCAAGCGCGAGGACCAGGACGAACTTGCCGCTGCCAGCCACAAGAACATGGCGGCTGCCTACGACCGCGGTTTCTTCGACGACCTCGTCACCCCGTTCCTCGGCCTGACCCGCGACGACAACCTCCGTCCCGGTTCGACCGTCGAGAAGCTGTCGACGCTCAAGCCGGTCTTCGGTACCAAGCTCGGCGACGCGACGATGACGGCAGGCAACTCGACGCCGCTCACCGACGGTGCTTCTGCAGTGCTCCTCTCCACCGACGAGTGGGCAGCCGAGCGCAATCTTCCGGTTCTGGCGCACCTCGTCGATTCCGAAACCGCTGCCGTCGACTACGTCCACGGCAAGGACGGGCTGCTCATGGCTCCCACGTACGCGATCCCGCGTTTGCTGGCCCGCAACGGCCTCACCTTGCAGGACTTCGATTACTACGAGATCCATGAAGCCTTCGCTTCGGTGGTTCTCGCCACCCTGCAGGCCTTCGAGTCCGACGAGTACTGCAAGGAACGCCTCGGCCTCGACGGCGCGCTGGGCTCGATCGACCGAAGCAAGCTCAATGTCAACGGATCGTCCTTGGCTGCAGGTCATCCGTTCGCAGCAACCGGCGGACGTATCGTCGCTTCCCTCGCCAAGATGCTCGCCGAAAAGGGTTCGGGCCGCGGCCTGATCTCGATCTGTGCGGCCGGTGGCCAGGGTGTCACGGCGATCATCGAGCGGTAACCGCTCCACAATCTCCCCACGCGAGTGAAAACTGCGCTCACCTGCAGTGATCGTCGCGAGGGGATGCGTAATCGGGGATCCGGCCACGAGGGGTGGCCGGATCCCCGAACTCTTTGCAAACTTTTTCGCGCAGGCGTGTAACGCTGCAGAATAGCTACCGATATTCATGACAGCCCCGTGTTGCTGCCTGACCCCCGACCTGGCAGCAGCGCGGGGCTCTCGTATGTCCGGATACCCTGTATTGAGTTGTCGGTGAGCGCCGCAGCGACGGTTGATGCAGCGAGGAGCCAACAGGTGAGTGACGAAGAGGGTCCGTCCGTCGAGAAGACGAACAGCGAGGACTCGTCCCTCCCAGAACAGGAACTCGAGTCGGTCGAAGAACCTCAGGCGGTCGAAGAACCTCAGGCGGTCGAAGAACCTCAGGCGGTCGAAGAGACCGACTTGGTCGAGGAGCCCCAGACCGCTGAGGACACCGAGACGGTTGTCGAGGCCGAATCACTCGAATCTCCCCAGCCTGTCGACGCAGACGTAGTCGATTCCGCAGAGGCGGCAGACGCAGCAGTAGCGGACGAAGACGAAGCGGTAGACGATCTGACAGACGACGAATCGGCAAACGAAGTCACCACCGTCATCCCCGTCGTCCCAGTGGACGACGCCTCGCCGACGGAAGTGGTCGACGAGGTTCCGGCGACAGAAGCCATCGACGAGCAGACAGAGCAGTTCGAGCCTCCGGCGGTGGTGGTTCCCCCGAAGCCGCCGCGCCCCGAGTTCGTGCAGCAGTACGACACGCAGAAGTTCGAACCCATCCAGCAGCAGTACGAGCCCGTTGTCCGCGAACCAGCGGTAGTTGCACCACCAGTGCCACAACAACAACCGGAAGCGCCTGCTTCGACGTCTTCCCGCAAGTGGGTCAAACCGGCGATAGCAGTCGGCGCCATCTTTGCCGTCGCAGCGATTGCCTACGGAGTGGACATCTTCACCTCATCCGGGAAGACACCACGCGGCACCCAGGTCGCCGGGGTGGACATCGGTGATCTCACGCCCGCCGACGCGGAGGCCACGCTGCGCGCCCAACTCGGCCCGAGGCTCGTCGAACCGGTAGCGGTACATGCCGGCGGCGTCGACTCCGAGATCGTTCCCGCATCTGCGGGTGTGGACGTCGACTGGTCGGCGACGCTTTCCGGAGTGAACGCTCAGCCCATCAACCCGATCACCCGCATCACGTCGTTCTTCGGCTCCCGCGAGGTGCCCGTGGTGTCGACCGTCGACCAGCAAGCGTTGGACACCTCCATGGCGCAGCTTGCGGCGAACAGTGATCGTGCGCCCGTCGAAGGCGCAGTTGTATTCGAGAACGGGAAGGCGACGGGTGTTTCACCTGCCGCCGGCCAGGCCCTCGAAACGCAGAAGGCGGGTTCGACCTTCGCCGCCGAATGGTCCGATGGTGGCGTCGTCGATCTTCCGGTCGACGAGGTGCCGGTGACGGTCACTCAGGCTGGTGTCGATCGCGCACTGCAAGAGGTCGCCATTCCGGCTGTCTCGGGTGACGTCGTGGTCAACGGCCGTGACGGCAAGGTCGCGACACTCGGCGTCGATCAGATCGGTGAGGTTCTGACCTTCACACCGGACGGCTCGGGTGGGCTGACTCCGCAGTACAACACGGATGCGGCGATCAAGATTCTGACTCCGCAGTTGGTGTCGACGGAAGTGCAACCCAAGGACGCGTCGTTCACCTTCGCCGGTGGCAAGCCGTCGGTTGTGCCGGGTGTTGTCGGTGATCTGATCAACTGGCCGGACACGGTCAAGGAACTTCCGGTTCTGTTGGGCAGCACGGCTTCTCGGGCAACACCCGCCGTGTACGGTCCGGTCCCGCCGGCGTTGACCACCGAAGCCGCGGAGGCCCTCGGCATCAACGAGGTGATCGGCGAATTCACCACCGGTGGTTTCGAATACGCGTCTGGTGTGAATATCGGCCTGGCCGCTTCGGAGATCGACGGGGCGGTGATCAAGCCCGGGGACACGTTCTCGCTCAACGAGTACACGGGCCCGCGCGGTGCGGCTCAGGGATACGTCGAGTCCGGAATCATCAACAACGGTCGCCCGGACAAAGCTGTCGGCGGCGGAATCAGCCAGCTCGCGACGACGCTCTACAACGCGACGTACTTCGCCGGCATGGACGACGTCGCGCACACCGAGCACAGTTACTACATCTCGCGGTACCCCGAGGCGCGTGAGGCGACCATCTTCGACGGTGCGATCGACTTGCAGTTCCGTAATCCGGCGAAGACCGGCGTGATGATCGAGACGATTGCGACCTCGTCGAACATCACCGTTCGGATCTGGGGAACCAAAACCGTCGATGTCACGTCGACGACAGGCCCGCGTACGTCGCCGACGTCGCCGAACACCGTGACGTTGCCGGAGGGGCCTGGCTGTGTGGCTTCGAGCGGTGCGCCCGGGTTCACGGTCAGCGACACTCGCGTGATCACCGACCACGCGAGTGGCGCCGAGATTTCCTCGAACACCCGGACCGTCAAGTACGACCCGGTGCCGATCGTGAAGTGCGAGTAGGGAACTACTTGCCGACGAGTGGGCCGAGGGTGCGGCCCGCGAGGTCGACGATGCCCGGCTCTTCGCCGTTGGTGATCAGGTTGATCACGACGCCGTCGATGCCGTGGTCGAGGATGCGCGTCTGGACCTGCTCGGCTACGTCGTCCGGGCTGCCGACGAAATGACGTTCGGTGGCCTTGGCGACCACGTCTTCCGGCGCCGTGGTGATGTCGAGACCACGCTCCGCGAGGAACGTTCGCTGATGCGCGCGAGCCTTGTCGCCGTCCTCGTCGATCATCATGAACGTCAGGAAGCTGGTTTCGAGGGTTGCGGGATCACGATCGGCTTCGTCGCATCGCGCCGCAAGTGCTTCCATCTTGCGGGGCAGTTCCGACGGGTCGCAGATGATGTTGAGGTGATCCGCGAACCGAGCGGCGAGGCCGAACGTCTTCTTCTCACCGCCACCGCCGAGCAGGATCGGCAGGTCGTCGCGGACGCGAGGCTCGTTGATGGCGTCCTTGACGTGATACCACTTGCCGTCGAAGGTGGGGCGCTCACCGCGGAGCATCGGGGCGATGATCTGCAGTGCTTCGTCGAGTTTCTGGAAGCGCTCGGTGAACGTGCCGAACTCGTATCCGAACGAATTATGTTCGAGTTCGAACCAACCGGCGCCGATGCCCAGGATGGCCCGACCGCCGCTCACCACGTCGAGGGTGGTGACGGTCTTGGCGAGCATGGGCGGATTGCGGTAGGTGTTTCCCGTGACCAGTGCAGACAACTGGATGGTCTCGGTGGCCGTCGCCAGCGCGGAGAGCGCCGAGTAGGCCTCGAGCATCGGGGCGTCCGGCGCTCCGATTCCGGGGAGTTGGTAGAAGTGATCCATCACGAATGCAGTGTCGAAGCCTGCGGCTTCGGCTTCGCGGGCCTGCGCTATGACGGTGGGGAAGAGGTCCTTGACCGGACCGCCGTAGCTGAAGTTGGGCATCTGGTATCCGAGGCGAGTGCTCACCGTTTCGACGTTACTCGCGATCGGTTGACCTGGCACGATTTTACCAACTCTATGGATTCCGTTGTGCTGGGCAGACTTCCGGAATTCAGAGAAGTTCTTCGGCCGCTTCGCGTCGCTTGGCGCGCTGCTGGTGAAGTTTGACGATTGCGATTGCGACGCCACCGCCGATGATGGCGCCTACCAGCGCGCCGACCCAGGTTGACGATTCTTCGTACGAATCGAATTCGAGACGGGCCATGATTCCGACAGCGGCCACGAGGTACAGCGCCATGCTGATCACCACGCGAGGGCGGCCGTAGGTGGACAATACGTAGACATCGACGTCGCGGCGCTTCGCATAGATGATCGTGATCAACGAGCCGAACAACGCAACGATCAGCAGCGCGAGCGAGATCCACGCCCCTGTTCGGCCGGCGACCCAGGGCAGAATCGCCGAGCTGACGAATATTGCCCAGAAGACACTCTGGAGTCCCACCGCCGAGGCTTCGTTCCAGACGTCGCGCTGACGCTCGTCCTTGTAGAAGTCGTCGTCCAGATCGCCGACGAACCGCATTGCCTTCATCATGGTGCTCATGCCGTCTCCTCTGGAATTTCTGTGGTGAGTTCCGATTCGGGTAAGGGGAAGAGCGCTTCGACGGTGGTCCCCAGCGCCAGGGCCAGGCGAAGTGCCAGGTAGACACTCGGTGCGTAGTCGCCGCGTTCGACGGAGACGATGCTCTGTCTGCTCACCTGACCTGCCGTGGCCAGTTGCGCCTGGGTGAGGCCGGCGAGGCGTCGGTGCTCCCGCACGTTGTTGTCGCCAGCCTTTCCAGTCATGCAAAAAGTAAAGAATACTTGTCACTAGATGTCAAGTTTGCTTGTCATATGAGAGGCTGAAGTGCATGCGTGAACGATTTCTCGAGATCGCCCTGGCCAATCCGGTGGTTGCAACGATCGTGGATCGGGCGCCGAAGCTGGGATTGCAGGAGTGGTACCTGACGGCGGGTGGGCTCTTCCAAACCGTCTGGAATCACATCGACGGCCGTGACCTCGGCGCCGGGATCAAGGACTACGACCTCTTCTATTTCGACGCCGACGATCTGAGCTACGACGCGGAGGACCGTGTGATTCGTTCGGCGGCAGAACTGTTCGCCGATGTCGATGCCGATGTCGAAGTACGCAACGAAGCTCGCGTGCACCTGTGGTACGAGCAGCATTTCGGGATTCCCGGCGTTCCGTTCACCAGTTGCCGCGACGCTATCGACCACTTCGCTTCCACAACTTGCTGTTTCGGGATCACCAAGTCTGCGGACGGCACTGTAGACGTGTATGCCCCGCACGGATACGACGATCTTTTCGACATGATCGTCCGTCCCAACCCGGTGCTGGCGCCGAGAGAGGTGTACGAGGCCAAGGCGGCACGGTGGCGCAGGGAATGGCCTGCGCTGACCGTGGAGCCTTGGCCGGAGACCCTCACCTAGACTTCGATCGGCGGATGCAACCTGTCCATGGTCCACTGCCGATTTCGGCGTGCAGCAAGTGAACTGGCCCCGAGTGAGGCGACGAGAAGGCCGCCGAGGACGGCGATCGAGACCCACAGCCTCGAGTCGATGCCGCCGACGGTGAGTTGTCGAAGCCCGTTCACCGCGTAGGTCATGGGGTCGAACGGGTGGATGATCTGGAACGGTTTCGCGGTGGTTTCGACGGGATAGATGCCGCCGGCCGAAACCAGTTGCAGCATCAGGAACGCCAGGGTGATCACGCGTCCGACGGAGACTCCGAAGATGGCGTTGAACGCCTGGATCAACGCCATATACGTGGCAGTGATGAGCATCAGGAATCCGACGGTGCCGAGGGCGTGCGTGGGGTGCAGGCCAACGGCGAAGTGCACGACCAGGTACATCACGATCACCTGGCAGATGCCGATGAGCAAGGCCGGCCAGTACGAGGCGAGGACCACTCGCAGCGCGCCGAGTCCGTTTGCGATAGGCCGGTTCTGGAGCGGCTTGAGCAGCATCCAGGTGATGATGCCGCCCACGAACAGTGCGAGGGGCAGGAAGAACGGAGCAAAACCGGTACCGAAGGTGCTTGCCCGGTTCTCGTATGTCTCCTGCAGCTCGACCGGACTGGAGAGGGTTTGAGCGGTTGCTGTTCGCTGCTGATCGGTCCAACTGGGAACCTGGCCGGCGCCCTCGGTGAGTTTGGTTGCGAGTTCGGCAGACCCGGCACGGAGTTGCTCGGTTCCGTCGGCGAGTTTGGCTGCACCATCGGAGAGTTGGACGCTGCCGTCGGTGAGTTGAACCAGTCCACTGCTGAGGGTTTGAGCGCCGTCGTTGACTTGCTGACCGCCGTCACGCAGCTGTACCAGGCCGTTGCGGAGTTCACCGCCGCCGTTGGCCGCGGCGCTGAGCCCGGCGCGGAAGGTGCTCGAGGGATCGTCGAGTTGGTAAGCGAGTTGTTGTGCGCCGCTCTTGAGTTCGCCCAGTTGACCCATGGTCGCTTCGCCGAAGCCCTGAGTGCGCAGCATGTCCTGGGCAGGCGCGAGGGCGTTGGCGATCTGTTGGCTGACGGGATCCGGGTTCAGTCGAAGGCTGGCCACTGCCTGACCGACCAGCTGTGCGACGTCTGCTTGTGTGTTCCCGAGGACGCTCAGCTGGTCGACGACCTGGGTGACGCCACCACTGAGTTGGCTTGCGCCGTCGCCCAGTTGGACGGCTCCGAGATCGAGCTGCCCCAAACCGTCGGTCAGTGCGAGGACACCGTCCGTGGCGGTATTGATACCGGTCGAGAGTTGCGCTGTACCGCCGGCAAGAGTGGCTGCGCCGTCACGTGCGGTAACCATGTTGTCGGCCAGCGTTTTCGAGCCCGACGCCAATTCGCCGGCTCCGGCGTTGGCAGTGTTCACTCCGGCCGAGAGCTGGAGTGCTCCGTCGGCGGCCTGCTTCAAACCTGCACCCGCGTCGGTCAATCCGACCAGGACCGTCTCGACGGACTGCGCGCCGATCTTGTCGCTGACTTGACTGAGGACCTGCTGGGCGGCGTTTTGGCCGATGATGGTGCCGAGGTAGTTGTTGACGTCGTTGAAGGTGAACTGCAACTGAGCTTTGTGGGGGTCCTTGGTCGTCGGGGAGGCAACGGCCTCGCTGAAATTCTCAGGCAAGGTGAGAGAGAAGTAGTACGTGCCGTCCGAGACTCCCTGAGCGGCTTCCTGCTGTGAGACCAGGTGGAGATCGAGCTCACCGGAATCGAGCAGCGCTTGGCTTACCTCGTCGCCCGCGTTGAGTTCCTGACCCTGCACCATCGCACCGCGGTCTGTGTTGACCAGCGCGACGGGGACCTTGTTGACCTCACCGAACGGATTCCAGAAGGCCCACAGGTACATCGCGCCGTACAGCAGTGGCATCAAGATGATGGTGACGAGTGCGATCCTGGGCATCGCGCCGCGGGAGAACCGCTTGAGTTCGGTTCCGAGAGACATTCCAGCGAGCATCGCGGTTACCTCGCCCCTTCTTGGTCGGGATTGGTGACTTCTTGGAGCAGGGTGACGGCATCGATGGGTGATCCGTCGGGTAGCGGGTTGACGGTCGACGCGATGATGGTCTGGTAGCTCCCCATCTCGACCAGTCGCTCGACGAGATATGCGCGCTCGGAGTCACGCCGCACCTGTTCGAGATCGTCGACGACCAGCAAGGCCGGCTTCTTCGTGTTCGCGACGGCGATACGCAGCAGGGTCGCCTCGAGTTCCCCGAGATCGCTGACGTATCGGCCGAGCGCAGGCAACGGATGATCGCCGAAGACGGGAGCGCACACCGCTTCGAGTTCGCGGTCTCCGGCGCGTCCGACGAGTTTGTACCAGGGAGCATCCCAGCGAATTTGTTCGGTGATCAGATCGCGGACGGTGACGGACTCGGCAAGCTCGTCGATGTCCTCGAACCCGGCGATCCCGGCGATCTCGAAGATCTCTCGGGGACGCGTTCGACCGAAGACGGACAGTGATCCGGAACTGGCTTTCATTCGCCCGCTGAGTGTCAGAAGTAAGGACGTACGTCCTGAACCGGCCGAGCCTTCGAGGATGGTCACACCGCCCGCACGAATCTCAAGATTGACGGGTCCGAACACCGGCCCCCATGGGCCGTCGAGCGCCAAGTCCGTGGCGGTCAATGCCAGGTCAGGGGCGTAATCGGGTTGTGCGTTCTCTGGTGCGACCACGATGATCACCTGTCTGTTGATCTACTCGGCCTTCGAAAGAACCGAGTGCTGGTTCAGTGGACGTTCGTGCTCACCCAATCACATCGGTAGCGGGCGAGCTGTCCCATGAATGGGACGTGTCGGACACGTCCGGCAACTTGGAGACCGAACGGTATGTATTCTGTTGGAAACGGAACGGGGGAGTCGAGGTGCCGGTTCGTAGACGCGGGATGTGCGCGGTGCTGGTCATGGCCACCCTGTCGGTTGTCTCCTGTGCCGGTGAGCGCGAGTCGCCCCCGTTCGTGTCGAGCGAAAGGCTTTTCGAGTTCACCGGTCGCAATGTCGGACCCTTGACGGTGCCGCCCTTGCCCTCCGATCGGCACGAGTCCGAAGCAGCGCCATACGGAGCCATCACCCTGTCCGGTGGGTGGAGCGGCGCAGCCAATGTCTCGCTGCCTGGATCCGTCACGTGTTTCGAGCACAACTGGGCGGATTCGCTGCCCGCCGGTCACCGTCAGTGGGCCTACGAGGTGCACACCAGTTCCTTCTACGAATACGACGGCGGCGGCGAATATCCGGGACGTGATTTCCAGTTGCAGGTCTACGTGAACGAGAATCCCGAACCAGGTCAGCACGGAGCGGCGATCATGAAGTTCTCGGATCAGAGCGGACAGTTCGTGTCCTTCGGTGGTGGCGACGACAAGTCCGTCGAAATAGTCAGTTCTCCGGACCGCAGGCGCGTGGCGCTTTCCCTGGCGGGTACGGCGGCACGACCGGGCGAGCAACCGACGACGTCGGTACTGTCCGCGCAGATCAGTTGCCCGACCATCGAGCGCAGATGACACCAGTCACCACCGAGTGCCGACAACCGAAAATGCCGGCCCCGAAACGTTCTCGGGACCGGCACTTTTCATGAATCAGGAACGAATCAGAATGCTGCTTCGTCGATCTCCATGATGTCGTTCTCGGTGTTCGCGATGATCTCGCGTGAAGCGGTGAGCTCGGGCAGGACGTTCTTGGCGAAGAAGGACGCGATGGCGACCTTGCCCTCGTAGAAGCCCTTGTCCTTGTCGGAAGCGCCGTTGTCGAGTGCTGCGAGAGCAATCTCGGACTGGCGGAGCAGCTGCCAGCCGATGAGCAGGTCGCCGACGGACATCAGGAAGCGGACGGAGCCGAGGCCGACCTTGTACAGCTCGGTGGGCTGCTCCTGAGCTCCCATGAGGAAGCCGGTGAGCGTGGCAGCCATGGCCTGGACGTCTTCGAGTGCGGTGGCGAGCAGTGCGCGCTCCGCCTTCAGACGACCGTTGCCGGCTTCGCTGTCGATGAAGGTCTTGATCTGTCCCGCAACGTGAGCGAGCGCGACGCCGCGGTCACGAGCGATCTTGCGGAAGAAGAAGTCCTGAGCCTGGATGGCCGTCGTGCCTTCGTACAGCGAGTCGATCTTGGAATCGCGGATGTACTGCTCGATCGGGTAGTCCTGCAGGAAGCCGGAGCCACCGAGGGTCTGCAGGCTGTCCGTCAGGTACTGGTACGCACGCTCGGAGCCGACGCCCTTGACGATCGGGAGCAGCAGGTCGTTGACGCGGAACGCGGTGTCCTTGTCTGCGCCCGAGACGAGCTGGGCGACAACCTCGTCCTGGTGTGCTGCGGTGTAGAGGTACACCGCGCGCAGGCCCTCGGCGTATGCCTTCTGCATTGCCAGGCTGCGACGCACGTCGGGGTGGTGCGTGATGGTCACGCGCGGTGCTGCCTTGTTGGTCATCTGGGTCAGGTCTGCGCCCTGAACACGCTGCTTGGCGTAGTCGAGAGCGTTGAGGTAACCGGTCGAGAGGGTGGCGATTGCCTTGGTGCCGACCATCATTCGAGCGTGCTCGATGACGTCGAACATCTGGGCGATGCCGTTGTGGACCTCGCCGACCAGCCAGCCCTGTGCGGGGATGCCGTGGCCGCCGAAGGTGACCTCACATGTGGCGGAGACCTTCAGGCCCATCTTGTGTTCGACGTTGGTGACGAAGACGCCGTTGCGCTCGCCGAACTCTTCGGTCTCGAAGTTGAAGTGCGTCTTCGGGACGAAGAACAGGCTCAGGCCCTTGGTGCCGGGTCCGGCGCCTTCGGGGCGAGCGAGAACGAGGTGGAAGATGTTCTCGAACAGGTCGTCCGAGTCTGCCGAGGTGATGAAGCGCTTGACGCCCTCGATGTGCCAGGAGCCGTCGTCCTGCTTGATTGCCTTGGTGCGTCCGGCACCGACGTCGGAGCCGGCGTCGGGCTCGGTGAGGACCATGGTGGCGCCCCATCCGCGTTCGACGATGGTGGCTGCCCACTTCTTCTGCTCTTCGGTGCCGTTGTTGAACAGCACGTCCGCGAAGGCGGGTCCGGCCTGGTACATGTGTGCTGCAGGCTGTGCGCCCAGGATCAGCTCACCGATGGCCCACACGACGGAGCGGGGCACCGGCACGCCGCCGACCTCTTCGCTCAGTCCCATGCGGTACCACTCGGCATCCCACAGAGCCTTGAACGACTTCTTGAAGGATTCCGGAAGTGCAACGGTGTGCGTCTCGGGATCGAAGACAGGGGGGTTGCGGTCCGCATCGGCGAAAGATTCGCCAAGCGGTCCCTCGGCCAGGCGTGCGACCTCTGCCAGCATGTTGCGGACAGTGTCGGCATCCAGGTCGCCCCAAGCGCCTTCGCTCAGTGGCTTCTCCAGTCCGAGAACCTCGAAGAGGTTGAACTCCAGGTCCCGAACGTTGCTCTTGTAATGGCCCATGTCTTCTGCTTCTCCCAGTGAGGTGGTGCGGTCCAGCACTCCTAGTACCGCCCGAAGTTTATTACTCGTCGGTAACTTAATACATGTTACTAGCCGTTCTTTGCATTGCCAACACCGGATTTGCGTCCGATGACAAGCGCGTCGACCGCGATTCCCGTTTCGGTGTGTCTGTGCGGATTTCCGGCGATCTCGAACTCGAGCCTTCCTTGGAACTCCTGCATCAATTCTTCTGGTGTGTAAAGGATTTCGGGATCTTTCGGTCCGCCGACGCCGTAGTCGATGTTGCTTCGGTCGTGACCCAAAATCATGAGGATTCCGTCAGGTTTCAGAGAATTTATGGCACGGTTCACAACCAGGGTGCGTTGTGGTGCGGGCAGATGAAGGTAAAGAAGCAGGGCCAAGTCGTATCCCTGCCCGTTCCTGGAGGCGTACTCCGCGACGGTGACGTCGCCGCACCGGTAGTCGAGCCGGTCGAGAACCGATCGGGGCGAGCGGGCCGCGATCGTGCGGGCTTTCTCGATCGCGACGGCCGAGTAGTCGATCCCGGTGACCTCCCAACCGCGGGTCGCGAGCCACAAGGCGTTACGGCCCTCCCCGCACGCCAGGTCCAGTGCCTGGCCGTGGGGGAGGGCCGTCGCGTATTCCACCAGCAGTTCGTTGGGTGGAGCGCCCCAGACGAGCTCGGTTTCTTCGTACTTCTTGTCCCAGGCGGCCGCATCCATAGATGACGACGGTAGTGCCACTCAGTTGTTACGGACGCCGTCCATCGGGTTCTTGCGCAGGGCGGCGCGCGTCGGGATCGCGATGGAGACGAATCCCAGAACAGCGGTCACGGCGACGATGGCACCGTAGATCGCTGGTGAAATCGCCGGGATCGGCTGCCCGGACACCGCTACGGCGATACCCATC
This sequence comes from Rhodococcus baikonurensis, assembly GCF_040489275.1. Classification (NCBI taxonomy): domain Bacteria; kingdom Bacillati; phylum Actinomycetota; class Actinomycetes; order Mycobacteriales; family Nocardiaceae; genus Rhodococcus; species Rhodococcus baikonurensis. Next base: position 77,434 of record NZ_JBEUOQ010000004.1, on the reverse strand, counting down.
AGAGGCGGCAGGGCGATCAGTGATCCGACCACGACGGCGATTCCCACCACCATCAACGACTCGATACGCATCATCGCTCGGACCTGCCTCGTCCGCGAGCCCACCAGTTGAAGGAGCGCGAACTCGCGGGAACGCTCCGCAGTGGCGGCGACCAAGGTATTCACGACGGCGACCGCCAGATAACCGAGCAGGACCAGGACGGCGAGGATGCTGACCCACGACTGCATGCGACGCTGATCTTCGCCTGCGGCCCCGAACTGGTCCTGGTTCAGCGCGGCGATCGAGGGGAACGAAAGCAACGACTGCTGGACTTCGGCCGACCGTCCGGGTTCGGCAGCAACCAGAACGGTGTCGATCAGAGCGTCGGTGGAGTGCTGACGCAAAGTCTCGATCGGCATGGTCACGTCCCCGAATCCGAGGCCGCGACCATATTTCGCGACGACCATCGGATGTACCAGTGTTCCGTCTCCCAGATAGAGGTCGACGCGCTGGCCGACCTTGGCTCCGAGTGTGAAGGCCCCGTCTTCGCTGACGGCAACGGTATCGCCGGTCAGAGCGCTGAGGTCGCCCTCGGTCACCGCGAGATCGAGGGTTGCGTCGGCGCCGGCGGCGTCGATGCCCTGGGCCGCGATCGCGCTGTCGGCTGAGCCGCCTTTCTCACCGCTGGGTACCGGCAGGACTTGACTGCGGACTACCGGGTTTGCCGCACTCACTCCGGGCACCGATGCGATCGAGTCGAGGAGCGAGGGAGCGATACCGGCCGGCGCGCCGACGATCAGGTCGGCGGTGACGCCCTTGATCGACTGGTTGGTCGCCTCGGCGGCGACGGTGCTCTGGCTGAAGAACTGCACCGAGCCCAGGGCGATGGCGAGAGCCAACGGAACAACCGCCGACGAGAGCCGCCTCGAATTGGATTCTGCGTTGGCGGCAGCGAGAACTTTGGACGCCGACCCACTACGGCGCAGTGGACCGCCGATCACCTTGATGATGCCGCGCACCAACAACGGGCCGAGCAGCGCGACCGAGAAGATCAACAACAGTGCGCTCGAACCGGCTCCAGCGGCTGCCACGCTGCCGGGCAGGAAAGCGGGGAGGATGCACGCGCCGAGACCGGCGGCACCGAAGACCAGCCCGGTGACGATGCGTCCGCGGCTCAGTTTCGCCGGGCCGCTTTCGGATTCGCGAAGCGCTTCGACGGGGTCGAGCTTTGCCGGTCGTCGTGCCGCGATCGCCGCTGCCGCGCGGGCAGTGAGTACGCAGATCAGGAAAGCCGCGATCGCCGGAAGCGGGCTGTACGCCAGCGCGAAATCGGTGGGCATGACCCCTGCATCGGCAAACTGTGCACCCAGGAATCGGGCGAGTAGGAATCCGGGCACCGCGCCGAGCGCAGCCGCAGCCGCCGCCACTAGCAGCACTTCACGCCCGATCATGACGTGGACTTGTCGCGTGGTGGCCCCGATTGCCCGCAACAGAGCGAACTCTCGGCGTCTGGCGTTGATCGAGAGCGACAACGTGCTGGAAACGACGAACATGCTGACCATCAATGCAAGACCCGCAAACGTGGCACAGAGCACGATCAACTGAGTCCGCGCAGCTCCGGCGTCGAGGAACTCGATGCCTCCGCGTGCGGTGCCGGTCGAGACCTCCGCACCGGTTCCGGCGAGTGCGTCGCGGGCGAGAGCGGCAGCATCCACGCCTTCGGGAGCGATCAATCCGACTGCGGTGACAGAGTTCTGGTGCGGCCACAGCCGTTCGGCCTCTGCGTCGTCGAGGAAGACGAGTGCCGGACGGTCGGGTGACGGCACCGAAGCCGAATCAGCTGTGCCGACGACGGTGTACTCGTCCGCTATCGCGCCGTGAGCCAGCGTGATTCGCTCGCCGAGCGCGGCGCCCGTAGTCGCGACCACCTCGTCTCGGCTCTGCGGAGCGCGACCATCGGTCAGCGAATACGGCGCCAATTGTGCTGTGTTCCAAGGATGTGCGTCGAGTACGACGCCCTCGGCGGTGCTGACGGGGACGGAGATGTCGGGAACCACCGTGACATCGAGGGCATCGAGTTTGCGGACCGTATCGCCGTCGAGGAGAACCCGCTCGGCAAAAGGCTGATCGGCGTCCTCCTTGACCTCGAGTGCCTGTGGCGCGCTGACCACGGCGTCGGCACCGGCGTAGAGATGTGGTGAGACTCCGCCTCGCACTCCTGATTCCAGCAGGACACCCAAACCGCACGTGAGGAGAGCCGCGCAGAATACGGAGACGAACACGGCGATGAATCCGGAGCGATGCGCTTTGAGATGCGCAAAAGTGTGCGCCTTCATCATCACCAGTCCCCGAGGTGTGTCATGCGCTCGGCAATCTGCTGCGGCGTCGGGCGGTCGATGTGCCCGACCAGTTTCCCGTCGGCGAGGAACAGCACACGATCGGCGTACGACGCGGCCACCGGGTCGTGCGTGACCATGACGATGGTCTGATCGAACTCGGCGGCTGTCCGGCGCAACAACTCCAGAACCTGCTTGGCGCTGCGGGAGTCGAGGGCGCCCGTCGGCTCGTCGGCAAAGAGTGCGTCGGGGTGGGTGACGAGGGCGCGCGCGATGGCGACGCGTTGCTGCTGACCTCCGGACAGTTCGGAGGGTTTGCGCTTGCGGTGCGATCCGAGTCCGACGGATTCGAGGACGAAGGTCAGGTACTGCTTGTCGGCTCGTCGTCCGGCGAGCAGTAGCGGGAGCGTGACGTTCTGCTCGACGTCGAGAGCACCGAGCAGGTTGTATGCCTGGAAGACGAAACCTATGTGATCGCGACGGAAGATGCTGCGGGCCTTCGGCTTCAGCTGTGAGATCTCGGTGTCGCCCAGCCACACCGATCCGCTGCTCGGCCGGTCCAGGCCCGCCGCGCAGTGCAGGAAAGTGCTCTTGCCCGATCCGGACGGGCCCATCACGGCGGTGAAGGTGCTGCGCGGCAAGGTGAGGCTGATGTTGTCGAGGGCGGTCACGGCGCCGCGGCCGTTGCCGTAGATCTTGCTGACGCCTTCGAGTCGCACGGCGGATGTTCGGGCGGCCGTGGCACCAGGGGCCGGCGGGGCGAGGACCGAGTGTCGATTCTTCATGGGATGAACGCTATGGAGATTCGGCATTCGTCGACATCCAGCAGGGTCCCGAATCAATGGTGTAGCCAGCTGTAGTGGATCGCGGCATCAGGTGCGGCATGCTGGGGCAGTGAAGAAGAGAATCAGGGCTGCGGTGTACGTGCTCGTCGAGGGTGTGGCAGCCGTGGTCTCCCTGTTCTTGCTGATGGTCGGTCTCATTCTGCTGTCGCTCTCGATTCTGATCGTCGGCTGGTTGCTGTTGCCGTCGTACGTGCGGGTACTCCGGTGGTGGGCGGGTCTGGCCCGCAAGAGAACAGCTGCGTACACCGGACGCCCTGTTCTGCAGCGATACCCACCGATGCCAAGCAATCCGACATTCGGGGACTGGCGCCGATTCCTCACCGATCAGTCGACGAGGCGCGACGCGGCCTGGTTGTCGATTCACGGTCTGGGGGCTTTCGTCGCGGCGATGCTGACCATTGCTCTTCCACTCGGTGCACTCAATGCGATTGCCGTCCCGCTGTACTGGCAGCAGATGCCCGCGGGCGAACCCGTCAACAATCCGTACCCCGTGACGTCGTGGCTGGGCGCTGCCGGAATGCCGTTGATCGGCATCCTGTACTTCCTGATCGCGTGGTGGTTGATCCCCGCGATGGCGAAGTGGATCAGCTGGTCGACCACGACTTTGCTTGCACCGGACACACGTTCGGACCTCTCGAAGCGCGTCACCGCCCTGACTGCCAGCCGCGCTGCGGCCCTCGACGCGCATTCGGCCGAACTCAAGCGGATCGAGCGCGATCTGCACGACGGCGCGCAGAACCGACTGGTCGCCGTGGTGATGATGCTGGGTATGGCCGAGCGATCGTTGCAGATCAACCCGGACCAGGCTCTGCCACAACTGCATCGGGCCCAAGATGCGGCCACCGAGGCGTTGAGCGAACTCCGGACGTTGGTGCACGACATCTATCCGCCGATCCTCGACGAACTCGGCCTCGAGGGTGCGATCTCGGCGCTTGCTGGGCGCTCCACCGTGCCCTGCGTACTCGAGATCGAGGAGCTCCGCCGTGCCCCGGCCGCCGTCGAGGCTGCTGCGTACTTCGTCGTCGCCGAGGCTTTGACCAACGTCGCAAAGCACAGCGGAGCGCGCAGCGTCACCGTCACGGCAAGGACGGAGGCGTCCACCGACTCGTTGGGTGAGACGATGCTCATCGACGTGATCGACGACGGTCACGGCGGCGCGAACGAACGGCCGGGCGGCGGCGTGGCGGGTATCCGACGCCGGGTCGAGGCTTTCGAAGGAACCGCAGTATTGGAGAGCCCGGAGGGTGGACCGACAACGATGAGGGTGGAACTACCGTGCGGATTCTGATTGCCGAGGACGACGCTCTCCTGCGAGAGGGGCTGGCACTGCTGCTCCGTGGAGAGGGCTTCGAGGTGTCTGCCGTCTCCGACGCCGAACAGTTCCTCACGGTGTTCGAGGAGACCGCTCCTGACGCCGCGGTGCTCGACGTCCGGATGCCTCCTACTTTCACCAACGAGGGACTTCGAGCGGCGATCGAGGTGCGCAAGCTTCGCCCGGGCTTTCCCGTCCTGGTCCTTTCCGCGTATGTCGAGGATCGCTACGCCGGTGAATTGTTGGCAGGAGGTGCCGGCGGGGTCGGGTACCTGCTCAAGGAACGCGTCGGCAAGGTGGCCGAGTTCGTCGACGCCTTGAACCGGGTCGTCGACGGCGGAACCGTGATGGATCCCGAGGTCGTATCCCAACTGATGAGCCGTCGACGCGCCGACGACCCGATCAGATCGCTGACCCCACGCGAGTCCGAGGTTCTCGGCTTGATGGCGGAGGGGCTGGGAAATCAGGAAATCGCCAGGAAACTGGTCGTCAGCGACACTGCTGTGAGCAAGCACATAGGAAATATCTTCGCAAAACTCGGCCTATCGGCTTCCGAAAGCGGGCATCGTCGTGTTTTGGCAGTTCTAGCTCATTTGCGCGCCTGATCGTGGACCTGGACTACATACCTGACCGAAGCGTAATGTGAGCCAGCCTCATGTTGTTGCCGTGATCGAACGGTGACCTGAGAGGCAGGGGCTTATGTCCTGTACGTAACGTGTGATGTCGAATGCGCGTCATCACCAGAAACCAACGAGGAGATCGATCAATGGGTAAGCCGATTGCCAGTGTGGCCGGAGGTCGGCAGTCCGTCCTTCTCGGGCTCGGCGTTCACCGCCCGGAGCGAGTCGTGACCAACGACGAGATCTGCGAGCTGATCGATTCCACCGACGAGTGGATCCAGACGCGATCGGGTATCAAGTCGCGCCGGTTCTCCGGCGAGGGTGAAGGCATCCTCGCGATGTCGATCAGCGCGGCCCGTAAAGCACTGGACGTCAGCGGCATTGCACCCGAGCAGATCGGCGCCGTGATCATCGCGACGTCGACGTGGGACCTGCAGACTCCCCAGGCCGCATCCATCGTCGCCCACGAACTCGGTATCAAGGGCCCGGCGGCGTTCGACGTCGCGGCAGGCTGCGCCGGTTTCTGTACCGCCCTCGCGGTGGCCAGCGACCTCGTTCGCGGCGGAACGGTTGATCACGTACTCGTCGTCGGCGTCGAGTTGATGAGCGAGGCCACCGAGCCCACCGATCGCAGCGTTCGCTTCATCTTCGGTGACGGCGCAGGCGCAGTTGTCGTCGGCCCGAGCGATACCGTCGGAATCGGCCCGGTCGAGTGGGGTTCGGACGGCAGCCAGTCCGACGCCATCGTTCAGGAGCCCAGCTGGCTCGACTACACCAAGCACCCGACCGGACCTCGGCCGTGGATCAAGATGGCCGGTACCGCGGTGTTCCGCTGGGCTGCCTTCGAGATGGGCAAGGTCGCCACTCGCACCCTGGAGAAGTCGGGGCTGGGCATCGAGGACATCGACGCTTTTGTGCCGCACCAGGCAAACCAGCGCATCAACGAGGTCATCGCTCGCAGCATGAAGCTGCCCGAGGGCTTCCCCGTCTCCAACGACATCGCCGAGACGGGCAACACGTCCGCGGCCTCGATCCCGCTCGCCATGGAGCAGATGCTGCGCGACGGCCAGTGCAAGCCGGGCGACAAGGCATTGCTTCTCGCCTTCGGTGCGGGTCTGTCCTTTGCCGGTCAGGTTGTCGTCATGCCGCCGTTGGCTGGAGCAGAATCCGCCTGATTGTTCCTTACGGAAGGGCGCCTCGAACCCACGGTTCGGGGCGCCCTTCCGTTTCCGTCCGGATCGTCGAACGTCTGCGATGTGGCACTCTGGCGAGATGGTCGAGAACGTGGGGGAGTCCGAACGGGAGTCCGAACGTAATGGTGTGACGGGCGGCAGCTTGGCGAAGATGGGCGGGCAAGTGGCGCTCGCCAGCACGGTCAGTCGGATCACCGGCTTCGTCCGCACCCTTGCCCTTGCCGCGGTCCTGGGCATCGCCCTGGTCAGTGATGCGTACAACGCGGCCAACAGCTTCCCGAACATGGTCTATCAGCTCCTCCTCGGCGGGATTCTCGCCAGCGTCCTGCTTCCGTATCTGACGCGGCAACGGAGCCGTGGGCAGACGCTCGAACGAGAGCAGATGCAGCGCGTTCTCACCGTCGGAGCGCTGGCTCTTGCGCTCGTGACGGTAGTGGCCGTGGTGTGCGCGCCGCCTCTGGTCTCGGCCGTGATCGATGATCCGGCTCAACGAGAGCTCACGACGCTCTTCGCGTACTTGCTTCTTCCGGAGATCTTCTTCTACGGCGTCACGGCGATGATGACGGCTGTGCTCAGCGTTCGATCGGTGTTCGGCGCGCCGGCCTGGGCACCGGTGATCAACAACGTCGTCCTTCTGGTGACGGTCGCGGTCTTCCTGTGTATCCCGGGACCGGTGGCTCTGACTCCCGAGTCGATGACCACCGCGCAGGTTCTGGTGATCGGTATCGGCACTCTGCTCGGGATCGTGGCGCAAACCGCCGTCGTTGCTCGAGCGCTGCACCGCAACGGGTTTCGGTGGCGCCTTCGCGTGCGGGTCGTGCCGCACACGTGGCGCCCGGTGCGCGTCGGGGCGCCGTTGCTCGGCTGGGTACTTGTGTACGTCGTTGCCGGCCAGATCGGTGTGTGGGTGACGATGAAGGTCACTCTCTCCCGTCACGTCTACTCGATGTACACGCACGCGGATCTGCTGTTTCAAGTGGCGTACGGCATTCTCGGTGTGTCGTTGTTGACGGTGCTGATGCCGCGGATCGCCAGGTCGGTTGCTGCGGGTGACGACGTCGGCGTCGTATCCGATCTCGGCCGGGGAGCCCGGTATTCGGTGGTGGCGTTGATTCCGGTCACGGTGGCTCTCATGGTGTTCGGCCCCTCGTTGACCACCCTGATCTTTTTCGGCCGGGTCGACGGCAGTAGTGCCCGGTTGATCGGGACGGCCGTGGCAGTCAGTGCATTCGGGTTGGTGCCCTTTGCGATGGTCATGCTTCAGCTACGAGTGTTCTACGCCGACAACAATACCCGCACTCCCGCGGTGATAGCCGTGGTGATGGTAGTTGCAAAGACGGCGCTCGTTCTTCTTGCGTCATTGTCGGCGAGTGACGAAACGCTGATCCTGGCCGTCTGTGCGGCCGGCTCGTTCTCCTACGTGTGCGGAGCGGTGCTCGGTCACGTCCTGCTTCGAAAGCGATACGGGCTGTTGGGATTCCGTCGGGTGCAGGCGACCGTCGGGAGAATTTCGACAGCGGCAGTTCTGGCAGGAGGTTGTGCGCTCGCTTTGGTGGTGGCGGTTCAGAACCGAATCCCCGAGCCCAGGCTTGCTGCTGCTATTTCATTGTCGGCGGGTGCGGCCGTAGGTGTCGTCGTCCTGTTGGGCGCATGCAAGGTCGTCGGCGTTCCCGAGATTCGCCGGGCGCGAGCCCTACTGCTGTCCTGAGGACAGGAGCGGTACCAGCAGTTCGTCCGGGGTCAGGGCGCCGTGCTGTCCACGGAGACCGGACAGTCCCGATTCGACCGATCGACGAACGACCGCCACGTCTCCGGAAGCAATGGCGATGACATCGCCGATCCGGCCGTGATACTCGGAATGTACTGCGGGCCCGAACAATCCCGCGACGATGCCCTCGGATCTGGTCCCGATCCACATGCGGTCACCCAGTTCGGCGCGCCAGCGGTCCGCAACATCTTGTGCAGCGCCTTCTCTGGTGTGGATGTGCCGGCACCGGGGCTCGCCGGCAAGGGCGAGTACGTCTTTGGACAGCATCGGGGTGTTGTCGAAGTCGATCTTGTTCTCGTCCAGCACGTCGACCATTCCGTGGTCTGCCGTCACCAGCAATCTCACGTCCGGACCGAGAGCGGCTGCGAGTTGTTCGACCAGTCGATCGACAAGCATCAGTTGGAAGATCCACGGCTCGGACTCGGGTCCGTAGACGTGGCCGAGTGCGTCGATCTCGCTGATGTAGCAGTACGTGAACGTCCGTTCGGCAGATTTCGACGCCGCCACGGTGCGAGCGAGGAGGTCTCCGTATGCCTGGATTCCGGCAAACTGGGCACCGCGCATCCCCGCCCGAGTGAGGCCGCTGCCGTCGAACTTGGACGGAACGACGGTGGTGACGGTGATTCCGGCGGCCGCGGCGCGATCGAAGGTCGTGGCCTGCGGCTGCAGGGTCTCCGGAACGATGGAGTCGGTCTGAGATTCCTTCTTGCCGGCGCTGTGCCAACCCAGCCAGTTGAACACCGAATCGGCTTCTTCGACGTAGGACTGGTAGCCGGTGATTCCGTGCGCTCCCGAGGGCAGCCCGGTCCCCAGCGAGACGATGCTGGTGGCCGTCGTCGTGGGGAAACCTGCCCGTATCGGCGTTCCGACGAGTGAGTTCAGGAATGGTGCGTGTTCGGCGTTGCGGGCGAGCAAGTTCGCGCCCATCCCGTCTACCAGCAGAATTACGGTCTTCTTGCTGGGATTCAGATCGAGACGGTTTGCTTCGCCGCCTACTCCGAGAGAAGCGAGTACCGACGGCGCAAGCGTCGACAGAGTCGGCTGGGAGTACACATCGAGGAGAGGTGCGGGGGCGGGCATCCCATGAGATTAGGCGTTGGACAGAGAAAACTGCATACCTTCTGGGCGAGTGTTCAAATCTGTGCGGTCAGATCCGGACATTCCAGATGATCGGCGCGCAGAGACCGCGGACCGGGGCGGCCTCTGCGCAGAGATTCATTCCATGATCGTGGAGATCTGGAACTTGGCACCGAGTGGATCGGCAACCGACGCGAGACGGCCGAAGGGCGTGTCCTCGGGATCACGCAATACGCTGCCGCCGAATTCGACGACCTTGGCGACGGCAGCATCGGTGTCGTCCGCCCCGAAGTACACCTGCCAGAACGACGGGACTTCTGCCGGGAGGAATGAGCTGGCATCCATCAGACCGGCGACGACGGTGTCGCCCTGTTTGGCTTGTGAATACCGGAACTCGTCGCTGTCGCCGATGGACTCGTAAGTCCAGCCGAACACGTCGGTGTAGAACGGCAGGACCGCGGCGTAGTTCTTGGACAAAGTCTCGTGCCAGACCGGCGCTCCGGCCTCGCCCACCAGACCGAAGCCATTGTGCTGATCTGCCTGCCAGATACCGACGACGGCACCGGCCGGATCGCCCACGATCGCCATGCTGCCCTGGGGGCCGACCTGCATCGACGGCATCATGATCATTCCGCCGGCAGCTTCGGCTTTGGACGCCGACGCCGCCGCATCAGTAGAGGAGATGTAGGTGGTCCAGACGTTGCCGTACGGGTTTCCCTCCTGCTGGGGCCCGAGCCCGGCGATGGGCTGCCCGTCTTTGCTGAAGATCGCGTAACCGCCGTACTGCGGGTCGTCGTTGGAGTCGGCCTGCCAACCGAACACGTCGGTGTAGAAGGATTTGGCAATCTCGGTGTCGGAACTGGTGAGGTCGATCCAACAGGGTGTTCCGTCGAGCGCTGTGCGTGCGGGCATCTGAAACTCTCCTTAACCGAAACGGATACACAAGCAAGGGACGCGGAAATGCTTGGCCGAGGAAGGCACGAATCTCACGCTACGCGTGTACCTCGACACATTCCCAGGGCTCGAGAGCTTTGGAGTATTTGACCGTTTCGCGTTCACCTGTGGTTCAGCAACCGTGCGCGGAGCGCGGGATCGCTCGCGCAGTCGATTGCAGTCCACGCGAGCGCGAGGGCGCCGTCCAGCACTGCCTTGTCGCCGGTTTCCGCGCGGCAGTAGGGGGTGAACTCTGCCTGATGGTTGCTTGCGCCGTTGCATTCGATCCCGATGATCGGGTGGATCGTCGGAATACGATGCGAGACGTTGCCCATGTCGGTGGATCCCGCTGCGGGACCGTCGTACTCGAAGAAAACGCGTCCGAGCGCTTCGCTGTTCCTCTGGTAGAGCGCGCTCATGTCCGCGTCCCACCGGGATTCGCCGTACGCCGGTGAAGGTTCCGTGATGGTCACTTCGCAGCCGGTTGCGGTCGCTCCGGCGGTGAAGCAGCGTTCCACCTTGGGCTTGACGGCTACTACGCCGTCGAGTGTGTCGGCTCGAACCGCGTAGGCCCCGTGTGAACTGCCCGGGATGACGTTGGGTGCTACGCCCGCGTCGCTGACATATCCGTGTACCTGCACGTCCTTCGGAAGGTGTTGCCGCAGTAAGCCGATCCCGACCTGGGCGACCGTGAACGCGTCGGCGGCGTTGACGGCGCCCACTGCGAACGACGCGTGGGCGGAGACACCGGTGTAGGTGACGTCCAGGTGGGAGATGGCAAGCATGTTCGGTGCTCGCAGATCTGCGGCACCGGGGTGAACCATCATCGCGCAGTGCAGGAAATCGAAAGTTCCATGCTCGACCATCACTACTTTTCCGCCGCCGCCCTCTTCGGCCGGGGTTCCGAATACTGCCACGGTGATGCCCAGTTCATCAGCCAGAGGCGCGAGCAACAATCCCGCGGTCACCGCGGACGATGTGATGATGTTGTGCCCACAGGCATGCCCGATTCCCGGCAAGGCGTCGTACTCGGCGAAGAGTCCGATCACCAGCTCGCCGCTTCCGTAGGTGGCGGACACTGCCGTCGGCAGTCCGGCCGGACCGCGTTCGACGGTGAAGCCGGCATCCTCGAGGATCGTTGCCACGGCCGCCGACGCGTTGTACTCGGCGAAGGCAAGCTCGGGATCGTCGTGAATCACGTGGCTGAGGCCCAGCGCCGCGTCTGTGATGGTGTCGAGGTGCTTGGCTGCGCGCTCTTTGAAAGGTGTGCTCGTCGTCATTTTTCGAGACTGCGGCGGCACTGGAATTTGCAGTCCTGTTTGCAGGATCAGTCAACTATCGTGCTATCTCATGCACGATTCGACGCTCTTGGACGAAATTGATCTGCGAATCATTCATGCCATGCAGGTTCAACCTCGGGCACCGTGGGCATTGATCGGGTCGGTGGTCGGCATAGACCCTGTGACGGCAGCGAGGCGATGGACTGCACTGACCGAATCGGGCACAGCGTGGATAGCGGCTTATCCGGCGGTCGATCCCAGCTCGGTACTTGCGTTCGTCGAACTTCGATGTGAACCAGGCCGGCTCTCCGCGATCGTCTCGGAGGTGATCACCCACGCACACGTCCTGAGCGTCAACGTGCATTCGGGCAGATGCAACGTGATGCTGGAAGCCCTCTTCGCCGGTCACGATTCGCTGGCCCACTACGTGCTCGACGACCTCTACTCTCTGGCCGGCGTCACAGACGTCATCGTCCTACCTGTGACACGCGTTTTCACCGAGGGGAGTCGGTGGCGTCTCGGCGCTCTCGAACCCGACGGAGTACGACGTTTGCGTGAATCCGGGATCACGCCACCGCAATTGGGACGCCGGTACACACTCGAAGCGAGCACCGCCGAAGTCGTCGACGTCTTGAGCGCGCAGCCTCGTATTTCCATCACCGAGTTGGCCGCTGCCTTGGGAATCAGCGCGACATCCGCTCGTCGACGCCTGAATACCGCGCTGTCGCAGCACACTCTTCTGCGTTGCGAGGTCGCACGATTCGCGAGTGGTCGGCCGGTTCATGCCCTCTACTTCGCGCGTAGTTCCGTCGCGGAGAACTCCGCCCGCATACTTCGAACTCTCTCGGACATCAGATTGGTGGCGACGGTGGCCGGGCCGGCCAACGTCATCTTCGCCGGATGGTTCCCGACGCTGTCGAGTGCCGCCGCGGTGGAAGCAGACATCGCAGCACGTACGCCGTCATTGGAGATAGTCGATCGCCGAATCGTCCTCGATACGCCGAAGTTGATGGGGCACTTGCTCGATCGGCAAGGCCGTTCAACGGGCGTGGTGCCGGTACGGGTCAGCTCGTGATCAGCCCCGTGCGATCGAGCCACGCGAGCGCATGACGGGTGAACTCGTCCGGAATCTCCAATTGTGGGGTGTGGCCGGTGTCGCCGAGAATGATGGTGGTCCAGTGTGGATGTGCGGTAGCAGCTGCCCGTGCAGCCTCGACCGGGACCAACCGGTCGCGGTCGCCGTGCATCAGGAGCGTCGGAGTCGTGATCTCTCGCAGGGTCTTTCGATACGAAGCCGGACGGGCGAGCGTCATCAACAATGACCGTGCTGCCTGGAGGAATTCTGCATCCTGGGTGGGTTCGTTGCGGCGAATCGCCGTCAAGGCGGCGCCCGCGTCGAGGACTGCGGGATCGGCTCGCGTCGGATCGGCAAAACACAATCTGGTCATCTGAGCGGCCAACTGCCGGTCTGACATCTTCCGACGTCCGAAGCCGAGAACCTGCTCTCCGACGTACGGCATCGAGTAGAGCGCAAATTGTGCGGCGACGGTCAGGTCGGGAAGTTGGACGGGCAGGGGGAGCGCCGGATCCACCAGGACCAGGCCGGCGACCGATTCGGGACTGGCATGGGTCGACATTGCCGAGACCATTCCGCCCATGGAATTGCCGAACAGGACGGCGGGTTCACCGACCACTGTGTCGAGAAAACGATTCAGGAGTGCTGCGTTGGCGTCGACGCCGGTGTGCCGCCCCCGGGCAGAAGTGAGTCCGAATCCGGCGAGGTCCAGTGCGTACACGCGCGTGCGCGCCGCCAGCGCCGGTGCCACCCGCACCCAGTTCAGGTGCGAGCCGCCAAGCCCGTGGACGAGCACGATGGGCGGCGCTCCGCTGGGGCCACCGAAGTCGATCCAGTGAACATCTCCACCGAGATCGGTGATGTTGCTCGTCCCGCCCCACGGGTGCGTGAGGGTGCTACCGGTGGCGAGTTGGGTCGAAACAGCGGATTCCATACCTGTCAGGATGCACCGAGGCGCGGTTCCAGTCACGCTCTCGTCGCAGTTCGAGATTCGAAACTGTGCGCTCGATCACGGAATTTCGCGAAATTCGCAAAACGGCCGAAACGGAATTCGACTGATGTCAAACACTTTTCGCGGAAGGTTCGCGATTTTTCAAGGGACCCGTGGCATGCCCGGCCGATGGCTGTTCGGGCATACTGAAAACCATGTGGTGGATGGTCGGGCTCATAGTGCTGACCGCGTTGGTTTTGGCATCCGTTCTGGTCGGTTTCGTTTTCGGCCGCCCGATCGCCGAAGACAAGTCGGCGGTGCTTGCCTTCGACGACGACACATCTCAGCCCCAGCGCGACTGACCGCCGTCGAGCGGAATTGTTGCTCCCGTCAGATAAGCGGCATCCGGGCCGACCAGGAAAGCCACCGCGGTGCCGATGTCCGTCTCGCAGTCCCCGATCCTGCGGAGCGGAATCCCGGCAACAAAAGCGGCAGCCTCTTCCGGACGCGCATCTGCCCAACGCTGTAACCCCGGTGACGACGCGTGTGGAGCGACCGCGTTGACGCGGATCCCGTCGACGCCCCATTCGCACGCTGCCGCGCGACTGAGGGCTCGGACGGACTCCTTCACCGCCGCGTATCCGCCGTAGCCGGCAGCATCCCAGCGGACGGCCACGGAACTGACCATGTTGATGATCGCCCCGCCGCCGCGCTCCTTCATGAACGGGTAGCAGGCTTGCATTGTTCGCAGCGTCGCGACGGGACCGGAAGTCAATCCGTCGGCAAGGCGCTCCGGAGTGATGTCGAGGATGTTGCCGAGTGGGTTGAGGCTGGCGTTGTTGATCAGGATGTCGACGCCGCCGAACAGTTCCACCGTCCGCGCCACGGCGGCGGTGATGGAATCCGCGTCGGCGATATCCATGAGCACCGGCTCGGCACGACCGCCGCGTTCGGTGATCTCGTTACATGTGACGACGAGTTTCGATTCGGTGCGACCCGCGACCGCGATGTGAGCGCCTTCGTTGGCGAGTGCCAACGCGACTCCCTGACCGACACCTTGCCCTGCGCCAGTGATCAGGGCCACTTTTCCATCCAACTTGCCCACTGCTGTTCTCCTGCTCGTCATTCAACGGTTCCCGAAGCGTTGTCCGAATCGCGCATTGTTACTCGTGGGTTCCCGCTGGATGAGATGTGAGTTACGTCCCACTCAGCGGCACCGCTTCAAATTTCGGCTGTCTTACGTATATTGTGAGCGCCGTTACATACCGGGCGCGCGGACCGCGTACACATTCCATGATGAGGAGCTAGACATGGCATTCACCACTGGCAGCAGCAAGACGGACCTCGCAACTCTCGGCGACTTCCAGAAGATCATTGCAGGCCTGGGCGGCGTTCTCGTCGGCATCGGCGCAGTTGCTGGTCTTCTCGGCGCAATCGGTGGCGCAGGAAGCTCGCAGCCTAAGTGATTCGCTGAAGCGGATTGACCGCCTCCGGCCCGCATTCTGAAGGCATTGCCTTCATGGATGCGGGCCGGAGGTTTTTCTCCATCTGAATACCTGTGCCTTGCAGGCACATTCATTTTTGTGATAGGTCGATTGTCGCCGGAACATCCACGCCTTCTTCGTGGACCTGAGGCCCGAAGTTCGGCGCCAGCGTGAAGTCGAGTGTCGCTTCCGAGCCGCGATAGTGGCGGAAGTAGTAGAGCGATCTGTCCGGCCGCACGAAGGTGTCGGGTTCGGTTGTCTTCCAGGCCCAGTGGACGTCTGCTCGCAGAATCTCCGACAATCTCACGATGTTCTTGCAGCCGTGGCTTTGCAGGCCAAGGCATTTCAATGTCTCGACGTCTCGCAGTTGCCCGTCGCGCGTCCACCTGGATTCGTAGACCAGGGCATCGAGAACGACGCGGTGCGAACCCGCCCGAGTAACGCCGCCAAGTAGAACCTCCCAGTTCAATCCTGGTGCGTGCTCGAGGTATTCGTCGGCGTCGATGAATGCTGCCCACTCGACAGTGTCGCGGTATCGACCTACGTAGTCGACGTAGGCCTCTACCTGCCCGTGCACGATCCGGCCGTCCGCGTCGCGCGGTTGCCAGTCGACGATCGTCACCGGAAGGTCGTGCAGTTCTTTGCGGAATGCGACCTGAACTTCGGTGTCCGACATCGATCGTGTGAAGGCGCCGTAGGAGTTGCCTCTTTTGTCCTCGCTGCGGCCGTGCCAGCGATTGAGACTGAATGCGCTTGTCTTGCGGGTGGACCCGACGGAACCGGTGTTGTCGTAGAGAACAACCTCCCAGCCCTGCTCGATGTGGTGCAGGCACCAGTCCCTGATGAAAGGGAGGTGCTCGCGGGGGAGTAGGACCGCAACCACGGCGCGGCGTCCGGTGTCAGAACTGTTCGGGTGGTTCTTCGGATCCATGATCACTCGACACACGATAGTGCTCTGCGTGGAGGTGGGTTACTCGATATTGATCGCAGAAATATTCATCGTCGAACGTTGACACATCTATCAATATGTCTCATAGTCGAGTCATGACAACCTCTGTGTCACATTCGCCACGGTTCGTTCCTTCCGCCGGGGAGTCCTGGCGTTCACCGTGGGCCATGTACGACGCATTGCGCGAGAACGACCCGGTGCACAACGTGGTGCCGGAAGCCTCGCCGCAGGACGACTACTGGGTGCTCACCCGTCACGAAGACGTCTACAACGCCGCTCGTGATTACGAGACGTACTCGTCGGCAAAGGGATTGACCACTGTCTACGGTGAACTCGAACAGATCGGGATGCAGGACAATCCGCCGTTCGTGATGCAGGATCCGCCCGTGCAGTCGGAGTTCCGGCGCATGGTGTCGAAGGGTTTCACGCCGCGTCAGGTCTCGGCGGTCGAGCCGATGGTCCGCGACTTTGTCGTCGAACGTGTCGAGGCGTTGAAAGCGCGAGGCAGCGGCGATATCGTCGTCGAGCTCTTCAAGCCGTTGCCGTCGATGGTTGTCGCGCACTATCTGGGTGTGCCGGAAGCGGACCGGGATCAGTTCGACGGCTGGACCGAGGCCATTGTTGCTGCCAACTCGGCCGGTGGTGTGGCCGCAGCAGCGACGACGGCGCAGGCCGCCACCGGCGAGTTGATGATGTACTTCGCTTCGCTGATCGAACGCCGCAAGGTCGAGCCGGGCGACGACACGATTTCCCATCTACTCGCCGCTGGACTCGGTGAAGACGGCGACATGTCCGGCCTGTTGTCGATTCTCGGCTTCGCCTTCACCATGGTGGCCGGGGGAAACGACACGACAACAGGAATGTTGGGCGGATCGGTGGCTATGTTGACCGAGCGGCTCGACCAGCGTCAGATCCTGCTGGATGATCCTGCATTGATTGCCGACGCGGTCGAAGAACTGCTTCGACTCACCTCACCTGTCCAAGGTTTGGCGCGAACGACGACGAGAGATGTGGCCTTGGGTGGCAAAGTGATTCCGGCGGGACGTAAAGTTCTGCTCATGTACGGTGCGGCCAATCGTGATCCTGACAAGTACGGACCTGACGCGGCGGAGTTGAACGTCGTGCGTCGACCGCAGAAAATTCTCACTTTCAGTCATGGCGCCCACCATTGTCTGGGAGCATCGGCAGCTCGAATGCAGGCACGAGTTGCGTTGGAAGAGTTGCTTTTCCGGATCCCCGACTTCCATGTCGACATCGACGCGATGCAGTACGCGCCGGGCAACTACGTGCGCCGTCCCCTCACGGCTCCGATGTCTGTGACTCGGCCGTGAGCAACGACTGGCTCGGTGAGGGTCGCGCCTTGGCGGCAGCCGAGAAGATCCTCGACAGCGCGGCACAATTGTTCGTCGAGAAAGGCGTCAACGCTGTCGGTATGGCGGAGATAGCCTCTGCTGCAGGATGTTCCCGGGCCACCCTGTATCGGTATTTCGAGAATCGCCAGGCTCTTCACATCGCGTTCGTTCACCGCGAAGCGCGCAGGTTGGGAACTGCGATCGCGGAATCGGTGGCGACCATCGATGATCCGAGCGAACGTCTCGAAACGGCAATGCTCACTGCAGTATCCGCGGTGCGCAACACTCCGACGCTGGCTGCATGGTTCACCCCGGGCGATGCGAGTCTTGCCGGTGAACTTGCCAATTCATCCGACGTCATCAACGGACTGGGCGTCGCGATGCTCGGTGAAATCGGCGCAGACGCAGCGTCGCGCGCACGCTGGATCGTGCGAGTGATCCTCTCGCTGCTCATGGTGCCGGGGGCGGACGAGAACGACGAGCGGACGTTGGTCCGTGAGTTCGTCGCTGCGTTGTTGATCGCTGGGCGGACCACCTGATCATCCCTTCCGGGTGATGCGCGAAGCCTGCGTGGGGATCGAGGATGAACCGGTATCCCGACACAGGTCACCGCGAGTTCCCGAGGAGCGTAAGAGAAGATGACTACACCGTCCGAACTCGACCCCAAGCCCGCAACCGAAGCGACTCGCCTGGCAAATGCCCAGGTTCTCCGTGACCTCCCTTTCGACGACACTCTCGACTTCGAGTTGATTTCACGAGGTCTGGTGGCGCCGCTCATCGACGGTGGGTTGGTCAAGGGTGACAAAGGGCAGTTCATCTTCTCGTACGACGCTTACGGATTCGCCGACGGCGACGCTCCGGACACCGTCAACCCGAGTCTGTGGCGCCAAGCCACCTTGATGGGAAAGGGCGGCGGTCTCTTCAAGCTCGCCGATCGTCTGTACCAGGTGATCGGACAGGACTTGTCGAACACCACGATCATCGAGGGTGATACCGGGTTGATCATCGGTGACACCCTGATGTCCGCGGAAACAGCCGCTCTTGCGCTGGAGCTGTACTACCAGCACCGCCCCAAAGTTCCGGTCAAGGCAATCATCTTCACGCACTCCCACGGCGATCACTTCGGCGGAGTCAAAGGATTTGTCACCGACGAAGAGATCGAGTCCGGTGCCGTCAAAGTCTATGCACCGGACAGTTTCACGGAGGAAGCGATTTCCGAGAACGTACTTGCCGGCACGGCGATGACCCGTCGCGGAATGTACATGTACGGATCGTTCCTGCGCCCGGGTCCACAGGGGCAGGTATCCGGTGGTCTCGGATTGTCCACCTCGCACGGCACGTCGACGTTCGCCGTGCCGACCGACATCATTACCGAACCGGTACACGAAGAAGTGATCGACGGCGTGCGAGTGACCTTCATGCTTGCTCCGGGAACCGAAGCTCCGTCCGAAATGCTGTTCTACCTGCCTGATTTCAAAGCGCTCGGTTCAGCTGAGGACGTCACGCACACGATGCACAATCTGTACACGTTGCGCGGCGCCAAGACTCGCGATGCCAAGGCCTGGTCGCACTACGTCCGCCTGGCGATGGAGCTGTTCCCCGACGTCGAAATCATTTTCGCGCAGCATCATTGGCCTACGTGGGGCAACGACAAGATATTGAAGCTCATGTCGGATCAGGCAGACCTGTACAAGTATCTCCACGACCAGACGTTGCGCCTTGCCAACAAGGGGCTGACACCGGTAGAGATTGCCGACCAGATCGAGGTTCCCGACGCCATCGGAAAGCAGTGGTACAACCGCGGGTACTACGGCTCGCTCAGCCACAACGTCAAAGCGATCTACACCTTCTATCTCGGTTGGTTCGACGGCGTTCCCGCTCACCTGAATCCTCATCCGCCGGTGGAGAACGGCAAACGCTACGTCGAAGCCGTCGGCGGGCCGGACGCGCTTCTGACCAAGGGTAAGCAGGCGTTCGACGACGGCGACTACCGCTGGGCAGCGGAGCTGGTGAACCATCTGGTGTTCGCCGATCCGAGTAACCAGAAAGCGCGAGAGTTGTTGGCGGACACGTACGAACAACTCGGCTACCAAGCCGAGAACGGTACGTGGCGCAACTTCTACCTGGTCGGAGCGATGGAACTGCGGCATCCGCTGGCGCCGATGCCGTCCAACAACCCCACCGGCCCGGCCGTTGTCGCGGTGATGCCACTCGAGCAGATGCTGGACTTCTGGGCAGTTCGCCTCGACGGTCCCAAAGCTGCCGACGTCGACCTGTCGTTGCGATTCGTGTTGTCGGACACTGCGGACAACGTCCTGGTCACAGTGCGCAACGGCGTGCTGAACTACGACACGGACAAGGCAGACGCTTCGGCCGCCCTGACTCTGACCTTGACCCGTGCCGTGTTCAACGAGGTTTATCTGGGAACGACCTCGCTCACCGAATCCATCAAGGCCGGAACGGCAAAAGCTGTGGGAGACCAGTCTGAACTGGAGACGTTCATCTCGCTGCTGGAGGACTTCGATCTGTGGTTCGATATCGTCACGCCGTGACAGGTGTGCAGAGTCACGCCGTGACAGGTGTGCAGAGTCACGCCGTGACAGGTGTGCAGAGTCACGCCGTGACAGGTGTGCAGAGTCACGCCGTGACAGGTGCGCCGATCGATGATCAGTGTTCGTGAATGATGACTCCGCGCATGATCTTTCCCGACTTCAGGTCGTCGTAGCCCTGGTTGATGTCTTCGAGGCGGTACTCGGTGGTGACCATTTCGTCGAGCTTCAAGAGGCCGGCTTCGTAGAGGTTGAGTAGGCGGGGGATGTCGGCGCGAGGATTACATTCGCCGAACAGGCTTCCGCGGAGCTGTTTTTGGAACAGGGTCATTTCGGCGAGGTGCAACTGTGTGTCAGTGGCACCCATCGGTGAGACCGCTGTCAGGACTACGCGGCCACCCTTGCGGATCAGCCCGACCATCGGCTGGATCATGTCGCCGCTCGCCACCCCGACGGTCAGGATCGCGACGTCAGCCATGACGCCCCAGGTCAATTCGTTGACCAGCGTCATGGCTTCGTCGATCGACGAAGCAAAGTGTGTCGCTCCGAGAGTTTCGGCCATGGCCTTCTTGTCCGGCGAGATGTCGACTGCCACGATGTGCCTCGCGCCCGCGATCTTCGCCCCCTGGATGGCACTTCCGCCGATCCCGCCGATTCCGACGACGACTACGGAGTCGCCGGGCGAGACCTCTCCGGTGTTGACGGCAGATCCCCAACCGGTGGTGACTCCGCAGCCGACGAGGCAGGCCTTCTCCAGGGGAATCCATTTGTTGATCTTCACCACCGACGCTTCCGGTACAACCGTGTAGTTGCCGAAAGTGCCCAGAAGCGAGAAGGTTCCGACGTCGTGCCCGCGTGCTGCCGCGCGATATGTTCCGTCGACCTGCGCGCCGGCCATCAGAATGGCGCCGAGGTCGCAGAGGTTGCTCTGCCCGACTGCACACCAACGGCAGCGTCCACACGAGGGAATGAACGAGAGGACGACGTGATCGCCTACCTCGACGTCTCGCACGCCGGGGCCGATTTTCTCGACTATGCCCGCGCCTTCG
The DNA here is from genome assembly GCF_040489275.1 of Rhodococcus baikonurensis. Taxonomy (NCBI): domain Bacteria; kingdom Bacillati; phylum Actinomycetota; class Actinomycetes; order Mycobacteriales; family Nocardiaceae; genus Rhodococcus; species Rhodococcus baikonurensis. Next base: position 56,702 of record NZ_JBEUOQ010000004.1, on the reverse strand, counting down.
TGGCCACCGATCACGGGGAGTGGCACTGCCAGATCGCCGGTCACAGCATGATCGTCGGAGTGGCACATGCCGCTGGCAACCACTTTGATCAGGACTTCTCGTTCTTTCGGATCTGCGAGCTCGATCTCCTCGACACTCCACGGTGTGTTGTGATCCCACAGCACTGCGGCCTTCGCCTTCATCGACATTCCCTTCGAGCGTGCTTCGCGGCGCAGGGTCTTCTCGTCTGCTCCTGGACACATGCTGTCTCCCGTCGAGGGCCTCGGTCATGCATCTGCGCGCCACGGTCTGGTGTTTTCGCGCCGTGTCACCGACCCTTGAAGTGAATATGCGATAACCTGAGTTATGGTCACCGTCGGGTCGGGTCAGCAGGCTGCCGACGGCATTCCTTTCGGTGGGGGTGGCCACTGGTGGGAGTCCCGTCTGCGGGAGGAATTCATTCCCCTCGACGTGCAGGTATCCCGGTCGGATCTACGCGGGGGATTTACCGCATCGGTGAGGCGACGCTCGCTGGACGACTTCGGTCTCGTCGACCTCAGTTGTGATCCGTGCTCAGGAAAGCGAACAGCAACTCAGGTATCCGACGCCACGGAAGACTGGGTGGTGCTGATCGCAATCCGTTCAGGACGCGAAGCGCTGACACGGGCAGGCGAAACGATTCTCGTGGGCGCTGGTGACGTGGTTCTGTGGGATACGCGCAATGAGGCCGAGTTCGAGGTGCTGGAGGCGATTCGTTCGATCAATTTGCTGATTCCTCGCTCAGCTCTGGCAGAGGTCTCTGGTCGAGCGTGGCCGGCTTTCGGCGGCGCACTGAATCGGGACTCACCGTCGGTACGGTTGTTGGTTTCCTATCTGTCGATGCTGGACGATTCGTTGGCCGAACTTCCTGAATCTGCGATATCAGCGGCAAGAAATGCCACCCTCGAACTGTTCGACGGGGCGGTGAGCCAAACCATCGGAACCGGCGACGCTGTCGGTTCCGTCGCTCTGCGCTTGTCGATCGATGCCTGGATCGACGGGCACCTGAGTGATCCGTCGTTGTCGTTGACCGCTGTTGCTGCCGCCCACGCGGTCTCGGCCCGGACGGTCCAGCGAGTCTTCGGCCGAACTGGCGAGACGTTCAACGGGACGGTACGGGCGCGGCGCTTGGCCAGGGCGCGTGAGGAATTGCGCCGAACGAACGGCTCGATCACCTCGATCGCAACCCGATGGTGTTTCTCCGACGCGAGCCACTTCTCGCGACTGTTCAAAGAACGGTTCGGGACTTCTCCGGCGGCCTTCCGCTCTCGGAAAATGCAGAGCTGACGTCGCGGCTACTCGAAACGGGAAGGATCTCCCGCGCCGACGCGCACGATCTCGGGAACACCGGACGAATAGTCGACAACCGTGGTCGGTTCGGTACCGCAGTCACCCGAGTCGATGACGGCGTCGAGTTGGTGGTCGAGTTCTTCCTTGATCTGCCAGCCGTCCGTCATCGGTTCCTCGGCTCCGGGTAGCAGAAGAGTGCTGGAGAGGATCGGTTCGCCCAACTCCTGCAGAAGTGCACGCACCACCGGGTGGCTGGGAATGCGCACCCCGACGGTCTTCTTCTTGGCATGTGCCAGCCGTCGCGGAACTTCCTTCGTGGCGGGAAGGATGAACGTGTATTGCCCCGGGGTAGCCGCTTTCACCGCGCGGAACGCCGAGTTGGTGACGTGGACGAAGTGCCCCAGCTGCGCGAAGTCGGCGCAGACCAGCGTGAAGTGGTGATCCGACCGCAGGTGACGGATCTCGCGGATCCGATCGGTGCCCGAGTGATTGTCCATTCGGGCGCCGAGGGCGTAGCAGGAATCAGTGGGATAGGCGATGACCGCGTCGTTGCGCAGCATTTCGACGATCTGGCTGATCGCGCGCGGCTGCGGGTTTTCGGGGTGAACGTCGAAGTATCGGGCCATCAACCCAGCTTAGTTCAGACCGCAGTTCACGAACGCCGTTCACCGTTCAGGCTGTGGTCGGCGAGCAATCCCGTCAGCTCTTCGGCGTAGGCGAGTTGCTTGCGTAAATGTATGCAGCTTTCTTCCGCCCGGGTATGGCAAGCGGTGACGAATTCGGTTGCGGCGGTTCGTGTTGACGAGTCCGAAGCTGTATCGCCGAGCACGGCCAGAGAATCGAGAAGTTGTCTCATTTCTTCGAGACTGAATCCGAGCGGCTTCATTCGTCGGATTACCAGTAGCCGTTGGACATCGGCCTCGGTGTAGAGGCGGAATCCTCCGGCGCTCCGCTCGGACGGAGTGACCAGCCCGACGTCGTCGTAATGACGGATCGTCTTGATCGACAGTTCGGTGCGTTCGGCAACCTGGCCGATCTGCATGTTCTGCTCCTGGCCCGCGGGTTCCGTCTCAGACATCACTCCCACTTTCGTCGCGCTGGGCTTCCATCCTCTCAGTGACCGTCACCCAAGCGGCCGGACAGGCGCAGATGGCGCTCGGCCGAGGCGCCGTCGAGGCCCACGATCTCGACATTCTTGCCTCTGGTCGCGTACTTGGTGGTGATGGCGTCCAGAGTTGCCACGGTTGACGCGTCCCAGATATGAGACTCGGACAAATCGATGACAACGTTCTTCGGGTCGCCGGCATAGTCGAACTGGTAGATCAGATCGTTGCTCGACGCGAAGAAAAGCTCGCCTCGAACCGCATAGACGCGGGTGTCCGCGTCCGGGTGCGCGACGTCGATTACTTCGGTGAGGTGCGCGACGCGGCGCGCGAAGATCACCATCGCGGTGATCACTCCGACGATCACGCCGTAGGCGAGATTGTGGGTCGCGACGGTGACGGCCACGGTGACCAGCATGACCACCGTCTCACCGATCGGCATGCGGCGCAGGGTCTTCGGATTGATGCTGTGCCAATCGAAAGTGCCGACCGAGACCATGATCATGACGGCTACCAATGCGGCCATGGGAATCAATGCCACGACGTCACCCAGGCCGACCACGAGTATCAGCAGGAACACACCCGCCAGGAAGGTCGAGATCCGAGTGCGAGCACCGGAGACCTTGACGTTGATCATGGTCTGGCCGATCATCGCGCACCCTCCCATGCCTCCGAAGAAACCGGTGACGATGTTGGCGACGCCTTGACCCCACCCTTCGCGGGTCTTGTTCGAGTGGGTATCGGTGACGTCGTCGACGAGTTTGGCCGTCATCAACGATTCGAGAAGGCCGACGAGCGCCATGGCCAATGCGTACGGAGCAATGATCGACAGTGTGTGTGTATTCAGAGGGACGTCGGGAAACAGTAGCGTCGGCAGGCTCGACGGAAGTTCGCCCTCGTCGCCGACGTCGGGAACGTCGAAAGCGAAAACGACTGTGGCGGTAGTCAGTAGCACGATCGCCACCAGTGGAGCCGGGACGGCGTTCGTGAGTTTCGGCAGGAATACGAGGATCAGGAGGGCGACGGCCAGAAGTGGGTAGACGAGCCACGGAACATCGATCAGGTGGGGGAGTTGAGCGATGAAGATCAAGATTGCCAGTGCGTTGACGAATCCCACCATGACGCTGCGCGGAATGAAGCGCATCAACTTCGCGACGCCGAGGAGGCTCAACACGATCTGTAGAAGGCCGGCCAGGAGGACAGTCGCAATCAGATAGTCGATTCCGTATTCGCGAGTGAGTGGAGCGACGACCAGTGCGACTGCGCCCGTGGCCGCCGAGATCATGGCGGGTCGTCCGCCGACGACGGCGATGGTCACTGCCATCGTGAATGACGCGAACAAGCCCACACGGGGGTCGACACCGGCGATGATCGAGAATGATATCGCCTCGGGAATCAGCGCCAGTGCAACGACAAGTCCGGCCAAGACTTCGGTTTTGAGACGGCGAGGTGACCGGAGAGCGGCCCGTACCGAATTGTCGTTGGTGGATGAAGTGATGGTTACTGCCATGAGATTCCGTCCTGACGAGGTGCTCATACCCTACCCTCCCGTAAGGGTAGAGTGTGAACGAAGGTGCGGCCGCGGTGCGACACGGCATTGAATTCGACTACGCTGCAAGGCCTTTCGTGCCATATATATGCCCGGAATGGGAAACGCTCATGTGGGCGGTCAGCTGTGACGGCCAGTAACTCTTACCAATTGTTTACCTACTGTGTGGGTTTTGTTGATCGAAAACTGACTAATTCGGTCGGTGACTCCGTTACAGTTCGGCGGCAAACGTCAATCAGGTTGTTCCGAGAGGACATCATGTCAAAACGCTTACTGAACGCTGCGCTGCTCGCCGGTCTCCTTGCCGGTGGAACTGCGGTGGCCGTGATTCCGGCGACCGCGGCGCCCGTTGCAGAAACCACGTCGACAACCTTTCAGGTCGCGTGCCGCGCAGTTCCGAGTGCGTTCTCCGGTCCGTCGTCAGACGGAAAGCCTGCCACGGTACGGGTTTCGGCTCCTTCTGTCGTGGCGCCAGGTCAAGTCTTCGACATCGACGTGGACCCGGGTAGCGTCCAGATCCCGAACGATGTGAGCGGCGCAAGTGTCAAGAAGATCTCGCGTCTGAAGATCGATCTGCCGATTCCGGCCAACGCGGAGTTCGTCTCCGCGACAGTCACCGATCCGGGCAATGTCGTTGCCGGGAAACCCGCTTCGGTCATTCGCGTGAACGAAGACGGCACTCCCGCAGCGGACGGTCCGATACTCCGGTTGTCCGGCGCGAACGAAGCGATCGGCAACAGCCCGTCATCGTCGTCGGGTGCGCACGGCGGGCTTGCGATCAATGCTCAGTCCGGAGCCGAGACCAACATCGTCTTTCCGAAGATCAGAATCACCGTGAAGGCCGGGCCTTCCGGCGCAGTCGAAACCAATGTCCGGACTTCTGGTGCTGCAGGTACGTTCGGTGGACCGGAGTCGTTCTTGACCTTCCTCCCTCAGGTCAGTCACTGGCTCGCTGGAACCATCTGGGCGCCCACGTCTTGCTCACCTCGCGACAGTGAGACCGGCCCCCTCAACACCGGCGCCGGTGCATTGGCGTCGACGAGAATCGACGGGGATCTGGGACCTGTTGATCCAGGACCCGGAGCCGACATCGTGACCACGCTCGAAGGACCGGCTACCGCCGCTACCGGCACCAAGGTGTCCTTTGCCGCTCACGTCACGCCGGAAAACGCAACGGGAACAGTGCAGTTCATCGTCGACGGCAAGCCCGTCGGTGAGCCGCGACCGGTGGTTCGCGGAATTGCCCGCCTGGATATGACCTTCGGTAAGGCTGGAACCAAGTCCGTCACTGCGGTGTTCACCGCTACCGGCGCCGAGGCGACGTACACCTCGGCGGCGCACATTCTCACGGTGACCGGCGATACAACAGGTCCGGTCGATCCCAACCCGACCGATCCGGGCACCCCGGGTGGTTTCGGCAGCCTCGAGTCCGTTCTGCCTCAGTTGCCGACTGGTTCGCTCGGCGGCAAGTGATCACGGTCCTACTTCACCGCACCCTCGATGCCCGAGTTCTTCTGAAAGGCAACACATGAACCCCCGTACCCTGGCTGCCTGCGCAGTCGTACCAGCTCTCGCCGCCGGACTCCTCGCTGTGTCCGCGCCGGTGGCAGCGGCCTCAGATGCCGTGACGCGAACAGTTTCCGTCGAACACAAGTGCCGGGTCGACGGCTTCACCGATTGGGACTGGTCGTTCTCCGACAACCTGGAGGTCACGGCGCCCCGGTCCGTGCGTCCCGGCGAAGAGTTCACCGTGAAACTCCATCCGGGCGTCATGCGTAGTTCGGATTCGGACACCGGTCGTATCAAGTACGACATCGCGCTTCCTCAAGGTGCAGAACTGATTTCGTACTCACTCGTCGGTGATTCGTCGTCCAACTTGACCGGCGAAGCGGCGGTGCTGCTCCGTGTCGGCGCAGATGGAAATGTGAACCCCGCCGGTGAGTATTTGCGAATTACCGGCACCGGCAACAAGACCGTCAACGACGGGCCGAGCGCGAGCGACAACAAGCCCAAGGAAGGGCTGCAGGTCAAGGCCAACACCGACTTCCGCCTGCCGGCAGTCGAATTGACACTCACGGCTCGGTTGGATGAGGGCAACGCGACGACGCACCTGCGCGCCGGGGCGGCGAGCCCGGTTATCAAGATCAAAGACACGAGCATGAGTTTCGGTGAGTCTCGGTGGACCAATGCAGCTGGGTATTGTGTTGCCTCCGGTGACGGACGTGGCGCCCTTTCCACTACCGAGGTCTTCTCGACCAACCAGACCGAAACGACGGTCGACGTTGCACTCGAGGCACTGACCGGCGAAGACGTCAAGATCGCGGCGAGTATCGACCCGAATCCGGGTGAGGGAACAGTCGAGTTCTTCGACGGTGAAATGAAGATCGGCAGCGCCGCAGTCGATTCGAATGGTCACGCAGAACTGGTCTGGCCGTTCCGCGACCAGGGTGAACATCGCATCACCGCAAAGTTTCTGGGTACCAAGAAGTTCAGCGCCTCGGAGTCCGTGGACAAGACCGTGACCGTCACCGTGCCTGGTGTCGTCGTCGTGGAGCCGGTGGATCCGACGGATCCGGAAACACCGGGCGGAACCGGAAGCCTCGGGGACATCTTCTCGAAGCTTCCGACAGGCTCACTCGGGGGCTGAGTCACTCAAACAGCAGGGGAGCGTCGACGTTTCGGCTCGAATACGGGTGTGTGATCGAATACTGGAATGACAGGTTCGAATCATGCCGAGAGCCGCAACGCCGGCGTTCCCTGTTTTTCTCGAGGGGAGTCTCCGTCACGGAAACCGGGCCAGAACCACAAAAGGTAGCTCACCAAAACTTGTGTCCTTTTACTACCGTTAGTTGAAGAACTGCGCGAACCGCGGGTTCTTACATCAACAAGCCTTCGAACTCGCCGCTGCGGTTCAGGTATGAACAAGGTAGGGAAAATGCGCAAGGTTGGTTTGCTCGCGTCCACTGCGGTAGTAGCTGTCAGTGTGGCAATGATCGGGACATCTACGGCCTCAGCAGCGCCGGGAAACATTCCCGGTCACGGGCTGTTCGACGTGCCGTGGGAGGTGTTGCCCGGGACCTACACGACCTCCGGACCCGAATCGGCTGACATGCCATGCATTTATGGCCGAGCAAAAGTTGACGGCGACGGTGAAGTGAATGTCCTCGAGTTCGAAAGCACCCTCGGACCGGCGACGGTCACGATTCTCTTGACGGATTCTCGCTTCACCACCGCATATTGCGCTGATTGGAAGAGAGTGTCGTCAATCGGATCATTGGATCTCGGATCACTTTTCGGGTCCTAGACGTCTCCGCTCCATGTCCGGGCGGCCTTATGGCTGTTCTCGCTATCTCGATAAACGCTCGGCTCGCGGATACGCTCGTTCGTCTCGAGTTTCCGACCACTCGTCGCATGAGTCCATGACCAGGGACTTTAGCCCTCGGTAATTACCTACCAATCGGTATATTCTGCGAAGGTACGGACTTCGTGAACCGATGTGAGTTGGCTCCGGGGGACGTGCCGGCCTCGCAGGACCGCCCGCAAAGTCAGCCCGGTGAGGCCACCGGAGTTCGCGTATTTCGACAGTTTGCCGCTGGGTCCGTCCGCTACGAGGGGAGCGGACGGACCTGACGGCACGAGAGAGTGCCATGCCTGAACGTGGTCAAAGCAGAGTGGACGCGGGGATCATTGCGGTCGTCGCAGTCACCACCGGCGCGTTCGTCGCACTGACCGGTCACGGTCTGGTTGCAGCGCTGGCCACCGTGGTGGGCCTCGCGCTCGGAATGGCGATTGTGCGGTATCTGATCAAAGGTCGCTGATCAAAGCAAGAGTTCAGCAGGTCGCGAGAATGTCTGCGATGGTGTCGTGTTCGGCTTGGGTGACCCACAAACCGTATGCGGCTTTCACTTCCACTTGAGCAGTCACGTACTGGCAGCGGTAGGCCTTGTTGGGTGGCAGCCACGACGCTGCGTCGGAATCCGACTTCTTCTGGTTGGTGGGTCCGTCGACAGCGCGTAGGTTTCGCGGGTCGTTCGCGAGATTTGTTCGCGTCTGGGTGTCCAGCTGCTGCGCGCCCTTCTGCCAGGCATCCGAGAGTGCGACTACATGGTCGATCTGCACTGCCGAAGACGTGTCCTGGCCGCGGGTGAAGGCGATGGTCTTGTTCGTGTACGGGTCACGGAGCGTACCGGTTTGGACCGAGCAGCTTTTGGAGCCGTCCTTGAATGTCAGGTCGGTGAGGTCGCGGCGAAGAATGTCATTGCGTGTGTCGCAGCCGTTGTGACCGAACTCGACGGTGACGTCGTCCGTCCAAGCGGTGCCGAACAGCGCGCGGTCGTATCCGGTCTTGGGTGCGCGTCCCTTGATCGGGATCTGCGCCAGTAGTTCAGCTGCAGCGGAAGACGGCGTCGAGGCTTCGGCCACCGCCGTCGTCGTGACACCGGATCCGATTCCTGAACCGAGAGAAGATGTTTCGGGCGCGTCGGCGTTGGAGTTCGCGCAACCTCCCAGCACGATCACGGCAGCAATGCCGATGGTGACGCCGGTGATGCCGCGCCTGTGATGTGCCGTGCGTGCCATGTGTGAGAGTCCATTTCTGCGAGAGATGAACTACAAGTATGTCATTCACGACATTTCGGGCCGAACCGGCACTGTCTGTCAGTCCGGTCGAAGGAGCCACCGCGTCACCGGGACCGAGAGGAGAACCCGCGGGCCGTCGGGAGTCTCGTCCGCGGCATCCCAGCCGGCGTACTTCTCGCCGAAAAGTCTCAGGAGATCGCCGAACTCGCCGACGTCGTGATGAATTGTCCCGAGTCCCTGTGCGACCCACGGATCGCCGGCGGATCCGTCGACGGCCAACGAGACCCGAGGATCGTCCCGCAGGTTCCGAACCTTCCGATTCTGCTCTGCGCTCGGTATCCAGAATGTGTTCCGACGCAGTAAGAACCACACCGGAGTCGTGTGCGGCGAGCCGTCATTTCGGAGGGTGGTCAACCACACGCAAGGTGTATCCGCGATAGTCACGGTCCCAGTATCGGTGTCGGTGCGCCGTTCACCAATCGACGGTTCTGAACGGACAAGGCCCGGTCCTCGCCGTTGGGTGAGGACCGGGCCTTCTCGGGTGGAGTGGACGCGTCAGATCTCGATCTTGGGGGTCTGCTCGCCCAGCTTGTGGCGGGCCAGCGCCAAGTTCGCACGTGCGCGGTCCAAAACGAGGTACACGAACAGTGTTGAAAGTCCGGGCGTCTCGAGGACGCGAATGAGGTGGTACTGGTTGCTCAGGGTGATCAGGATGTCTTCCAGGGTGTCGGTAATCCCCAAGTTACTCATCGTGCGGAGCTTTGCTCGCACAACCTCGGAGTTACCGGCGCCGGCATATTCGAGGCTGAACGACGGGTTGCCGCTCATACCGAGAACCATCCCGCTGTCGGCGTCGACGACGGCTGCACCGCTGGCACCGTCGATGCGCATCAATTCGCCGAGGATTTTGTCGATGTTGCTCATTGCTTCTCCTTGGTAGGGCCGAGTCGCGCTGGGCGACTCCAGGTGATGCTTCGGTGGTGAAGTCATCGGTACATTTCGAGGCGGAATCGTCGGTTGCGGCGTCGGGGGTGGGCCGGGCGGCAACTGTTCAGCTGGTGAGATGTGCGGGTTCGTTCCGTTCGATGCAGATGAGCGGCCATACGACGACTCGAATTCGTCGATTCGGTCTGCGGGTAGCCAGCCGTCTCCGGAGGGCGCGTCGAGCGGCCATCCGGTGTCTGTCTCGTAGTCCGGTGTCGGCGAGTGGAGTTGCGGATAGACCGGTGCGGTCAGGGGCCGCTTGTACGGAACCGGCTGACTGCCCGCGTCGGCGACGTTCGCGAACCAGGCAGCGTACCCGGGGTCGCTGCGATCGAGGTTCTGCCCGCGATCGTCGTCTTCCTCCCGGGAACCTCGTCGACGAAAAAGTCCCACTCGTTCCAGCCCCTTAAAAACGAACTATTTCCGATCAGAGCGTTCCGAATGAACGCGGCAGACCGGACAATCCCGCCCATAGTTACTTTGCAGTTAAATCACGGTAGCATGGGTTGGCAGACGGGGCATACGGTCCAATCCTGCAGTCGGGCCGACGAGGCGCTCGGATTCGACGGGCCGCCCAGGCGATCCCGGCCAGTCGGCGACGCCGGTCGGTTCGAACGCCGGCTGCCCTCTGGCATCCTTGAAGGATGAAGAAAACGATCACCGGGTTCATCGGTGCCTGCTCGCTGGTGGCGCTGGTTGCCTGCGGTTCTGACGGAGACAAGCCGACCGAGGTCGGAACACTCACTTCCTCCGCTTCGGCGACCGCCACTGCGACGCCGACGACGTCATCCGCGGCTCCGGCGACGTCGCCGGAATCGACTACCGAGGCACCGCCCGTCGACTCGAGCGTCCCGGCCGAGGTCCCGTCGGACCCGAATGTGAGTTCGGCGCTGCCACGGACCTACGCGCAGGCGTGCTCCGACGTTCTCCGGTACCTCGACGCATACCAGCCGGCGATTGACGAGTCGGGCGAGGAAATGGGCATGACGCGTGAATCATTGGCAAACGACATGCTGACCTCCATCCAGGCCTATCCCGAATGGTCGAGCTTGTCTGCCGACGAGCAGGCCGAGGTCACTCGCGGATTCGCCGCAGCGACTGCGGGAAGCTGCTGACCAACCTTCAGAACAACGATTCCTGAATCGCCACGCCTGGGGACTCGAACTCGCCGACGGTGATGGTTCGACCGACCAATCCGGACACGTCCGCGACAAAGCGTGGTGATTCAGGATCGGGGTCGATCCGCATCGATGCGATCGAACCGGCAAGGCCCTCCAGATACAGGGAATGCTCCCCGGACTCGAAAGTGTGCGGATACGCGATCAACGGTGCGGCATCGAAGACCACGTCGGCGCATGCCGGCGCCCGCCATTCTTCGGGAGCCTCCAGGATCTCGATGCCGTCGATGTCCGATCCGATGTCCTTCAGCTCATCGCTGATCGACGATACGAAGTGGTGCAACGACTTTCGGAGTTCTTCTCGATCAAGAGTTCCCGTCAACGCCTCGATCTTCCGAGACGTACGTATGGCCTGACTCAAGTGGAACTCTTCCGACGCTCTGGCTTCGAGCGAACGGATGCTGTAACCGTCCGTCGACCGCGCGACGAACAACGCGCAGACCGCGCCCTGTTCGGCGACTCGCGGATGTTTGCGAAACTCGGACGCCGTCCCCACCTTCATCTGACCGCCGGCGAATACGTCCACGTAGAGCCATTGTGGTTGTGCGAGGTAGGTGCGTACGTTCGGATGAATGTGCGCCCCGCTGACGTGTGCCTGATGAACTGTGGTGAACCCCTCGCGATTTCGGCACCGGTCGCATTGGCGCCCGGCAACGACCGTGGCCTCGCGGTCACACGGCGAGTGCCCTCGACCTTCTGCGGTGAGATCTCGCCAGCCGAGGCAGCGGCGGCCCTTCTTCTCGTCGACGGAAAACCGCAGAACCGAGTCGTGAGTGAAGAAGGTCGTAGCGGAAGTGGTGTCGTCGACGCATCGGATCCGCGGTGCTGTCGGGTTCGACCATTCGATTCCGCGAACGAGCAGGGTCATTGAAGTGTCGATTCTTTCTGTAGTTCACAGGTCGACACCCATGGTAGTCAGTGCACATGCGGGTCAGTGCAGTGGTTGTGCCCCACGTTGTCCGAGCATCAGTGTCATCAGCCCGGACTCCTGACTCTGCGTGTTGATCATGTCGCGGGCGGACTGTTTCACTGGCCCGCTCTCGAGCAGGGTATCGGCCACCTGTGCCATGGCGATCCCGCCACGGTGGTGGCGTTCCATCAGTTGAAGGAACAGCACCTCGGCGTCGAACCCGCGAGCGGCGCTCAGTTTCTCGAGTTCTTCCGTCGTAGCGATGCCCGGCATGGCGTCGGCCTCTGTTTCCGGCGTTGCCGGGTGATGATGAGAGTCGCCCGCACTGCTCGGTGACGCCTCCATCCACGCCATCGGCGTTCTACTGTTCGGCGGGACACCGGCCAACCGCAGCCAACCGAGCATGACACCGATTTCCGTTCGTTGAACATCGTCGATCTGTTGGGCCAGTCTCGTTACCGCCGGGTCCACATCAGGACTCAGACGCGCGAGAATGAAGAGTGCCTGTTGATGGTGGGCCGCCATGTCGTGTACGAATCCGATTTCGGTTTCGCTCAGAACAGCTGTCTGCGTGTGGTTCTCGGGTGCAAACAGGGGACGTAGTGCTGCGCCGAGTACGAGCAGCATCAGTGCCGCAGCTACGAGCGCGACGGCTTTGACCGATCGTGGCACCGTCATGATCCCACGGTCGTCTTCTGGTCGGCGGGTGGTGTGTAGACACCGTTTTCGAGTTGCATGGCAACAAAGCCGTTGTCGGCGCACGTCGCCCACAATGTGGTACCTCGCCATTCGGGTGGGGAGAAGCACCAATCGGTCGAGATGTCGCCGAGAGCGAGCATGCCCGACCGCGAACTCAGCGCTTGGCCGGGATCGAACTGGCCCTGCGCGATCGACTGCGCGATTGCCGGGGTGCTGAGGATGGGTACCCCGATGAGCGATGCGAGAGCGTGCGGCGAGTTGGCGAGTTGGAGATTGTCGCCGGTCCGAGCAGGTGGGTTGAAGTACGCAATTTCGTGGACATCGAAGGGATCTCGAATGTCGAAGACCCGAATTCCGCTCGAGATCCATCCGCATGCCAGCGCCGTCGGGTCGACCGGGCGATCGGCCGAACAGTAGTGAGATTCGTACGCGAACAGCGATCCGCCGGCAGCGGACGCCAGCGCAGCGTCTTGATTCTCCGGCAGATTGATCTCGAGCTTCACCGAATTGACGACCGACGGTTCGTCGTCATGGGAGACGTCGATCAATTTGACTCCGCCTGAACCGCCTTCGTCGACGGTGAACAGGTACGGCGAACCGTCGTACGTCACCGGAATGCTGTGCTGGGTGGCCCACCCGTCGGTCCACGAGAGCTGGGACAGTTGGCGCACCCGAGGGTTGGGGACGCGGCGCTGAACCTCACTGATGTCGAGAACATGTATTCCGCCGAGATTGTTCGACAGGTACATGCGGGTTCCGTCGGGACTGATTCCGAATCCGTGGGTCGACAACCCGATGAGGTCCTGCCAGATGACACGCGGGTTGGTGGGATCGGTGAGATCGACGGCGCTCACCACGCCGGGGGCGGTGCCGGAAGACCAGTAGGTGTTCCCGTCCGGTGAGAACCCACCCTCGTGATTGGTGATGGGCAGCAGCATTCCCAGATCGGTTCCCGGCCCGGGGTTGAGCAGTTTCGGGTGCGCGCAGTCGGATATGTCGTAGACCGACATCAGGCCGACGCCGGTCAAGAGCGGAACGCCCGTGCCCACCAGCAGCTTTCGCGTGGCGTTGACCTTGAGGCTCTCCCACGTTCCGGCCAGCATCGCCGGTTCGGTCAGAGTGGCGGTGAGTGCGGGGTTGGCAGGATCTGACACGTCGAGAACTTGGACGCCTTGCGCGGGGCCGAGGAGGTTCCCGGGGAAGAAGCTGCCGACGTACGAGCAGTGTTCGAAGTTGGTGGATGTGATCCCGCCGCCGCGACCCGAGTAGCCACCGATCTGAGACATGTTGCAGCTGTAACCATCCCGGCTGCGTCCGCTGTTTCGGTCCTCGGCCGGAACATCACCCTGCAACCCGGTCTCGGGCATCGAACCAGGCCCGCACTCCGCACGACTCGCCGCGTTCGAACCGACACCGGAGGATTCGAGGATCGAGCCGGGGGCGGGGGCTGGTTCGGCCGCGGCGACACACACGGGAAGGATGGTGATCAATGCGACGAGCGCGATGGCAGATCTGGTTCTGATGGTCGTGAACGATTTCATCGAGTCCAACTCCCGGTGCGGGATTGCCTTTCGTATCTCACGGGCAGACGTATCTCACGGACAGGCAGCACGGAGGGCAGGCGCGGGTTCGAGCGCTCACGACGGTCGGGTCGGGGTGTGAACCGGTGTCGGGCCGCAACCAACCGGACAATGCTGTCCGGTTGGTATCGTAGTGTGCGTGACATCGTCTGGCCGCGTCAATAGCGGATCTCTCAACAGAGGGCCGAGAGACGCGGCGCGCAATCGCGCGGCACTCATCTCAGCAGCTCGCGAGGTGTTCGCCACCCAGGGTTTCGCTGCTCCGCTCAGCCTGATCGCCCGTACGGCCGGCGTCGGCCAGGGCAGCCTCTACCGGCACTTTCCCACTCGCGAAAGCCTGGCACTCGCAGTGTTCGACGAGAACATCGTCGAGTTGCAAGATCTGGCTGCCGATCCGGATTCGACTCTCGACGATCTTTTTCGTTTGTTGGTCGACCAGATCACCACCTCGATCGTGTTCGTGGAGGTCATCAAGCCCGTCTCCTTCGGCGATTCACGACTGAATTCGGCCGGCACCCGCCTGACCGATCTTCTCGAAGGTCGCCTCGACGAAGCGCGTCGAGCTGGGAAGATACGCGAGTCCGTCACTGCCGAGGACGTGATCCTGGCGATCGCCATGTTCGCCGCGATCATGGAACGGACCGCCGAGAGCTCACGAAAAGAAGTCGCGCACGCGGCCTGGAACCTACTTGTGCAGGGACTGGCCGGGCCGACAGCGGCGGGCTGAGTCGCGTTCGCCTCGCGTCTCGAAGTGATCGCCTAGGCTCGTGTCATGGCTATTGTCTGGACAGTTCCTCGCGCTATCGGCTCCACTCTGCTCGTTGCTCCGTTGATCAAGGAGTTCCTTGTCGAGGGTGACGGGACCCTCGATGCAAAACTGACTGCGGTCGGTACGGTCTCTGCATCTCTCGAGAAGCAAGTCGGCCGCACGTTCACCTCGATCAGCGCTGCCTCGGCGGCAATCTTTTCCGGTGCTGCCGGTTCTGCCAGCGTGCCCGACGCACTGCGTCTGGCCGTGATGCGCACTCTGTCCACCGAGGTCGTCGTCAGGAAGCCGGCTCCGCAGCCGTTCACCGAAAAGGTCGGGAAGCGGTTGGGGCAGTATGTCTTTGCGTTGCGTGACCCACGTAACGACCAGGTATTCCATGTCGGGCACGGCACGGGAAACCAGGTGTTCGCGCCGGTGTTCGAAGCGCTCGGTGAACTCGCGAATCTCGAAGGAGCGGACGGCCCGGCCGAGTCGAATGCTGCTGTGACGGCAGCCAAGATCGCTCGGATCCGTGAAATCTACGACGCAGGTTCGGCAGTGGAGCACTTCGTACTCCTCCGATCTGTTTCCGCCGCCACCGATTCGGCTGCCACTACCGGAGAGGTCGTCCGCGGCATCGTGGAAGCCTTGCGGATTACCGACGCGGGAGACGGCCTGACCAACCTCGCGGGCGATACCTCGGACAAGGACGCCCGTGCGACCCGCGTCGAGGAACTCGCGTTGCGATACTCGGCCGATCCCGCGCCGGAACTCCCGACGCCGAGCATCGTCCTCCACGTACCGGCCTCCGCCCGTCCGGGAGCAACGCCGGAAGAGATTTACGAACTCGCACGGGCCGAGTGGTCTGCCGGTGCGGCTGTCCGTGCCGAGATCGGCATTCCCGTTCTGGTCTTTGCCGACAGCATCATTCGTGGTGCCTTCCGCGCTCAGTCATGGGAGGTCTCCACTCGCAATGCCGACGGAAGCCAACTGTGGCGGTTCAACGGAACCGTCGACGACGAGCTTGCTGCCAAGTACGTCGGAACCGAGGTCACCCCGCACAACGTCGGCCTGAAGAAGTGGCCCGCCAGCGGTTGGGTCACGAGGTTGACTACCGCTCGTCCGGGTGCGGTTATGCCGGGGCCTCGTAAGTCCAAGTAACGCAACAGCTTCAGGTAGAGGGCATTGTGGGGGCGGGATCCGTTCGGATCCCGCCCCCACAATATCGTTACCCGGTGTTGTCAGCCGAGCAAACCGCTTCCGAGGTAATCGTTCTCGGTGCACCCCGGCGGAATGAGATACACCGCAGAACCGATCGGCGTCGTCCACTCGTTGAGTGCGTCGAAGTCACTCAACCGCTGTTGGACCGGCAGATATTGCTCGGCGATGTCCCGTTGGAACGCGGCGAAGATCAACCCCGAGTTCGAGGTCTGCCCGCTCTCGGGTGCGTCGTCGTAGTTGTACGCCCGGCGGAAAAACTGCTCCTTCTCGTGCGTCTGATGGGCTCGCGCGATGTGTGATCCCGGAGGGATCACCGGAATACCGAACTTGTCCGTGAGAGTGAAGTCCGCTTCGTCGAATTCGTCGGTTCCGTTGAGCGGAGCGCCATTGGACAACGTGCGCCCCATGGTGAGTTCGCGTCCCGAGCGATCGAGTTCGTCCCAGGTATCCATTTCCATGCGAATGCGTCGTAGTACCAACGAGGTTCCGCCCGCGAGCCACGACTGCCCGGTCCCGTCGTGCCAGATCAGTGAATCGAAATCCACTGTTCCCGGAGCCGGATTGACCGTCCCGTCCACTTGGCCCATGAGATTGCGCATCGTGGTTCCTTCGGGCGTGGTGCCACGTGCGTTCCGGAATCCTTTCTGCGTCCATCGGATTGTCGTCAGTGATCGGACATTCTTGGTCAGCACTCGAACGGCGTGAGCAATGGTCACCGGATCGTCGCCGCAGATCTGCAGTAGCAGATCCGAGCCGCCCCATCGTTCGTCGAGTCGATCGATCGCGTAGCTCGGCAACGGCTCGAACCAATCCGGTTGACGTGAATGCAATCCCAGCTTGGTGAACAGGCCGGGGCCGTAACCGACGGTCACCGTCAAGCGTGCCGGATCCACGGCAAGTTCCCGTTCGGTGTCCGCCAACGCCGGACTGCCGGCGGTCAGCCGTGACGCATCCTCGGACCACATCTTCATGATCCCGACGACGACTGCTCGATCGGTTCCAGGCAAGAGGTCGAACCCGATGAACGTGCCGTGCGCTTGTGGAGTGGTGGCGATCCCAGCTTGGTGGACTCCGTAGAACGGTTCCACGAGCTTGCCTGCTTGCTGCTCGTGTTCGCTGCGCTCGACCACTGTGGTTGCGCCCCAGGTTATTCCCGCGACGCCGAGCGCGGCGGCGCCTCCTCCGAGAAGGCGCCGCCGGCTGAGAGCTCGGCTGGGCGGGTTCGTGTTCTCAGCCACCGTGATTCGGGTCGTAGTTCTCCTGATTACCGGAGAAGTCGCGAATCTGAGCTGTGAACGTGGTGCTGGAGCCGTCGTCGTAGATCAGGGTGAGATCGGTTTCGGCGCCCGGGAGCAGCGGCGCCGACAGGTCCATGAACATCAGGTGGTCACCGCCCGGGGTAAGGGAGGCGGAACCGTTGGCAGGGACCAGGAAACCGCCGTCCTTGGGGCGCATCGTCATCGTTCCGCCGTCGCCGGTCACGACTTCGTGCAATTCGAGTCGAGACGACGCGGGGCTGGTGGCCGAGACCACGCGTACGTCCTTGTCACTGGAGTTGACGAGTTCGGCGAACGCCGCACTCATGCCTTCCGGCGCGGCCTTGACCCATTGATCCTGAACTGTGATGGATTGTGCAGCTTCGGTTTCCTTGTCGGAGTTGGAAGAACAGCCGGTCAGCGCGAGAGCTGCGGTCAATGCAACAGCTGCGAATATCTTGGTGCGAACAGTCATGTGTGTCTCCGTAATTCGTGATTGTCAGGTAGTGGCGCGGCGTTTGAACGCTGCAATGCATACGTCGATCAGCAGGAATGCGAGCAGGCTGATGCCGAGTAGCGGAACGAACCAGCCGACCAGCGCCGTGATCGCGACGAGCGCAACGAGGCTGATCGGGGAGAGGTTGCGGATTCCGCCGCGGGCAGGAGCCCGGCCGACTGCCCAGTCGGAGCCACGGGTGGGGCGTCGGCGCCACCACATGATGTAACCCCGAATGACCACGCTGACCAGCGCGAGTGCCAGTGCGGCGAGTGCGATCTGGTTGGCAAGGCCGAACAGCAGGCCCATGTGGAGTTGGATTCCCCAGGCCGAAAGTTTGGCTGCGAGTGGCCAATCCGAGAACCACAACTCGTCGGTGACCTTTTGTGTCGCTCCGTCGATGGCGATGGTGTTGTTGCTGTACACCCAGGGCTCACGAGTCTGGGCGACGGTGAACGCTGTCTCGGCATTGGCAGGTATCGATACTTCGACCGGACCGGTGATCCCGTTGTATCTGGCGATTCCGAGGACGGTGTCGACGCGTCCGACGTTGGTATCGGTCAGAGTGCCGGTGGCAGCGGGAGCCATGTCGTGGCCCTCGTGCCCGCCTGTCGCCGGTGGGGGAGCGTCGCCGAGAGTTTTCACGACGGAGGGCGTCGTCCAACTCAATGCAGTTCTCAGATTGCTGACGTTCTCTCCGGCGTAGGTCGACCACGTGAGGCCGGTCGCCGAGAGGAAGACCAATGCAACTGCTATCCAGATGCCGACGACACCGTGCCAGTTCAGGGTCCGGCTTCGTCCGGTGGACGCTCGGTCGATCGTGAGCAGACGAGCGTTCCTGGCGGTGCGGTATCGACGGAACCACAGGTAGACGCCACCGAGTGCGACCACCCACATCCACGACGCGGCCAATTCGCTGTAGAGGCGGCCGGGTTCGCCCAGATGAAGGTGGCGATGCAGCTGGGAGATCCAGGTGCGCAATGGCAGCGAACCACTGCTTCCGTACACGGCCAACTCGCCGACCGGCTGTGCGAGCACCGGATCGACGAAGACCGCGAGCCTCTCCGATTCGCCCAGTGACGGATCGGTGAACAGGACCCGTGTGGTGGTTCCGGCAGCAGGGGACGGACGTACTGCCGAGACCGTCAGGTCAGGTCGATACTGCTGAGCGGAACGGATCTGGTCGTTCAGAGACGCGATCTGTCCGGTGGTGTCGGTCTGGAGGTAGTCGCTGTAGACGAACTTCTCGATGGTGGGCGCCATCGCGTAGAGGCCACCGCTCAACGCGGCGATGAGGATGAACGGCCCGATGAGAATGCCGGCGTAGAAATGCAGACGCAGTATCAGTGGTCTGGCGCCGCCAACCTGCGTCTTCGGGGGAGAACTGTCGTTGGACGCGCGCGTCTGTGCGCGCTCCAATTCGGGTGCGGACATGCGTGTACTCGATCCCGCCGTGCGCCTTTATTAACCGCGGGCGGTTAATAAAGGCGCACAGCAAAGTAGCGCACGAAATCACGTGCGTGAAAGGAAAGGGAAGGTGAGTTACACGAAAGCCGGCGGGCCGCGAGTGCCCAAACCGGAAGTGAGAAGTTGACGCAGAACAACTTTGGCGCGGTATCGAGTGCGCGCAGTGAACGGCGATGGTTCAGGCGCCCACGGCCGTAGGAGCACCGCGACGATGGCCGCTACCGTCGACGCCGCCACGACGTACCCGCGTTCTGCGCCGCGGATCAGTACTG
Source organism: Rhodococcus baikonurensis (assembly GCF_040489275.1). Taxonomy (NCBI): domain Bacteria; kingdom Bacillati; phylum Actinomycetota; class Actinomycetes; order Mycobacteriales; family Nocardiaceae; genus Rhodococcus; species Rhodococcus baikonurensis. The sequence goes on along the minus strand of NZ_JBEUOQ010000004.1, from coordinate 37,353 downwards.
CGCACACTCCGACCGCAGCGATGTGCGCTGCGAGCATCGGAAGCGACAGGAGCAGGCCGTGTTGATGATCTGAAGCGATCGTCAATGTCGCGTGGCCGATGGCCTGACCCGCTGCGAGCATGAGGGCAAGCAAGAGCGCGGGGGATCTGCGGGTGTCGATGGACGTGACCACCGCGCCGACGCTCGCGCACGCGAGGATCAACAACACCACGGCGCTTTCGGACGGGGCCATGCCGCCGCCACCGAGGGCGTGGGCTGCGACCGACACCGCGCCGGAGGTGCCGCCCACAAAAGCGCCGCGCAGCTGCGCGACATCTTTCGGACCCGGCGTCATACGCGAAAGGATACAGGCGCCTACTACCGGGCTTAGTAGGTGATCGGTCGGGATCGTTGTGGTCGCCGACCGACGACCGTGTCAGAGGGCGATTTGTCCGATTCGCCAAACTTTGCCGAGGAGTGGACGAAACAAACATGACGGTCATTTTCCCGTGTTGACTTGGCTCTGGTCGCCGGCAACGGGTCGACGGCAGGGCAAACACATAGGAGAGTTTCATGAGGCGTCGATTCTTTGCGATATTCGCCCTGGTGGGTGCGTTCGGTCTCTTCCTGTCTTCGGTGGCCTCGGCGGACCCGGTCACACGCTCGGTGTCGGGAACCCTCGTCAACTCGTGCAGCGACTCTGGCGATCCGGTCGGGATATGGATGGTCGTATGGGACGGTTCGACGCAGATCTCCTCGGCCACTGTCGGGGCGGGTGGCGCGTACACGATCGCGAATGTTCCTCCGGGCAATTACACCGTCAGTCCCTACGCGCCCGCCGGATGCGGATCCGTACCCAACGGCACGCCGGTGGATCTGACGACATCCGACGCAACCGGGATCGACTTCGAGATGGTGAAAGTGTTCAGCATCTTCGGAACTGTCACCGGGTGTCCGGGCGTCGATGGAGTCGGTGCTTCCGACGTGACGTTGAATCTGCTCGATGCGGGCACACAAATCGCGACGACAACCACGGATGGATCCGGTGACTACTTCTTTCAGTACAAGCCGGCCAAGGATGGCTATTCCGTCGAAGTGATTCCCGGCAGCGGTTGCGGCGCCGATCCAACCTCAATTCCGGTGAATCTGAGTACGGCTGACGTCACCGGTGTCGACTTCGCGCTTACTGCCGACGGCTGCGATACAGGCAGTTCGCTCGGAAGTGTGGATCTGTCGACGATTTTCGGGAGCCTCGGGAGCTCGGAATTCTGCAGCAGCTGAACACATGTCCATGAAGGGAGGGTGATCGCTTGCGCGATCACCCTCCCTTTTTTCGTTTGTTACCAAGGGATTTGCCCTGACATTGCGGAAGGCCGCTTTTGTCGACCGATGAAGATATTTGTGCCGCATATCCTTACGACGATCGTATTTGCTGAGAATGGCACCAGTGTGAGGACCAAAGTCATCGAAGTGCGGGTGTAACGGTCTGTTGTGCCGTGACGGTATTGAGCAGAGAACGGCAAGCCCGCCAGAGTGATAGCGTCCGAGAGGCTATGTCCGAAATGATTCCGAACTCGACCTAGGAAAACGGTGCGCAGCGATAACAACGGTTCGAATGGCGGAGTCTTGGGGAACAACTCCGGAACAACTCAGGGCGACGGCCTTTTCGACGCGTCCGACGACGGTTACGCAACGTCGATTCGAACCGTCACCTTCACACCGCAATTCGACGAACCCGCAGCAAAACCGTTGCCCAGTCAGCGGATGCGTCAGCAACGTCGTGAAGAGCCGACCGATTTTCGGACCTCGACGCCCAGGGCTATGACGTCCGTCGACGACCTGGACATCATCAAGCGAGCGAAGCGTCCGCCTGAACGCGGTTTGGGCAGTGTGTTGTTCAAACTCACCGGTGGGCGGATCAACACGGGGCAGTCTGCTGCCGAACTCGAGCACCAAGCTCTCGTGCGCCGTGCCAACCGCACGGTGCGCGGTGTGTACAAAATTGCCTTCATCTCGCTCAAGGGCGGTGTGGGAAAAACCACGGCGGCCAAGACCGTCGGTTCGACGTTCGCGTCGATCCGTGGGGATCGCATCGTGGCCATCGACGCCAACCCCGATCTGGGGACCCTGGCGGATCGCGAACGACGTGAACATCATCTGACCGTTCGTGATCTGTTGGCCGACGGCGACATTCGCACGTACAGCGATGTTCGCTACTACACGTCTCAAGGCGACAGCCGGCTCGAAATCCTTGCGAGTGAAGCAGATCCGGAAACCTCGGAGTCGTTCAACGAACAGGACTACCTCGATACTCTGCGAATTCTCGAGGTGCATTACAACATCGTCATCACCGACTGCGGCACAGGGATCATGCACTCGGCCATGTACGGAATCCTCGACGAAGCAGATGCGTTGGTTGTCGTCAGCCCGACGGCACAGGACGGTGCCCGTAGTGCTGCTGCAACGCTCAGTTGGCTGACCAAGCATGGCTACGCAGACCTGGTGAGCAGGTCGGTCGTGGCGATCAATTCGACGAGGCCGGGTTCGTCTTCGCTCGACCTCGATCAACTCGAAGACGTTTTCGCTCAGCGGGGAGTGCGCGCGGTCAAGACCTTGCCCTACGACGATCACCTCGGCGAGGGCGGTCCGATCGACTTGAAATTGCTGAACAAGCGCACTGCGCGGGCATATCTGGAACTTGTCGCAGCAATTGCCGACGGATTTCCGGACTCGGTGGGCAAGCACGCCTCTCGCTGAAGGTGCTCATCCACCGAATCCGATCAGGCTGCCGATGTTCAGGGATGCCGGAGGATCGCGCCGTACCCGTCGGCGAGAACCAGGCGTTCGTCGATCTGTACCAGTTCGGTTCCGGTCCCGATTGCGATGTAGGGGAGTACGCGATCGGCGGGCCCGATCAACTTTCCGCTGGTGACTTCCTTGTCGTCGGGATCGGTGAGCAACAGTGTCTCGACCTTGCCCTGTTCGAGAGCGTCGAGGACGCGCGCGGTCCCGTCGATGGAGAGACCGGAGTCCCGTCCCTGCTCTGCGACGTAGCGTTCGGTTTCCGAGTCCATCCTGCGCAGCCGCTGCGTATCGATCAGTTCACGAATCGACTTGGACACCTCAGCAGGTGACGAACCCACTGAACGTGAACCCTTTTCGACATCCACCACTCGTAGCGTCGACGGTAGGAGCTGTGCAAAAGCTTTGCGTGACTGTACTTCTCCGATCACGACCACCAGCGCGACCTTGTGTTCGCGGGCGAGCGATGCCGCGCGCTCCGCAGCCTGTGCCAGGTTCTTCCGGATGTTCTCCTCCACGAGGCTTTGACTGTCGGTGTACCGCTCCTGGCCGCCCACGTGCGCCTTGTGTACCGGGAAGCCGTCGCCGTCGACCGATTCGCCGTACACGTCACGCCCGCGGGCATCGCGCACGCACAGGTCCGCGCCGGTGTGGTCGACCTTGGCGATGAGGAAGGGCTCGGTGTCGTATCCGTGTGCGATCAGTGGAATCAAGTAGGGCAGCTCGCCCAAGGTTGCGATGGTCGATCCGGCGGGTTCGAGCAGAATATCGTCGATCAGCACTGCTTCGGGTGTGGCAACTATCGCTCGCCCAGCGCGTCCCGAGATTCCGTGATGGTTGTCCTTCACCTCGTCCAGTCGTGCGATGAGCGTTTCGGACGCGCCCTGTTTCGAGAGTTGATTGCGCATCGAGCGCCATTCGAGTTCGAAGCGCTCGCGCGCATCCTCCCGGTTGCGGACGTCTTCGAAGTACACGGAGGCAAACGGGCCGTCACTCGAACCGACCTTCTTCAGTCGCCCAGCATGCATGTCGGCTCCCTTCTGTAGTGGTCCTATGCCGCGTACCCGACAACCGGGTATTCGACACGACCGCTTTCAGTTCGCACGTTTGTTCGACTGCTGGTACTGTCTGTGAACGTGAGGGTGGTGCAGAGGGAAGCCTGCATCACTCTCACGCCAAGAGCCCGGGACCTGCCGCCGACTGCCTTCGGTGGCAGGTCCCGATTCTGCTCACTCGGCGTCGTCGGTGCCCTTCGTTCTGTCGGAACTCTTGCGCCAGTGAGTAAATCGTTCCTTGATATCCGACGCCACGTCGCCGACGCCGTTTCCGACGGCGCCGACCGCGCCGCCCAGTCCGCTGCCGATCTCGCGCACCATTCGGATCAGAGGGTCCTCTGACTCGTCGAAGTTCTGCTTGTAGCTCTTGGCTGCATTCTTGAACTCGTCGCTGATCTTCGCTCCGTCGTCTTCTCCTCGCCGCGGGTAGTTTCCGCGCAGGATCGCGGCATAGTCTCCGCTGTCCACCCATTTCTTGAGTTCTGCGGCGCGAAGTACCGAGAACGGATGCGAGAGCAGTTCGATGTTGAGGAGCTTGAGTACGCCGTCCCGGAGGTCGCCGCTGGCGTCGTACTCGGCAGCCTGGGCGAGGAATGCGTCGATGTCGATTTCACTGACTCGCGATCCGCCCGCCAATTTCATCTGGACGCGAATCGCGGTGTGGACGTCCTGCCCGCACAGCAATCCGGCGCGATCGCCGGACAGTTCGGATTTGCGCTGCCATTCCATGAGGGCGGCGATGATCGCGCGCAGTGCCCACCCGCCGACGGGTAACCAACCGATGGTTCCGGCCAGTCGCATCAAATGCATCAGGATGGTGCGGTAGACCGCATGGCCGGACAGCGCATGGCCGAGTTCGTGGCCGATGATGAACCGCTGCTCCTCGTAGTTCATCACGTCCAGCAGGCCGGTCGTGACCACCATGAACGGCTTGTCCATACCGATGGTGAAGGCATTGACCATCGGGGTTTGGAGGACGAACAACTCTGGTGTCTCGTCGGCCTGCAGAATGTCGACGCAATCGCGTCGCAGATCGTTCAGGTCGCTGAACTGGCGTTCGTCGACCCGCACGGATGTAGCGAGATACATGAGGCGATGCTGGCGTTCCTGGAGTAAGCCGGACAGCGTCCGCAGCACGGTGTCGAACCCCCGAAGTGTCCGGAGGGTCACCAATGCAGCCCGATCGGCAGGGTGTTCCCACGCACGCGAGCTGATGTCCGGGAACTCGATTCGGGTGCGATCTGGCGCAGTGGTCATGGTGGCCCCTCACTTCGATGTGTGTCGACTCACCTCCAGGGTAACGACTAGTCGGTTTAGCGCTGCATATCGGCAGTTCACTCGGTCGGTTGAGGAAGCGTGCAGTCCGTAACTTTGGGATTTACGCCGAAGTAGTTCAGCGGGCCCGCGATGACGGTGAGCGCGATGGTCCCGACGCCGGCACAGTTGGTCGGCGAACTGCTGTAGTAACCGCGCTGGCCGGCCGCAACGGCTCCGACGATCAGCCAGATCAGAACGATCAGAGTCACAATTCTCATCATGGCGTGCTCGATTCTTCAAATATTATGGTGCCCAGCGAAATACCCGGTCAGCGAGGGTATGAAACGCACGGCCGACGGGTATCCGGGGTGTATGCGGCTCGAGGCGGGCGTATCCGCCCGAGTGAACGCACTGAAGGAGCTTGTCATGATCATCCTCGGCGTAATCCTGCTGATAATCGGTTTCGTGGTGAACATTCCGATCCTGTGGACGATTGGTGTCGTCTTGCTGGTGATCGGAATCATCCTGTACGCGTTGGGCGCGGCCGGGCACGCTGTCGGCGGTCGGCGGCATTACTACTGATCGGTTGCCGGCTCCGCATGTGTATCCATGCGTGCCGGCTCGATCGAGGTGGTGCGTTGAACGGCACGTGCGATCAGTTCCCGAAGGCAGACCTGGCGAAGCGTTCGCTGTTGCCAGTCGCTGCCGCCGCCGGTGACCGATTTGTTCCGCAGCGCCGACTCCACACTCGCGTACTCGCCTGTCTCGTCGAGTGAGTCGCGGACATGGATCAGGAGTCGGTGCAACAGTTCGGTGGCCGAAATTCTTTGTGTGGTAACAGGATCGATCGACGTTCCCAGGACCCCTTCCTTCGCGGACACCCAGGTTGCGAGACGAAGGTTCTCGAGGGAAATGTTCGGAGCCTCGATGCCCCGGTCTATCGCGCCTAACGCAGTTGCCACCAGAGCCCGTCCAAGTGTTGCCAGTAGCGCTGCATCGTCTGCTGTCGGTTGAACGTCGCAAACCCGGATCTCGACGGTCGGTAGATGGCACGACGGACGGACGTCCCAGTAGGCCATCCGCTCGTCGAGCATCACGCCGCAATCCACCATCCGCGCTACCACGGTGTCGAAGTCTGCAGCGCTCTCGAAGTACGGCGGCGGCCCGGCGACGGGCCACCTGGACCATTGGATCGCCCGCCAACTCGCGAATTCTGTGTCGGATCCTTGGTGGACACGAGAATTGGCGCTCAGAGCAAGCAAGGCGGGCAGCCAGATGCGCACGTGATTGCAGACCTGCACGGCTTCGGCTTGATCAGCGACGCCAACATGGATGTGGCAACCACAGATGCTCTGTTCGGCAGCGAGGGCGCCGAAGCGCTCACCCATCTGTCGGTAACGAGGTGCATCGCTAATCTCGAAACGCGAAGGCCCCGAAAGCGGTGCGCCGACGGCCAACAGCCTGCAGCCGTTCAACTCGGCCGCTTTCGCTGCGCGCCGACGCATGTCGATCAAATGGGTTCGGAGTTCGCCGATGCTCTGGCACACCGGAGAGTTGGTCTCGACCTGGCACCGGGACAATTCGAGCTGAAGATCCATACCGAGTGTCGACGCGGTTTCCGCGACCGCGGCATTGTCGGTGGAGGGCAACCACGATGTCGGGTCGACGAGGATGAATTCTTCTTCGACGCCGACGGTCGGGGTCGTCGATTCGTAGCGGCCAGCGGTGGATCCGGTCGAGCTGGTGGCGCTCATGCTCGCGTCTACCCGGTCGGTCGACGGAGGAAACCGACACGAGGAAGCCCCGTTCTCGTCGGGAGAACGGGGCCTGTGGTCGGTCTTGCCAACATCTCGTAAGCGTCAACGAGCCCTTGCACACCGTGTGAATCTGGGGACTGGCGTGCCTGGGAAAACGTACTGTGTCGGACTCGGAAAAACGAGACCTCCTGGCATGTTTCACCCCCTATTTCACCCTCGTGTGAGCCTGCCCGCCCGCACGTCGTCGAGTCGCGGATCGTGTCCTGTCGGAGTGCGGTGGGGCTGTCTCGGTTTATCCGTGGAGTCCGCATTTATCACGCCGATCCCGGAGAATGTGAACCCATCTAAACTAACGTCCAACATTCAGATGTGAGGTTTCGGTGAGAATGGGCACTCGGAACGGCAGTGGATATGTGACCAGTTAATCCCGTGCACAGTATCCGGTAAAGTTATCGGACTTTTGGACTGGTATTGCGTTTCATCAGCGGAAATATGCAGTGGTTATGGGTGAACGTCAGAATTTGGGAGAAAGTGCCTGGGATCGTGTTGCTACCGGTTCGTTATCACAGTCGAATGTCCACTATGTATGTGGGTGGCGCCTCTTTGAGGCTGGCAAAACTGCGTGTCAACAGTGTGGAAACTTCGCCAACCTCGCCGTCTTCAATGAAGAGTTTCGCCAGGGATATCTATCGGAATCGACGCGCCCGGAAATTTTTCTCAAGATTTACCCATTGGCGAATTGGGGAAGTTTCTCAGCTTCAGAATATTGGAAATGCTGCGGGTGGGAGCTGTTATTCGTGGCAATTTGCTCGTATCTTGCTGTGTGGAGTTTTTGTGGCAGAAGTGCTGCATGGTCGAGAAATAATCCCATTGATGCTTTACATTGGGAATTGCAAGATGCACGTTTCATCCTCAGTGTTAAACGAAAGGACGAACGCAATGGGTAGCTTGGAAGATTTCGACATCGCGGCACTTCTCCAGAAGGTCATCGCATTCTTCGACGGATTCTCGTCGGACGAGACTGAGCCGACGGGCTAAGACGCCAACGGGCTAAGACTTACCGAAGCCGCTGCGCATCCGGATGTCACCGGATGCGCAGCGGTCCTTGTTCCGCTGCAAGCCACGTTGGGAACTTCCGCGAAATCTCGACCTCAATCAGTTCCTAGCTGGTCGCATCGTTCTGGATCAAGAGCATCGCGTCGTCGACCGGATCGAAGTACAGAGCCGGGTCGGCAACCAGTGCACCCTCGTCACCATGAGTTTGCATGGTGACAACCCAGGCGCGATCCTCGTGTTCGACATAGTAGGCACCTGCAAGGACGCCGATGGAGCTGCCGCCCTTGAATCCGCCGTAGGTGAACCATTTCGCGGACTCCTTACTGAGCGCCGGATCCTCGGCCAGTATGTCTCGAACCGGTGCGCCGGTCTCGGTCTTCGCCATCTGTTGTAACGAGACCAGCGCGGCACGCAGGTCCGCGGGCGAGGCGAACCAGTCGATGTCGAAAGGCCATGCGGGGGTGGTGAATGCTGACACAGGAATGTCCACCAGGCCGCCGGGTAGTGCCGCCAGTATTGCTCGACGCTCGTCCGGGGTTCCGTCGCGCCAGGCGAGACGTTGTGCGCCATCGTTGCCCCAGCCGAGTTGGAACAGTGCGCGGGTCGGCTTCAGCGGAATATTGAGCGAAGGATCCGCCATGCCCATCGGGGTGAACTCGGCTTCGACCCGCTCGCGCCCGACAGCAGCGATCAGCATGTCGGTGGCGGTGTTGTCGCTGATCGAGATCATCTAGCCGGCGGTTTCCCGGACCGTGACTTCGGTTCCGGACGGCAGGTCCTGCATGGTCCCGCCTGGCATCGACTTGAGGTCGTCGGTGACGGTGAGCTTCTGATCCCAGGAGAGTGTCCCGTTCTCGACAGCCGTCGCAACTGCGCCGAGAACGTACAGCTTGATCGTTGACCCTGTGGGCTGCGGTGAGGTGTCGCCGACGCCGAAGACCTCGGCGTTCTTTCCGCCGGTGACTTCGGTGACGGTCAAGTTCGTCGGCGCGGGAAGTGCTTTGACAGCTGTTTCGAGCTCTTGCCATGATGCGGCAGGCACATGATCGTCTTTGGCCGGTGTGATCGCCATTCCAAGGACCAATCCGTTGCCGTCGACGACGACGTTGATGTCGAACGCGCCGCCGGTGGCACTGGTGATGGAAACGGTGCCGTCGGTATCACCTCCCGTGTAATTCACTGGTGTCCAGGGCTGTCCGGCTCGGATGGAGTCGAAGTCCGGAGGCGTCAGGACGACGGGTGCGGTGGGTCCGAAGTGCTCGGCGATTTCTTCCTGGGTCAATGGCGTGCTCGTGTTGAAAGCACCGAGAAGCCAGGTGATCTGCTTGCCGACGGAGCTGTCGGGGATCGTGACTGTCGCAGGTGTATCGGAGGCGGAGCTCGTTGTGCTGTTCTCAGAGGTTTGTGCAGAATCGGACCCGGAGGTACATGCAGCGAGGGCGAATACCGCTGCGGAGGCAAGTGCCACCAGCGTGAGCGGGCGACTCTTCCTGCGTGTGTGTTCGAGTTTCATGGATTCATTTCATCAGCGTTCTCTTCGGCGCGCGTCCGTCTGAGGTGTGGACATACTCAGCCTGAAGTACTGAATCGGTTCATCCTCGAGTACCGTCAACTCCTTGTGGTGGTGACACGCATGTTGAAGCTGGACAATAGGGAGAAATGCTGGACCCGAGTAACTTTCGTGATGACTGCGAGATTCAGTTCTTGGTTGCGGCCAGGAAAGTGGGCTGCGTCGACAGTGCGGCGATCTCTTCGGGGAGATCAGGAATCGGGCGATCATACAGATCTGCCAACTCGACCGAGTTGAAGCGTCGGACGGTCCAATTGTGTTCAGTCAACCACTGACCCGGATCGGATCGTTTGTCGCTGTAGAACAGTTGCGAAATGTCCAGGTCTCCGAACGGACTCTGCGCAAAGTACTTGGATCTGATGGCCGCCAGCTTCTTCGGGTCCGTACCGGCCGGAAAGTCGTTCACTGCCAACCGACTACCGGTCGCCGAGAGTTCGTCGATCCGCTCGAACAATGCATCGTGGGCAGCGCCGGGGAGGTACGCGAGCAGGCCTTCTGCCGACCAGGCAGTGGGGTCGTTCCGATCGAAACCAGCGCTCTCGAGCGCAGTCGGCCAATCGTTGCGCAGATCGGTAGGAACTGTGCGTCGATCGATTTTCGGCTGGGCATCGCGCGCAGTGAGCACTTCGGCTTTGAACTCCAGCACCTTTGGTTGATCTACTTCGAAGACTGTCGATCCTGGGGTCCAGTCCAGTCGATAGGCGCGCGAATCCAACCCTGCCGCAACGATTACCGCCTGCTTGATTCCGGATTCGGTTGACGACAAGAAGAATTCGTCGAAGAACCGGGTTCGCAACCCCATGAAACCGCCGAAGGGGGTGTCGTCGAGGAGCGCGGGATCTTTCAGAAGAGCTGTGAAATGCGGCTCCGCTGCGGCTTCCACGAACCACGATGCGAATTGGTCCTCGATGATCGCGTCCGTGCGGGTGCTTTCCAATGCGCGGAACGTCGCCACTGCCAGCGCAGTGAGTCCGACACTACTGACGATGTCCCACGTGTCTCCATCGCTCCGCATTGCCTGGGTGTCCTTCCGCTCTAGGTGACTGAGCCGAACTCTCTCGACTTTACGCCCGAGCGACCGCTTGCCGCCTGGAACGGAACGGTCGGAACTGGGGCGCGGTGCGAGCAGCGCGTCAGTGCCGGAACATTCTGTAGTGCAAGGCGTTCGGTTTGAAGTAAGTCCTGCCAGGCATCTGCCAGGGTAGTGCCAGTGGACGGCCAGGATGCAGGACTTCACTGGTGTGTGCCCCGTTCGGGACAGCCAGAGGGAGTCTGGAGAAATCTTCGGAGAAGGGATCGATCATGGCTCGACTATTCACACCGGAACAACGTAAGAAGCACTTCTGGGCCAAGCTCGCAGTGACGGGTGCGGTATTGACGGTACCGATAGCCGTGCTCGCCGCGCCGGCCTCGGCGGATACGGTGAATCATGATGTAACGCAGACTGATAACAGTTGGTACGGAGATCAGGGTGGCGATCACTCGCACGATTGGGACCATGGTGGAAACGGCGGCTGGAACCAGGGTGATAACTGGAATCAGGGCAACGACTGGAATCAGGGCAACCAGAATCAATGGCAAGGCGGGCAAGGTCCGGCACCCGTGCCGACAGTGAACCCCTTTGCCGGACTGTTCGGTTCCAGCTGATCGGTCGTCTGCACGACGAATTTCGTTTCGAGACAGAGAGAATGTAAGCCCATGTTGCAGGAAGGCGCGCTCGAGGTGTTGGCCGCCGCGGCACGGAGTGGTAGCAATGAAGCCATGGCCGATTTGTACGCGGCGTTTCGTCCGATGGTTGTGCTGCGGTGCCGCGCCGAGCTTGATCGGACTGTCTCCGACTCCGCCGCGGATGCCTCGTGCCTCGCCGTTCTCGAGGCAGTGCGCGACGGATCGGAGTTGAATCAGCCTTTCCTGCGGTTGCTGTATGCGAGAACGAGCGTCGCGATTGCCCGGGCGGCATCCGACGGGTTCAGTGGCGGGCCGCTTGCATCGCCAACGGCCCTTCCGGTTGTCGAACGCGATGTCCTGGTTCTGCGTCTGATCGTCGGCCTCGGCACCGAGGCGACCGCAACATCGCTTGCCCGTACGACGGACGAGGTGTCACTCGACCTGCATCGAGCGCTGCAGCGACTGCGAAAGTTGCCCTCCGCGAATGCAATCAGGGAAATATTGACACCGATATGAGGTGCCCGGCGTGTGTCAGAAGACGAGGAGCGAACAGAACTCTGCGTTACTGGCCGGCGATGTACTCGATCGACGGTCCCGCAGTCCAGCCCCCGTCGACGGCGATCTCGGAACCTGTTGTGTACGAAGCATCGTCGGAAAGCAGGTAGGTGACCGCACCGACCAACTCTTCCGGGCGGCCGACGCGTCGATACGGATTGTTGGGGAATGCGCCTTCTTCGAGGCTGATGCCCGTCGGTGCAGTCATGGGTGTCAGGACCATGCCGGGGTGAACCGAGTTGACTCGGATCTTGTCGCGACCGAGTTCGACGGCAGCGATCTTGCTCAGTCCACGCACGCCCCACTTGGCCGCGCCGTACCCGCTGGTCAGAGCCATGCCCATCAGGCCGGCAGCCGAGGAGATGTTCACGATGGATCCGCCGCCTGCTGCCTTCATGAACGGGACCACCGTGTGGATGCCGGTGTGTACGGACACGAGGTTGATCTGGATGATCCGCTGGAACGTTTCGAGGGGCTCATCGGCGACCGTCTGGCCGGACGCGGAGATCCCGGCGTTGTTGACCAGACCGTTGATGGCGCCGAACTCGGACACGGTGAACTCGACGGCAGACTTCCACGACCCTGGGTCGGTGACGTCGAGATGAACGTAACGCGCTGCGTCGCCGAGAGATTCGGCTACTGCTCGACCGTCGTCGTCGAGTAGGTCGCCGATGACGACGCGGCCGTTACCCGCGACGATGCCGCGCGCAAACGCCTCACCCAGGCCGCGTGCGCCGCCGGTGACGAGTACGGTTTTTCCGGAGAGATCCTGAGTCATGATTGTTCCTTACCAGTTGGATGTGAGAGATACGACGTCGAAAACGCGTCGAGTGCACGGTTGATTGCCGCGGGCGCCGGGGTTCGGTGGTCTGCCATTTCCCGTAGTGCTGCGACCACCGCGAGCGTCGCCTGACCCGCAGCTGCGGTGGTGTCGAGCGAGGTTTCCGGCCGATCGATCAGCCGGGCCACTTCGGGGCGAATGAGTTCCATCGTCTCGAAAGTCGCTGACTCCCAGACTCTCCGGAGTGCAGCATCACTGAAGATGATCGGCATCAGTGACCGTGTCATGGCCTCGAAAGACTCGCCGACCGAGGCGACGAAGGCGTTCCGGACAGCCGGCGCAAGTCCCGAATCGCGTGGCTGCTCACCGAGTGCGGCGGCGAGGCTCCGGTTGCCGTCGTCGAGCATCGGCCAGATGCTCTCCTCTTTGGTGGCGAAGCAGCGGTAGAACGTGCGCTCGGAGATTTCCGCACGCTCGGCGAGTTCGGCGATTGTCGTCGAAGTGTCGCCGCGTTCGACGAAAGCGGCAGCACAACTCTGCGAGACGCGGAGAAGTAGTGCGGTGCGGCGGGCTGTTGCCATATCCGCACTGTACCAAAAGTGGCAGAAACTGCCATATACGGTTGTAGTTGGTCAGCCGGTGCTGCCTTCGACGCCGGATAATTCCTGCTCAACGGCGCTCTTGAAGTTCAGCAGCGTCTTGCGGATGTTGCCGCGCTGAAAGTCGGCGAACGTCTTTCCACCGGTGGCAACCTTGTCGAACAACTCGGCCGCAAGGTCCGGCCAGCCGCGCCTGTCGTCGGTCCACGTTTCGGTAACTCGCGTTCCGCCGGGCACCGGCGAGAATCGGAACTGCCAGGTTGCGATGGCGGCAGGAATCCGCGGCGTGGAGAGGCCTATCTTGTGAACGCGGAACTCGAAGAGCTTTCCGGCGTCGGCAGCGGTGACTGTGCATCTCGTGGTCCACTGTGCGCGCCCACGTTTGTTATGTCCGTCGAACTCCATACCCAGGAATGCGCTTTCGCGATCTCCTCGCAAGGTCGCGCCCAAGTTTTCGGGACTCCAGGCACCCATACGAGTGGGATCGCTGATGAGCTCGTAGAGGGAGAGCGCGTCGGCATTGACGACGACGCTGTCGGAGACGGTAAGTACGCGAGCCATTTCGGTTTCAGTTTCTTTCTGTCGAGCGTGTGTGAGGTGAGTATGACGATCGGTGGTTTCGCGAACAAGATGCGCAGCGGCGCATGAACCCGTCGAGCTGATCGGAGTTGGACTACAGGTGCGGTTTCAGTTGGATCTTGACCGCTCCTTCCTGTTTCTTCTGGAAGATCTCGTAGGCGTGTGGCGCCTGATCGAGCGGCAGCTGATGAGTGGAAAAGCTGTCGACGCCGAGTGGGTCGTCGTCAGTGAGCAGGGGCATGATGTCGTCTACCCACTTCTTGACATTCGCCTGGCCCATCCTGAGCTGAATCTGCTTGTCGAACATGGTCATCAGCGGCAGTGGGTCAACCATGCCGCCGTAAACACCGATCAGAGAAACGGTTCCACCGCGCCGAACGATGTCGATGGCTGAATAGACAGCACCGAGGCGATCGATTCCTGCGTTACGCATCGCAGGCGCGGCTAGAACATCGGGGAGTAGTCCGACGAACTGCTGCGCGAGCTTTCCGATCGGAGACCCGTGCGCTTCCATGCCGACAGCATCGATGACCGAGTCGGTTCCACGGCCGTTCGTCGCATCCCTGACGGCGTCGCCGATCTTGCTGCCGTAGTCGTCGAGATTGAGGGTTTCGATCCCACGTTCGGCAAGGCGTGCAAGGCGTTCGGGTACACGGTCCACGCCGATTACCCGAAATCCCTTGTGGTGGGCGATGCGAGCCGCCATGTCACCGATCGGTCCGAGACCGAGGATCGTCACGGACCCACCCGGCGGGATGTCGGCGTATTCGACCGACTGCCAGGCTGTGGGCAGCACGTCGGAGAGGTAGACGAAGCGCGAATCCGCGGGACCTTCGGGAACTTTGATGTGTGTGAAGTGTGCTTGCGGCACTCGTAGGTATTCAGCCTGACCACCTGGCACCGATCCGTACAGCTCGGAGAATCCGAACAACGCTGCGCCGGTTCCCTGATCGCGGACCTGAGTCGTCTCACACTGTGTGTAGAGGCTCGAATCGCACATGAAACAGTTGCCACACGAGATCTGGAACGGGATCACGACGCGATCGCCTATCTCGAGGTTCGTGATCTCCGACCCGACTTCTTCGACGATGCCCATCGGTTCGTGACCGAGAATGTCGCCCGCATTCATGAACGCACCCAAGGTCTCGTACAGGTGCAGATCGGACCCGCAGATGTTCGTCGTGGTGACCTTGATGATCGCGTCGGTGGGTTCGACGATCGTGGGGTCCGGAACCGTATCGACGCTTACTTTCCGTTTGCCTTGCCAAGTCACTGCGCGCACTGGAATCGACCTCTCATCGTGGAACTGCTGTTCGCACTCACCTGCCCGAAAGCACTGAAATGCAAACAAAATCGGTGAGGGTTGCGAGAAGTCCTGAGCGCGTTAGATTGAGATGGAGCTGGGTCCCGGTCTTTGCGCCGGCTCCAGGACCTGGACCACGAGATGATGAGGACAATCGTATGACCGACAAAGACGACAACGACCAGTCGCCCAAGGGTGGGCACCCAGGGCCCGTGGACAAGGGCGGCGACGGCGGAATGGCAACGCGAGAACAAGCACCTGAACTGGTCGAGGACTCCTCCGACAAAAAGTCTGACCAGGAGTAGTTTCCTTTTACCCGGTGTTGGGTAACAACGGGGATAGGCCGCATCGGACCGTCCCGGAATCAATGCGGGCGAGGTTCCTCGAGGTTGAGCAGCCAGCCACGGGAACCGCCTCAAGCAGATCCCTCGACCCTGCAGATCCCTCAACCCATTGGTGATTCAACCCTGCAGCAGCAAGTGATCGAATCGGGTACGGAGAAGCGTCGGGACCCGGAAGTCGTCCAGGGCGCGAACGATCAACTGCTCGGCAACATCCCTGAGTTTCACGTTGGTTTCTTGGGAACGCCACACGAGAATATCGAAGGCACGATCGGCTGAAATGCCGTAGATCACCATGAGCATGCCTTTGGCTTGCTCGATGACTCCGCGAGACGTGGCGATTTCGTTGACCAGTTCGTCGACGGATGCCTTCACGGTGCTGTCGAGGGTTTCGGTGACGTCGATGTAGAAGCCGGAGCTACCGATCACATCCCCTGACTCGTCCACGACGCTGTCGCCGACGACGATTACCGAGTGAGTGTCTCCGGCAGTGTCGATGATGCGGTGTCGGCTGCTGAACGGGCCGCCTGAAGTGCGGATGGCATGCAGTGTCTGAGCAACGTGTCTTCGATCGTCCGGATGTTTGTGCGAGAGCATCAATTCCGTCGTCGGAGCTACCTGGTCTGGTTCGTAACCGTGAATTCGCGCAACTTCGGCTGACCACTCCCAACGGTCGCCGTTGCGGTGATAGAGAAACCCACCCACTCGGTGTGGAGCCCCCGATTCGGAAGTCCGCCCCAACCCGTCCTCGTTCACCACACACGCCCCCTCGTTCTCGACCTCGTCCCAACCGGCGTACTCGCCAGATAGTTATATCGGACAAATCCGGCGGAGGTGGTGTCGGTCCCACATTTCGGAGCGAGGTCTGGACGCTAGCTGTGCGGGTCGGTGTCGGTGTCGGTCTTACGTCATTCGTGGGCTGAGACGATGCCGCTGTGTCCATTCGGTGAGCGCCGCGGTGATTGCTCCTGGCTGATCCTCGGGGGCAAGATGCCCGGCGGGACCGCACTGAATCACCTCGAGGTTGGTGATGTTCGATCGGCACCATGCGACTTCGTCCGGTCCGATCATGAGCAGTTCGGCTGGGCCGCTGAAGGTGAGAAGGAGTTTGGGTACCTCGCTGCTTGTGGCAAGCCATTGGCTGTACGCCGACACGCGTACCGTCACTTCGGCGGGAGTTCCTTCGATGGGGAAGGATCGTGGCCACGCTAGAAGGGGTCGGCGACTCTCGGGTGACGGGTAAGGGGCGCGATAGGCGTCAGCATCTGCTTCGGGTAGAGCTCCGAGAACTGTTCTGTGAAGCGCAATTTCGAGAAAGAAATTCTCGTCGAGCACCTTCGTTTCGCCGGTGCCCGGGGCCCTCAGCGCTTCAACCCGCGCTCGTGCGTCTCCCGGGAAGTGTTCGTCCCAGGTCATCGGACGGAGGATCGTTTCGAAGAAGGCCACACCTCGGACGCGATCGGGGTGGCGGGCGGCCCAGTCGAGAGCGAGTGCTCCACCCCAGTCGTGCCCGACGAGTACGACGTCGTCGATCTTCATCTCGTCGAACCATGCATCGAGGTAGCGGGCGGAGTCGAGGAAACCGTAGTCGATGGCCGGTTTGCCGGAAGCCCCCATGCCGATGAGGTCCGGAGCGAGTGCATGGCCGAGATTTCCTATGTCTGGCAGTATCTTTCGCCACAAGTGTGACGATGTGGGGTTCCCGTGGATCAGCACGAAGGGGGTGCCTGCGCCGCACGAGTTGTAAGCCATGGTCGAGTCGAGCACGGAAATTGCGGCCATTGCGACTCCTCAAATAGTTTCCATATACTCTATATTGAGATAGTAGCCATGTACTCTATATGCATGCAAGATCGAGAAACATGGACGACTGGCTCGCTGGTGTGGCATCTTGCCTTGCGCTGGCGGGCGGGGGTTGACAGAGCGATTGCGCATCTCGGGTTGACTCACGCCCAGTATTCGGTGCTTGCGTCCCTGCACGGTTTGGTGAGTGTGGGGGAGAGGCCCAGCCAGCGGGAACTCGCCACGCACACAGGGTTGCAGCGAATCTACATATCCAAGCTCGTGCGAGCTTTGGAGAAGGGGGGATTTGTCGTCAGCGAACGCGACGACCGCGATGGGCGCGCCGTTCGCCTCGATCTCAGTGACGAGGGAGGACGAGTCATCGTGCTCGCCAAAGGCATTGTCCGCGAATTGGATGCGGAGAATACTCGCGTGCTGACGGAAGCCGGTGGACGTGAGCTTGCCGAACTTCACCGCGCCCTCGGTGCATTGCTCGACGCCACCGAAGCCGGAGATGAATGAAGTCCGAACTACTTACCTGGCGTTACGTTCGGCGATGACGGCGGCGGGTTCAGGTGAGCCGGCCGACTGGGGCCTGAGGCTGTCGGCGCCGATGTTGTAGACGTCGCTCGTCGTGGTGAGGGAGTTTGACGTGGTGGACGATGGAAGCCCGGCGCGCCAGTTGACGATTGGATTCAGAACGCCGAACGGGCCGCACCCGGACGCTGTCGGGACCGTGAAGGGCTGTCCGGTGTGCCCGGTGTTTCGAACCACTGCAGTATCCGGGAATCCTGGAACCTCTTCGAGGGCGCCGTATTCGGTCACATCCAAGTTGAGCTGGACAGGGTTGTTGTCCGAGCCCAGGTAGCATTTGCCGCCGAGGAGAGGGTTCGCGATCTTCAGTTTGACGGGTAGCTTCACGCCAAGCTGAAATGCATCCACGGTGGGAAGTGCAGACGTCGACTCGACGGTGGCCGAGGCCTTGTTCAGTCCGAAGAGATTGTTGAAGGGTAGATCGATTCCGAGTGCGCCGCCTGGGATCTCGATGGGTTCGGCGTAGATCCCTCGACTGTTGTCGTTCGGCGGGATGAATACTTGGTCGAATCCGAATTCGGCCTCCGGATTTTCTCGGTAGGCAACTCCGCCTGCGATGCGCATCGCCCCCGCGGGAATGCCGACCGAGAGCTTGCCGATCTTCATGTTGCCGCCGGTGACTGTGACGTCCATGCAGGTGCTGGTCTCGGGATTGTCGATCGGACAGGAGCTCCAACCGCCGAATGGAATGTCCGCTGCCGGGGCGGCTCCGGCAGTACCTGCTGACAAGGTTCCCGCTGCTGTGACGGTGGCGAGCACAGTTGCGGTGGCGAGCGCGCCGGAAAGCGCACGCGACGTTGGACGTCTGGACATGTATTTCTCTTCGAAAGCAACCGACCAGTCGGATTTGCGATGATAAGTGACGGTAGTCACGTGTGACTTGGATGTACAGACAATTTGCAAAAATTCCGACAAAAGTATTAGTGCGATCGGCTCCGTTACTACCTGTGGTCATGTGCTTTGAAATTTGTTGCAGTGCTCCGTGTCTCATCACTAACTCGCGAATCGCCAATGTGCGAAGTCAGGGCGAGTAACTTTGTCGAACAGCGGCTGATCGGTACTCCGGACAGCTGCCCGAGAGAACGGATCGACATGACGCTGATGCTGCCGCTCGACTCGATGTTCCTGCTGATGGAGTCGCGGGAGCACCCCATGCACGTCGGTGGCCTGTCTCTGTTCGTTCCGCCGGAGGGGGATGACGGCGAATTCGCCAGGTCGCTCTACCGTTCGCTCACCGATGTCGACTCGATTCGCCCCCTGTTCCGCCGCAAGCCGGTGCAGTTCTTGTCGAACTTCGCGCCGGTGCGTTGGACGGAGGACCAGGATGTCGATCTCGAATATCACGTCCGGTTGCTTGCACTGCCCAAACCGGGTCGAGTCCGCGAATTGTTGGAGTTGACCTCGATGCTCCACGGCACGCTGCTCGATCGGCATCGGCCGCTGTGGGAGGCGTACGTGATCGAAGGTCTCGCCGACGGCCGAGTTGCCGTGTACATGAAGACGCACCATGCGCTCATGGATGGTGTGTCTGCTGTTCAGGCGTGGTACCGCAGCCTCTCGTCGGATCCGCTCGATCGACATTCGATGCCTCCGTGGGCGCAGCGACCTTCTTCGGTGCGGGTCCGGGCCAATCGCGGGCTGGACCTGCAAAGGCGGGTGGGCTCCGTGATCGAGACCGTGCAAGATGTGGTCGGGGTGGGCCCAGCGATAGTGAACGCGGCTGCCTCGGCAGTGAAGGACCACGTCGCACCGTTGCCGTTTGCTGCTCCGAAATCGATCTTCAACGTCCCGATCACCGGAGCGAGGCGTGTCGCGGCGCAGTCGTGGCCGATCGAGCGCCTGCGCAAGGTCAGCTGCGTTGCAGACGTGACTCTCAACGATGCGGTGTTGGCAATGTGCGCCGGCGCGTTGCGGCGATACCTGATCGAACTGGATGCGTTGCCGGACAAGCCATTGATCGCGATGGTGCCGGTATCTCTTCGTAAAGGCGAAGAGGGTGAGGCTTCCGGCAATGCCGTAGGTGCGGTGTTGTGTGATCTGGCAACCGAATTGGCGGATCCGGCGGCCCGACTTCAGAGAATTCACGACTCGATGAGTAGCGCCAAGTCCCTGATGTCAGGCCTGACGCCCCTTCAGATCACGGCGTTGAGCGCGTTGAACGTTGCCGGTCTCGGGCTACCGCTGATCCCTGGTTCCTCCCGATTGATCACTGGGCGTCCGGTGTTCAACCTGGTGATTTCCAACGTCCCCGGTCCGACGACGACGCGATACTGGAACGGTGCGAAGCTCGAGAGTTGCTATCCGGCATCGATTCCGCTGGACGGGCAGGCAATGAACATCACCGTCATCGGCTATGCGGATACCATGCAGTTCGGGCTCGTCAGCTGCCGCCGCAATGTGCCGCACCTGCAGCGACTCCTGGGCCACCTCGAGGAATCACTGAGTGAACTCGAAGCCGCCGCAGGCTGATCGATTCCATTCGGGCATTCAGACGTCACGTCCGTTCACAACCAACTGGTGGACGTCCAACTCCTTGTCGTCCAGGCCGAAGCTGATGATGCGTTCGGGGTGGATACGGATGATCGGTGCGTCGAGACCGTGCGCAGCAGCAGCCGTAGCGTCCAAAGCCTCTGCTCGTCCGCGGATTTCGACGCACCTGACCCGCCATGGGTGTACAGATGCAATGTCGTCCACGACGAAGGCGACCCGCCCGTTCTCCGCGACATTGCGAAACTTACGGCTGCCAGTCATGTTGTAGCCGCTGATGTCGATCGTGGCTGCATCCGGGTTGTAGTGGAACCCGACCGGACTGACTTGCAGCGTTCCATTCGGTTGAACCGTTGCCAGGCGTCCGAGAGTCTGTGTGGCCAGGTAGTCGAGTTCGATACGGGTCATTGTCATGAAACCACGCTAGAACCTGAACAGCTGTAGAGGTCAAGGTCTCCGAACGTACAACTCATTCCATCTCGTCGAGGCTCTCTTCTGCCTCTTCGACCCGGCGCTCGGCCTCACGAAGTTCCTCCTCGGATTCCCGAACCGCGACGCCGGCAGCCTTCTCGGTGTTCTCGGCGAACTGTCGTTCCTGTTCTGCGTGTTCGAGATCGGCGCGGAGTTCCTCGATGCGACGGTCGAGGTCGGACAGCTTCGACCTGGCATCCTCGAACTGGGCGGTCTCGGCCTTGACCCGTCGTCGGACCTTCTCGACGCCTGCCCTGGCTTCCTTCAATTCTGCTTCTACCCTGGCACGTTCGGCCTCGACATCCGGAGTCTTCGTCTTCGGAGTCTGCGGCACTTCTGCTGGTTCCTTCGGGGCGTGCTGCTGCGATTTCCCTTTCACCACAGCAAGTCCCGCCGGTCCGAAGCCGCTGTAACTGGCAGCGGTCACAACTCGTCCGAGTCGGACCAACTCGGCGGTCTCCTCGTCGGCAAGGGCGGCATTGAGCGTCTGCGCGACATCACGTAATGCATCCTCACCGACACTCTTTCCCCGTGAGGCCGCGATCTCACCGGATTTGTGGGCGAGGCTGCGCACCACCTGCTGCCTCTGTGTCGTCAGTTTGCGCAGGTCCGCGCCCGAGAGATGTCGCTGGGCGTCGCGTAGCGATTCACCAAGCGCGAGAAGTGCTTCCAGCTCTTCAGGCAGATCGCGCGAAATGAGATTGACCAACCAGCCTACGGTGGTCGGCTTTCGAAGTTTTCCGATAGCCGTGGCCAGTGCGCGGTCGTTGCCCTCCCGCGCAGCCTTCGCATGCTTCGTACGCGCCTCGACGAACTCGCCGGGGTCGAGGCCGTACAGTTCGTCGGCGACATCATCGAGGGTCACGTATCCATACTGTCATTCGGCGGGTGGTTCGAAGACTGTCTTCCAGTCGTTTCTGATACTCACCACGGTCCACCCGTTTCTGCGCGAGGTGTCGAGCGCGTGCTCGGCCCCGTCCACGTAGTCGAACTCGCGTTCCGGATCGTCATGGAGCACGAGAAGGCGAAGTGCGGGAACGTTCGGGTGGTCGGCGAACTTCAACATAGGTACGTCACCGTTGCTGTTTCCGGCCGCGAGAACAGGTCGTCGACCGATTCGGTTCCAGATCTGGACGGGCTTGGCCGGCCCGTCGTCGACGACATCCGTTTGAGGCTGACGAAGGATCGTGCCGCTGTGACCGTCGTCCTTCCACGTCAGAGCCACGCCGCTGCCGATGACGCGATCTCGGGGGATGCCGTAGACCTCCTGGCTGATCGGCCGCATGAAGTCGCGTCCGCCGCCGGACACTATGTAGTTGGAGAATCCTTTGGCTGCAAGGTAATCGAGCAACTCCACCATGGGCGAATAGCTGCAGTGCAAATATTTGCGATCGAGAGTGGGATGCGAAGCAGTGCGCAGGTAGGTATCGGCGTGGTTCTCGAATTCGTCGACTGTGACTTCGGCGAATGCCGCCAGGACACCGGCCGCGAGCACCTTCAGTGCGCTGTCGTCGCCGCGATAGTGCTTCGAGATCACATCGTTCAACCAGGCGTAGTCCTGTTCGAACGCCGCCTGCCACGGTTGACGGTTGCGAAGAGTCGGATCCTGGTTGGTCATCTCGACGAGGCGGCGCAAGATGAAGTCGAGCTGGATCGGCATCGGTTTCTCACACCACAGGGTTCCGTCGTTGTCGAAGACCGCGATCCTGTCTTCCGGTGCGATTTCGTCCGGACTTCCCTCCGTCGTCGCGCGTTCGACGAATTGCAGGATGGCTTGTTTCGACGTGCCGTCCTGCCAGCTCGGAAGCGGGTCAGGGCTACCGGAGTCGGAGGGTTCGACGAAGTGATTGTTCATGTGGTCTCTGGCTTCCAGTGAGGTGATGACAGACCCGGCACTTTCATACTCGGACTTCCTGCCGAAGATGGCATCGCCCATTTCGGGCGACAGCGCTTCGGTGAGCACAATCGGGGTATGCGATTGACCATGCGGCCGTAGAGGCTGGCATTCAGATCACCTACAAGGAGCCAGGTCATGGCCAACGCATTCAAAGGCGTCGTCAACCTCGATATTCGCGATTCGATTCCCGACTGGAGCCCATACGAGCAGCCGAAGGCTGCCGCCGGCACGCCGAACATTTTCTACATCGTTCTCGACGACGTCGGATTCGGCGCCTTGGGTTGCTACGGGGGACCGATCGAGACGCCGAACATCGACCGCATCGCGGGCAACGGATTGCGGTACGGGCAGTGGCACACCACAGCGCTGTGCTCACCGACGCGATCGTGTCTGCTCACCGGCCGGAACCACACGACCAACGGAATGGCTTGCATCAGTGAGTGCGCGGTCGGGTTTCCCGGCGGGAACGGTCACATCCCTCCCGAATGTGCCACGCTCGCCGAGGTTCTGGTCGAGCAGGGGTTCAGTACCGCGATGGTCGGGAAATGGCACCTCTGCGCCGAAGACGAGATGAATCTTGCTTCCACAAAACGGAATTGGCCGGTCGGTCGCGGATTCGAGCGGTTCTACGGCTTTCTCGGTGCCGAGACCAATCAGTGGTATCCCGACCTCGTTCACGACAACCATCCCGTCGAACAGCCGTCGACGCCGGAAGAGGGATACCACTTCAGTGTCGACATCACAGACCGGGCGCTCGAGTACATCGGTGACGTGAAGTCGATAGCTCCGGAACGGCCGGTATTTCTCTACTACGCCCCCGGGTGCGCACACGCTCCACATCACGCGCCCCGCGAATGGGCCGATCGCTACGCAGGAAGGTTCGACGCGGGGTACGAAGCCATGCGTGATGAGATTCTGGCGAGGCAGAAGGAAATGGGACTCGTCCCGAACGACACGACTCTGCCCTCACTCAACCCGATAGGCACTCCTGACACCCGCACCGGACCTGACGGCGAACCGTTCCCGCCGCTGGATTTCACTCGACCATGGGACACTCTCTCCGCTGACGAGCAACGACTGTTCTCACGGATGGCGGAGGTGTACGCGGGCTTCCTCTCGCACTGCGACGATCAGATCGGACGCCTGCTCGCATACCTCGAAGAAATCGAGCAGCTCGACAACACGATCATCGTGGTGGTCTCCGACAACGGTGCCAGCGGTGAAGGCGGACCCGACGGATCCGTCAACGAGAACAAGATTGCGAACGGCGTACCCGACGACCTCGCCGAGAACCTGTCAAAGCTGGACGAGTTGGGCAGCACCGAGACATACAATCACTACCCCAACGGGTGGGCGATGGCGTTCAACACTCCATTCAAGATGTGGAAGCGGTACTCGTTCAACGGTGGAACCTGCGACCCCTGCATCATCTCGTGGCCGGAAGGCATCGACGCCCGTGGTGAGATTCGAGATCAGTACCACCACGCTATCGACGTCGTCCCGACTCTGCTCGACTGCGTCGGCGTCGACTTGCCCGACACGGTGAAGGGATACACCCAGCACCCGATCCAAGGCGTGAGCATGCGGTACAGCTTCGACGCCGGCAACATCCCCACCGCCAAGCACACCCAGTTCTATTCGATGCTCGGAGGACGAGGGATTTGGCATGACGGCTGGAAGGCAGTCACCACGCACCCGACTCTGAGCGGGTGGGGCCATTTCTCGGAAGACACCTGGGAGCTCTACCACACGGAGGTCGACCGAGCCGAGCTCCGGAACCTTGCGGATGAAGAACCCGGCAGGCTGGCCGAGCTCGTGGGGTTGTGGTTCCACGAGGCCGGTGCCAATCAAGCTCTGCCACTGGACGATCGGTCCGGTGTCGAACTCCTCACCACGCCTCGCCCCCAGCTCGCTCCGCCGCGCAACCGGTACGTCTACCGTCCAGGGGGAGCCGAGGTACCGGAGGCCGTCGCCGTCAACCTTCGTAATCGTTCCTTTTCGATCGGAGCAGTTGTCGACTTGGCCGAACCGGGTGCGGCCGGCGTGCTGTTCTCGCATGGCGGCAGGTTCGGCGGTCATTCGCTGTACGTCAAGGACAACCGACTGCATTACGTGTACAACTTCCTCGGCAGTGAACAGCAGAAGATCGATGCCACCGAAGACCTTCCGATCGGCGAAAACGTGATCTTGGCAGCAACTTTCGAGAAGGAAGGTGAGGACCCGCCGGGCACTGCGCACGGGGTGCTCGGTCTCTACTACGGCGACCGGAAAGTCGGTGAGGGCAGAATCCGCACTCAGCCAGGCAAGTTCAGCATCGGCGGCGGCGAAGGGCTCAACGCAGGCCGTGACAGCGGGGAGCCTGTGACCGACGATTACCCGGGTACGTCACCTTGGGCGTTTACCGGTGGAACGCTCAACCGAGTGGCGATCGACGTCAGTGGTGAACCGTACGTCGACCTCGAACGCGAAGCAGTGGCGATGCTCTCGCGTGAATGACAGATCCGAGCGCGTCTAATCCGAGCTGGGTGGAAGGTATCTCACGGTGGGTATGCCGCCGGGGCCGTCCAAGCGGACCTCGGCGTCGACCTGGTAGACCTCGGCTATCAGGTCGGCGGTGAGGACATCGGTCGGGCTTCCGTGGGCCACGATGGATCCACGGTTCAGCATCACTATCGAATCGCAGAACATGGCGGCCAGATTCAGATCGTGCAAAGCCATGATCGTGGTGGTGGGCAGGCGTCGCACGAGCGCGAGCAATTCGAGTTGGTGGTTGATGTCCAGGTGATTGGTCGGCTCGTCGAGTAGCAGCTCGTGAGGTTCCTGAGCGAGGGCGCGCGCGATCTGGACGCGTTGGCGCTCCCCACCCGAGAGCGTGTGCCACGAACGGTCCAGCATGCCGCCGAGATCGGTGTGTTCGATCGCAGCGCGGACGGCGTCGCGGTCGGAATCCGACTGCCCGCCCCATAGTCCGCGATGCGGTGTGCGTCCGAGTTCGACGACCTCGGCTACCGTCAGGTCGATCTCGGTGTTGCTGTGCTGATCGACGGTGGCAATCCGGCGCGCGACATCGCGGCGTTTCCAGTCAGGCAACGGAGTTCGGTCCAGAGCCACCACACCGGACGTCGGACGGTTCTGCCCGGCAAGCAGTTTCAGCAGTGTCGACTTACCCGAGCCATTGGGGCCGAGGAGTCCTACCGTGCTTCCGACGATGGGGGACACGTCGAGGTCGTCGACTATGAGCGCCTCGCCGACCCGCCAGCTGACACCGGTTGCTTCGAGTGTCATGGCCTGGCCTTCCGTCTCCAGAGTATGACGGCGAACGCAGGCACACCGACCAGTGCGGTCACCACGCCGGCCGGGAGTTCCTGCGGTGCAATGGCTGTGCGTGCCACAGCGTCGACCCAGACCAGGAAGATGGAGCCGATCAGTGCAGACGCGGGCAGGAGTCGGCGGTGGTTCGACCCGACGAGGGCCCGTGCCGCATGAGGGAGGACGAGGCCCACGAAGCCGATGGCGCCAGCGACGCTCACGATCACCGCGGTCATCAAAGCTGTTGCCAACAAAAGGGTCACGCGCACCCGCCACACGTTCACTCCCAGTGACGCCGCCGCGTCTTCACCGAAGGCGAAGGCGTCGAGTGCGCGGGAGTGAGTCAGACAGACCACGAGGCCGACTGCGACCACCGCAGCGCAGAGCGCGACGTCGAGCCAGTCGGCGCCACCGAGTGAGCCCAGGAGCCAGAACATCACGCCGCGGGTCTGCTCGGGATCGGCCGAGGTGATGACGATGAACGAGGTGAGCGCGGAGAACAGTTGGGTCGCGGCGACACCGGCCAGGATCACCCGATCCGGCGTGCCGCCGGCCGCGTGGGCGAGCAGCAGCACAAGGGCAAAGGAGATCACCGCGCCGATGAAGGCGCCGCTCGACAGGCCGATCACTCCCGACCCCACTCCGAGGATCACGATCAGTACGGCACCGGTCGAGGCGCCGGACGAGATGCCGAGGACAAACGGATCGGCCAGTGGATTGCGAAGCAGCGACTGCATGATCGCTCCACACAACCCGAGACCGGCACCGCAGAGCGCGGCGAGCAGAGTACGCGGCAGACGGAGATCCCACACGATGCCGTCGCGGATAGGTGTGACGTCCGCCGCGGTACCTCCGAGGTGCCCGACGAGGATCGAGGTCACCTCACCGACCGACAGGCCCGCCGGCCCCAACGTGATCGCCACGGCGGCCGACCCGGCCAGCGTGACAACACCGATCACCCACAGCAGGCTGACGGCAGTCGGGTTGTCACGCAGCCGAACTCTTGTCGTCATCTCACGCCGTAGACCACGTAGTCGTCGAACAGTTGCCAGACCGTACCCGACTCCCGGAAACCTGCTTGCGCGAGCGCCGCCAATTGGAAATCGACGGCGGTGGGCGCGGTGGCGTCGCGACCGGCGAATCTGCGCTCACGCTCGTCGGTCAGTGCCCCGATCCCGGGGGTGGCCCGCAACTCGTCCCACCAGCTGTCCCACTCGGGAGCCCCGGCAGCAAAAGCGGAGCGTTGTGTCTGCTCGTCGTGCGCCTTCGCCCACCGTCCGATGACAGGGGAGCGACCGTCGAAGCGAAAGTGATCACCGTTGAGCAGAACGCCGTCGGGGCTCAGCAGTTCGCGGCACTGCCGGTACACCTCGACGAGCTGCTGCGGTTGCAACCAGTGCAGCGCGGTCGTCGACACGATCGCCTGAACCGGCGCAGTCACCGAAGTCGGCCAATCGGTACTCAGCAGGTCTGCGTCGACCAGCTGCATTCGGTCGCCGAAACGAGTCGACGACTGGCGGGCGACTTCCAGCAACATCGGGTCGTAGTCGATCCCCACAACGCTCGCGTGCCCGAACTTCTCGAGGATCCGGACGCTCAACGAACCAGGTCCGCAGGCCAGGTCGACGACTGTGAACGGAGCGTGCGCGTACTGCAATTCGAGAACGTCGAGAATCACGTCGAAGCGCTTCTCGCGATCGGCGATGTATGCCGCCTGCTGGTCGTCCCATTGACGCACCAGTTCGCTGACTTCCGTGGACATCTAGACCACGCCCAACCGGCGCAGGCCGTCGGAGAGTTGTTCGATGCCACCGACGTTGCGGATCGAGGGATCCATCGTCGTGCCTTCGAGGATGATGTATCGCTTGTTCTTCACTGCGGTGAGCTTGCTGGCTACCGGGTCCGATTCGAGGAACGCGATCTTGGCCGCCGCACTGTCGCCGTCTCCGCCGCGGTCGAGATCAGCGAGCACCAGCACGGTGGGGTCCCGGTCGAGCACACTCTCCCAACCGATTTCGGGCCAGTACTGCTTGTTGTCGTCGAAGGCGTTCTTTGCGCCCACCGCGTCGGTCATGATTCCCGGTGCGCCGCAGCACCCGGCGAAGTACGGGGTCTTCGTGGCGGCGTACCACCACGCCAGTGTCACATTCTCGGCTCCCAGTGACGCCGTGGCGGTGGCCGCGCGATCCTTCAAACTCTCGGTCAGCTCGGCACCTTTGTCCTTGACATCGAACAGTGTTGCCACGTCCCCGATTTCGTCATACAGGTCGTCGAGTGTGAGAGCCTTGTTCTGCTCTGCGTCCTGGCCGGTGCACTCACTGGGTGACTGATATGTCGCGACACCGAGGTCAGTGAACTTGGTTCGGTCGGCGATGCCCTCCGAAGTGAACGTGTAATTGAAAGTCGTGTAAACCATGTCCGGTTCGCGTTCGAGGACACTCTCGAATGACGGGAACTCGGTGTCGAAGGCCTGGACCTGACCGCGCGCCTCACGCAGTTCGGGGAGGACATCGTCATCGCTCATGGCGTAGCCGGCCATCCGGTCCTGCACTCCCAGCGCGAACAGCATCTCGGCGGCAGGCTGATTTACCGCGATCGCTCGTTCGATCGGTCGCTCCACCGTGACGTCTCGGCCACAGTTCTGAACAGTGGCGCCGGATTGTTCGAAAGAGTTGGATTGTTCGGCAGCACTGTCTTCGGAGGAACAGGCAACCAACGATGCACCCAACAGAGCCGCGACGGCAGCGGCGGATACGCGAAGTGTGGACAGACGCATGGAATCTCGTTCTCGCAGGGGCTCGTTCGCGGAGCCCGTTACCGTGTGAACAGGCGCCTGTTGGCCCCTGCTGCCAGCCGGTATTCGGACTCGAGATCACTCCACCCGAGCGCCTTCCCAGATTCTCATCCAGTGGCGTAAGCCCGGGCGGTCACCCTCACCGCTGCGCGTCAGTTCCGGATTCACACCGGATTCCCTGACCCCCTGTGTGGAGGTCTGCTGGCACAGAGGAACTTATCACCGCAGTGCACAACCGGTCAGGTCGGCCGGTGAGGGCGATCAGATCTCGATCGCCAGGTCGTCGATGTCGGTCAGGGTTCCACCGTCGGCGAGGATGCGCTCGTAGTTCTCGCGCCGGCGGAGGTCGATTTCGGTGTTGCTGACGCCGTGCTTCCAGTATCCGAATATCGCGACGTCGTCTTTGTCGAGTCCGACGGTCGATCGAAAGTGCTTCCGGATTGAGCGCATCTCGTTGCGTTCACCGGCTCCCCACACGACGTAACTCTCGGGATCGGCGAGCTCGCGTGCTCGTGCTGTCAGAGGGCCGTCGGACTCGGCGGGATCGGCGCTCACGCGATGAAGTTCCAGGCCGGGGAGGGTGGGAAGTTCGTCGAATGCGACCTCGTCATCTGTTGTGACCCAGCCGATTCCGACCACGTCGGTAGGTAGCTGCTCGATGATCGAGTACAGCGCAGGTATTGCGGTGCCGTCCAGAAAAAGTGCGATCCGTCGACCTGGAACGTCGGGGACCAAGAAGTGTGGTCGCGGACCGGTGAGACCGAAGGTGTCACCGATGGTCAACGCCGCTGCCCACCTCATCATCGGGCTGGTCTGTCCGTGCAGGACCACGTCGATGACGATCGATCCGGTGGCGGAATCGTAGGAACGCACCGTGTACACGCGCGAAGCGTCGTCGAAGGAAGGCCCGAGATTCATGCGTACGGTGACGTTCGGGCGTGACCAGGCCGGATCGTCGGTCGACTCCGTCAAACGGGCCGTGATCCGCAGCAGATGGTCGCTCGGTCGCTCCAGTGCTTCTACGACCGCGCGAACGTCGTTGAGTCCGCGATTGTGGTCAGCGGTGCGTAGGACGGTCGTCGGGGGAGTTGTTGTGCTCGTGGCGTCTGCATGTGTCATCGACTGTGCTCCTGGATCGGGTTTTCGAGATGCGATCAGGTTAGTACTGCCTAAGTCGACAGATTTGTCCAGAAGTGACATCTGATTACCTGAATGAACTGGCGCAGCGAACAACGCGTTTGAGCGATTTGTACTCGCACTGCTACCGTGCTCGTGATGTCCATACGCCGCTGTTCTCTCGCTTCCGGCCGTGCACTGCGCACGGCCCGATTCGGCGTAGCGACTTTCCGACGGGGGCGTAAGGCGATCGACCGCCGCCCCTCCGGTCTCGTCTGGATCGAAAGAACATTGGCCGTACCGGCCGGATCCGTCTGACATTCGCCACTGCGGCGGGCATCGCCTTGCCGTGACTTCGCAGCACCACACCTGTTGCCGTGCTGCGCTTTTCCCGTACCGAAGTTCTGTGTCGGGTGGTTGTGTGTCGGCGCCGCCGAGCCTGGATTACCAACCAACTCGTTTTCGTGAAAGGTACTCAGCAATGAATCGTTTCGAAGGTCGTCGTATTCTCGTCACCGGCGCAGGATCTGGAATCGGGCAGGCCACCGCGCTGCGGTTGCTCGCCGAAGGTGGCCGTGTGGTCGCTGTCGACATCTCCGAGAAGGGTCTGGCAGACACCCGGAAGTCGGCTGAACATGCCTCGACGGAGGGTCGTCTCGACACCGTCGTCGTCGATATCGGAGACGAGAATTCCGTGATCGATGTTGTGGGTCAGGCGATTTCGAACCTCGGCGGATTGGATGTACTGGTCAACGCCGCCGGGATACTGCGAGGCGGGCACACCCACGAGACCTCACTGGACTTGTGGAATCAGGTGATCTCCGTGAACTTGACCGGCACCTTCCTCGTCACTCGTCAGGCACTGCCAGCTCTCCTGGCCACGGGCAACGCAGTAGTGGTGAATTTCAGCTCCACCTCCGCAGCCTTCGCGCACCCGTACATGGCCGCATATGCGGCAAGTAAGGGAGGAATCCAGTCCTTCACTCACGCACTGGCTCTCGAATACGGCAAGCAAGGTCTGCGCGCCGTCGCGGTAGCTCCGGGCAGTGTGAAGAGCGGGATCACCGACACAACGGCGTCGTATCTGCCGGAGGACACCGACTGGTCGCTCTTCGGCAAGCTGTCGCCGATTCTGAGCACTGATCTGGAGTCCGGCGGCGCCCCCATGGCGGGGCCGGAAAGTGTTGCGGGAGTTATCGCGATGCTGGCTTCCGAGGATGGTGCTTTCATCACCGGCACGGAGATCCGGGTCGACGGCGGCACACACGCCTGATTCTGCGTCCGTCTGACGGCCTGCCCCAGGGCAGGCCGTCAGACGCGAGCCGTCATTCTCGCGAGCGAGTGATAGCGGGGACGACGTAGGACTGATCGAGTACGGCGGGCGAAGGCTCGTACATTCTCAGGACCGGTCGGAAGTCTCCGGGCGGGGAGGGGAGCCAGTTCGCTTTCGCTGTGGCATCTTTCGGCTCCTCGTGGCTGATCGTGATCGTCAACGCACCGTCGGGGTCGTGGACGACACCTGGAGTGCGGTCGCCGATCGAGTATCGGTCGACCGGGTTTGCCACGAGGAAGAAGTCGGGCACCGAGTACATCGTCAACGACCAGAACGCGCTCACCGGTGGAGTGGGGTCGAGTCTGATTGTGTAGGTGCGGTTTCCGTTCAGTTGCTCTCTCTGATCGTCGACGTAGGTCATGATGTACGCCGCTTCGTAGGGATGGTTGCCCCAGAGCCCGCCCTTGGCCGCCGCGGCACGTTCGACGATGCGCAACCTGGGATCGGCGATTTTGAATTGTGGATCGTCGATTGCGCCGACCTCGAAGTAATCGAGGTTGTAGTCGAAAGCGTGGAAGGTGAGTTTCCATCCGTTGACTTCGGGACTGGAGCCTTTGGTGAGGGCCTCGAGCAAGTTCTTCTCACCGATCCTCAATCCGTCGGCGAGTGCGGCTGCCTCGTCGTCAGACAGCGAGTCGGCAGACGGCGAGGTGTAGGGCGAGGGCCCGCGCTCGTTGATTCCGATCGCCGAGAACGAATCCTGCAGCTCTCGGTCGCGCGGTGCAGGCGCAAAGGCCTGCGACCAGATGCGGAGTTTCTCGAGGAACAGGAGGTCCTGGCTGACTTCGGAGTCGGGGACCGGGAGACCTGCCGGCGCCCCGGCGGAGTCGACGACGGTCAGGGTGGTGGCGTCCTGCAAGGCGTGCACGGCGGGGAGGTCGTCGTCGCCACCGCACGCCCACCGGCCGACGATCGATGCAACAGTCGTGGGAAATCTGATCACCGTGGTCTGGGCCGCCGGGGTTCCGGTCCAGGTGGGCGGGACGAGAAGGAAGTCTCCGCTCTTGGTGCCGGTGGCACGGTGCCCGACGTAAGCGAAATTGTTCGTCCAGGCGTCGACGAATTGGAGGACGTAGTAACGGCCATCGGTATCGGGGACGTGCAGCGCGACGGGGCCGACCGAGAGGTCGATCTGCGCCATCGAGTACACGGTGTCGTTGTTGATCGTGACGAAGGTGTCGGCCGGGCCGGCGAGCGTGCGGGCGTGGCTGAAGGTGTTGAAAGGTGCGGCCGGGTTTGCCCCGACACCGTCGTGAACGTACCGATTGACCTGGTCGAGATTGAAAACGAGGGGAAATCCGTAGATGTACGCCTGAGCTGCAAGCTCGGTGCGGGTGGTGCTGGTCATCGGTGCCCTCTCGTCGTTCACGTCGGTTCGAGGTCCACCTTGCGGGAACCCTGTCGTCGCGGCATCACCCGCAAGGGGTGACGGCGGGGAGGGAGTGGACATGTCGGATCAGGAGAAAGCGGCGTTGACAGCGACCGCAGACGAATGGAACGTCGCGATGTGCTCGAACGACGCCGAACGGATCGGCGACTTCATGACCGACGACTGGGTCATCGTTTCGGAATCGGGGGTCTCGACCAAAGCGGAGTTTCTGGCCTTCGTGGCCTCAGGCGACCTGACTCATTCGGCGATGGACCGTGTCGGGAACGCTCGCGTGCGCTTCTTCGGTGACGTTGCACTGTTCACCACACGGATCACCAATACTGCGCACTACGACGGCAGGCAGTACGACGCCGACGAGTGGACCACCGACGTGTTCGCCCGGCGAGAAGGTCGCTGGCGCTGCGTGTTGAGCCACATCACGCCGGCGGTCGAGGCGAAGATCGAGGACGCGGAACCGTGAACGAGAATGCGAAGAAACGCTGATGTTTTAACGTCGAGACTATTGGGTAGTAATACGAGTTCAGTATTTACGACGTCAATTATCGGATTTATAGAATGTGATGTTTTTGTAGTAGCGTCAGATGAGTAGATCATTTTTATACGCATACCGGATGAGGTTCTCACATGATTGTTCTCGGCATTATTCTGGCGTTGATCGGCTTCTTCACGGGGTTGAGTATTCTGACCACCGTCGGCATCATCTTGGTCGTCGTAGGTGCAGTTTTGTCCATCCTCGGTGCTACCGGGCGTGCAGTGGGCGGACGAAAAGTCTGGTATTGATCGATACTGGGCGAGTAGCTGAGAAGGCGGTACTTGGTCTCTTCGGAGATCGAGTACCGCTTTTTCGTTCTTCAATAGCTTTTCGGTGTCTCTACCCGATATCATCACTCTGTTCGGCGTCGGGTAAACATGAAGCATGCTTTCTCGAGATCATGACGAAGAGAAATCTGCCGAGAGATTCAGATTCCCTCGCAGATGGAATCAAGTTGACGAATCACGTCGCGGTTTGGTGTTGGCGTGGGTGGCCTTCACGCTGACGTTCGGCGGAGCACGTCTGGTGACGTGGTTGATCCAGATCGACACCAGGGATGTCGGCGACATCAGTGCCGGCGGCACTCATCTGCACCACTACTTGTGGGGAATTCTCCTGTTGGCGGGGGTGGCGATCTTCGGACTCGTCGACCGAAGCCCTCGCGCACGAACATGGATGGGCATCGCGTTGGGCATTGCGCTCGGACTCATCGTCGACGAGGCCGCGTTACTGATCACTCTCGACGACGTCTACTGGCAGAGTGACGGCTGGCCGAGCATCGCCATCGCTGTGTCGATCATCGGAGTTGTGGGAACCGGGCTCGCGCTGACACGAAGTGGAGCGGAGAAGCCTCGAGGTTGATCCGACTACGGCACGGGTACTCACCCTCGAGCCGGGAAGTCGCGCGGATCGTGAGGTGGCTTGGATGGATCCCAATTCCGCGGACACGTCACCCGACCCCGAAAGCGAAGTCCAAGCTCCGGATCCGATGGCGGTGGCCGAACGCGAAGCCGCCGCATTGGCGACGCCCGTCCGGCCGCTGGGTGAACCCGGACCGAGGTTCGATCGTCGTTCACCGTTCTTCATCGGTCTGACCGCCGCTGCCGGAGTTGCCGTGACTTACGCGGTGATCGAAGTGCTGCTTGCGGCGCGAGGCATGCTGATCCTGATCGTGGTGGCCCTGTTTCTCGCGGTGGGCATAGAACCGGTGATCGTCTGGCTGGAGCGGAGAAATTTCCGACGCTGGATCGCGGTCACCGTGGTGCTTTTCGGGATTGCCGTGATGTTGGCGCTGTTTCTCGTTGCTGCGATCACCCCGCTGGTCGAGCAGGGGCGTCAGTTCGCATCGCACGCTCCAGAACTTCTGACGCACATTCGGGACCGGTATCCCATCGTCAGCGACCTCGACGAGAAGTATCACCTCGAGCAGCACCTCACCACGCAACTGGACGGTTCGGGTTCTGCGCTCGCAACGGGTTTGCTCGGTGCCGGGCGGGCGGTGTTCAGCGCAGTCGCCGACGCCGGAATCGTTGCTGTACTGACCACGTACTTCTTGATCGACTATCCACGAATCCGCACGAATCTGTATCGGTTGGTGCCACATTCGCGGCGGCCACGAGCAATCGCCATCGGTGATCAGATACTGGCAGGCGTGGGTGGGTACGTCCTCGGCAATGTTCTGATCTCCGTGATCACCGCAGGATGTACCTTCGCATGGTTGTTGATCTTCGACGTGCCGTACCCGTTGATACTGGCGCTGCTGGTCGCCCTGCTCGATCTGATCCCGATAGTCGGTTCCACGATCGCAGGGGTCATCGTCGCCTTGGTATCCCTGACAGTCTCTGTCCCAACGGCATTGGCGACAGTTGCGTTCTTCATCGCGTTGCGCCTGCTCGAGGACTACCTGCTTGTTCCGAAGATCATCGGGAAGACAGTGGCGGTCCCGGCACTGGTGACCGTTGTCGCGGTTCTGTTGGGCGGAGCGCTGCTCGGTATTGTCGGTGCGTTGCTGGCGATTCCGGTTGCTGCGGCCCTGCTGCTGCTCGCAAGAGAAACACTCTTCCCCCGCCTCGACGCTTCTTGACCGGCCTCTATCGGGCGCTTCGCGCGCGACGCCGCGAACCAGGATTCGGCTTGGGGCACATCCGAGTCGGGATGGTTTCCCCTTCGTCGGTGATACGGAATACCGATACTTTCTCGCTGCACCCGTGATTCAGATCGACCGCGTATGCGATTGCGGCGCGATCCGAGACGAAATCTTCCATCACCGTTGTACCGTCCGGTAGTTCGATTCTGTAGTTTTCCATGACTTACACAACCTTCTTTCGCTAAGACGATCCTACCCGGCCCGCGAAGTGGCAAACCCGTGGAACATAACGTGCGACAGTCGACTTCGCGGCGCGCCGGTGCAATGTTTCGGCAGTTCGCCTGCGGGGTAGTGAGAGTCGGTCAGCCCGCTCAGGCGGTACGAAATCGAACCATGGAGGATCCGCGCAATGAGCGCAGTATCGAAAGCGATGTACAAGCCACTCTCACTGGCGACGAGCGTCCTCGGCGGCATTTTGGCCGGCGCCGTCTTCCAGCAGGTGTGGAAGCGCATCGGTGACGACAAGAATGCGCCCGAGCCGAAGGACTTGAGCAGGTCGAGCAAGGAAGTCCTGATCGCCGCAGCCCTACAGGGGGCCATATTCGCTGTTGTGCGAGCCGCAGTCGATCGTGCGGGGGCAAAGGGCTACCAGGCGCTGGCTCACGAAGATCCCCGGTAGGAGCGTCCGGTTCGGTTCGAGTTCAGTCGACGACGGCCGCGATTGCCTCGATCTCGACCAACTGATCGTCGTAGCCGAGAACGGTCACGCCCATCAGAGTGCTCGGGGCGTCATGATCGCCGAACGCGTCGCGGACTACCTCCCACGCCGCAACGAGGTCTTCTTGACTGCTCGACGCCACCAGAACGCGGGTGTTGATCACATCGGTGATCGACGCGCCGGCGTCCGAGAGAGCTGTTCTCAGGTTGTCGACGGCCTTGGCTGCTTGCCCCGCGTAATCGCCGACGGCGGCAGTAGAGCCGTCCTCGTTCAACGGGCAAGATCCTGCGAGGAAGATCAGTCTGGCTTCGGTGGGAGCCGTTGCTGCATAAGCATATTCAGCGACCGAAGAGAGCGATGTGGAACGGATCAGAGTTACCGACTTCGACATAGTTTCCCCAAGGAATAGTAAAGTTTTGCAGCCAGTCTTTCACAGCGCACCTGGGGTAGCCAATTCGTTATCGGACCCGTCCATCCGGGCTGCGGCTACGAATGCCTGTCAATGAGCCGAGAAGAAGAGCACACAGCACCAGTCGACGAGTGGCTGACGACCAAACAGGTTGCGGCACTGTTCCACGTCGACCGGACGACGGTATCGAGATGGGCGAGGGAGGGCAAAGTCGGAACGCTGAGAACGCTTGGCGGACATCGGAGATACCGACGGTCGGAGATCGAGAAGTTGTTGCGTAACCGCTCGACGACACTCGATCCGACGTGACTCCGGCGTGAAGCAGACAGGTCGCCGAGCACGATGAGGGCTCGGCGACCTATCTGGTCAGCAGGAACTGATTACGCCTTGGGGACGCGGATGATGAGTGCGTCGCCTTGTCCGCCGCCGCCGCAGAGTGCGGCTGCGCCGATGCCGCCGCCGCGGCGTTGCAGTTCGAGGGCGAGGTGCAGGGCGATGCGGGCGCCGGACATGCCGAGGGGGTGTCCGACGGCGATGGCGCCGCCGTTGACGTTGACCTTGGCGGGGTCGAGGCCGAGTTCGCGGGTGGAGGCGATTCCGACGGCGGCGAATGCTTCGTTGATTTCGACGAGGTCGAGGTCGGTGGGGTCGATGCCTTCCTTGGCGCAGGCTTTGGCGATGGCGCGGGCGGGTTGGGACTGGAGGGTGGAGTCGGGTCCGGCGACGACGCCGTGGGCGCCGATTTCCGCGATCCAGGTCAGGCCGAGTTCTTCGGCTTTGGTTTTGCTCATCACGATCACGGCGGCGGCGCCGTCGGAGATCGGGGAGGCGGAGCCGGCGGTGATGGTGCCGTCCTTGCTGAACGCGGGGCGCAACTTGCCGAGCGATTCGGTGGTGGTGTCGGCTCGGATGCCTTCGTCCTGCGCGAAGACGATCGGCTCGCCTTTGCGTTGGGGGATGGAGACGGGGACGACTTCGTTGTCGAAGTAGCCGTCTTTCCAGGCGCGGGCCGCGTTCTGGTGTGAGGCGGCGGCGAAGGCGTCCTGTTCTTCGCGGGTGATGTGGGCGGAGTCTTGTTGGTTGACTTGTTCGGTGAGCAGGCCCATGGCCTGGTCGGTGAAGATGTCGTGGAG